>DASRUX010000264.1:0-31474 GCA_035655235.1 Rhodocyclaceae bacterium | reverse complement strand
CGAAAAAGTGATTTCGAAATGGTCGCTATCTAAGCTTTTCGATATAGTATGCAGTCGTAAAAAAATAAACAGACACGTCGGGGAGATTCAAATTGGCAGATGCTCCTAGCCTGCGCGGAACCAAAGTGATGGTGATTGACGACAGCAACACCATCCGGCGCAGCGCTGAAATCTTTCTGGTCCAAGCCGGTTGCCAGGTCGTCCTGGCGGAGGACGGCTTCGACGCGCTCGCCAAAATCGCCGACCATCAGCCGGATGTCATCTTCTGTGACATCATGATGCCCCGCCTCGATGGCTACCAAACCTGTGCCTTGATCAAGAAGAACAGCCGGTTCCGCGCCACCCCCGTCATCATGCTGTCCTCCAAGGACGGCCTGTTCGACCGGGCCCGGGGGCGCATGGTGGGATCCGACCAGTATCTGACCAAGCCTTTCACCAAGGACAGTCTGCTACAGACTGTCGCCTCGTTTGCATCGTCGACGGCGACCCAGTAATCGCGCAGTAATCGATTTCGCAGCTTAGGAGCAACACATGCCTGTCAAGAAAATCCTGGTGGTGGACGACTCGCCCACCGAGCGTTTCTACGTGGTCGACCTTCTGACCAAGAATGGTTACGAGGTCCTCACCGCAGAAAACGGCGAAGAGGGTATCGCCCGCGCCAAGGCCACCAAGCCCGACCTGGTCCTCATGGACGTGGTTATGCCCGGCCTCAACGGCTACCAGGCCACCCGCACCCTGACCCGGGACGAAGAGACCAAGAACATCCCGGTCATCGTCTGCACCTCCAAGGGCCAGGAAACCGACAAGATCTGGGGCCTGCGCCAAGGCGCCCTGGACTACATGGTCAAGCCGGTCAACGGCGAGGAACTGCTCCAGAAAATCGCCAGCCTGCCCTGAGCAGCCCAGAATGGCCAAGAAAACCAGCCTGCGTGAATTCCAGGAATACCTGGCCGGGCGCCTGACCGGCGCCGCCCACGGCCAGGGCACCTCGTCGCTCCTGGGCATCCGGGCCGGCAACGAGGACTGGCTTCTGGATCTCTCCGATTCCGGCGAAATCATCCAGCTGCCCAAACTGACCTCGGTGCCCCTGACCCGCCCGTGGTTTGCCGGCCTGGCCAACATCCGGGGCAATCTGTACGCGGTCACGGACCTGTCGGTCTTCCGGGGCGGCGACCCCACCCCGATCAATGCCAATTCCCGCCTCTTGCTGGTGGGCACCAAGCACGGGTCGAACGCTGCCCTGCTGGTATCGCGCATGCTGGGCCTGAAAAACGCCAAGGACTTCACCCCCGAGGCCGCCGACTCGTCGGCACCAGTCTGGGGAGGCCAGCAATTCCGCGACGGCAGCGGCAATCTCTGGCACAAACTTTCCGTCCGCGAGCTTCTTGCGGATGAACAATTCATGAATGTCGGGGCCTAGGCGCCACTGACCCGTTCGATTGCGGAGGAAACGCATGGCTTTCAGTTTGAAGCTCCCCAAACTCAGTCTCGGCAAGAAGCGGCCGCCGCAGGACGACATGACCGTCTCGTCGGCCATGACCGTTTCCGCGGCCATGACGCCGGCCGCCGCTAATGTGCCGTCGGCGCCGGCCTCCCTGCCGCACCCCGGCGCCAAGATTGCGTTGCCCGGTTTCCTGGCCGGCAAACCCGTCATCGAGCAGATGAAGATCATGGGCGGCATCTTCGTCGCCCTGCTGCTGGCCATCGCCATCCTGGTCTATCACGACAACCGGGAATCCACCTACGGCACGGCCTATATCGCCGCCTCCGGTGAAATGCGCATGCTCTCCCAGCGTCTCGCCAAGGCCTCGTCGCTGGCCATCCAGGGCAACCCGACCGCCTTCGTGCAATTGAAGGAATCCCGCGACAATTTCTCGCAAATTCTCGACCGGTTGACCAACGGCGGCGAAGTCGCCGGCATCGAAGTTCCGGCCTCTCCGAGCAACGTCACCGCCCAGCTCGATGAGCTGACCAAGCAGTGGGCCAATACCGAAAAAGACGCCTCCACCGTGCTGGTCCAGGAGAAGAACCTGATCACCCTGGGTAAGGACGTGGCCACCATCGACGCCAAGAATTCCGTCCTCCTCGACCTCTCCGAACAGATCGCCGCCCTCAAGCTCCAGACCGGCAGCAGTTCCCGGGAAATCGCCGCCGCCAACCAGCTGGTGATGCTGACCCAGCGGATCGCCAAGAACGCCGCCGCCATGCTGGTGGGCGACGTGATCAACCCGGAAGTGGCCTTCCTCCTGGGCAAGGACACCAATGCCTTCCGGGACAACCTGACCGGCCTCATCAAGGGCAGCGAATCCCTGCGCCTCTCCGGCTCCAACGATGCCGACACCAAGGAAAAGCTGGCTGAGCTGGAAACCACCTTCAAGGACTACCAGAACGCCATCGGCAACATCCTGGGCAACATGCAGCCCCTGGTGCTTTCCAAGCAGTCCGGTTCCCGCATCTTCCGGGAGAGCGAGGACCTCCTGAAGGCCACCGACAACCTGGCCGCCGCTTACCAGGAATACCTCTCCGAACGCGGTCTGTACGTCATCATCCTGGTTGTGCTCACCGTCCTGGCCGTCGCTTCCCTGGCCCTGCTGGCCAAGATTTACCTGGACGACACGACCCGCCGAGCCGACGAATCCGAGCGCCAGCGCCAGGAGTCGGAAACGGTGAACCGGGAAAACCAGGACGCCATTCTGCGACTCATGAACGAACTGGGCGACCTGGCCGACGGCGACCTGACCGTCACCGCCACCGTGAGCGAAAACATCACCGGCGCCATCGCGGACTCCATCAACTACACCATTGAAGAACTCCGGGTTCTGGTCGGCCGCATCAACGACGCCGCCAACCGAGTGACCGCCGCCACCGAAATCGCCCGGCAGACCTCCAACGAACTCCTCTCCGCTGCCGAGAAGCAGTCCCAGGAAATTCAGTCGGCTGGCGAATCCGCCCTGGCCATGGCCCAGTCCATGAACGACGTATCCGACAGCGCCAACAACTCCGCCCAGGTGGCCCGCCAATCCCTGGCCGCCGCCGAAAAGGGTACGGAGGCCGTGCAGGACTCCATCAAGGGCATGAACGAAATCCGCGAGCACATCCAGGAAACCTCCAAGCGCATCAAGCGCCTGGGCGAAAGCTCCCAGGAGATCGGTGAAATCGTGGAACTGATTTCGGACATTACCGAGCAGACCAACGTTCTGGCTCTGAACGCCGCCATCCAGGCCGCCTCCGCCGGCGAAGCGGGCCGGGGCTTCACGGTGGTTGCGGAAGAAGTGCAGCGCCTCGCCGAACGCTCCGCCGAAGCGACCAAGCAGATCGCGGCCATTGTGAAAACCATTCAGACCGACACCCAGGATGCGGTGTCCGCCATGGAACAATCCACCCAGGGTGTGGTGGAAGGGGCCCGCCGTTCCGACGCGGCCGGCCAGGCCTTGGCGGAAATCGGCCAGGTGTCCCGCGACCTCGCCGGCCTGATCGAACAGATTTCCTCCGCCACCCACGAACAGTCCGAGTCCGCGACCCGCGTGGCCCAGATGATGCAGGACATCCTGCGGGTGACCGAGCAGACCACCGCCGGTACCCAGCGCACCGCCGAAGCTGTTGATGAACTTACCGGCCTGGCCCAGGAATTGAAGGGTTCGGTCGCCGGCTTCAAGGTGACCTGAGAAACGACACACTATGAATGCAGCGACTGAATTTGATTTGGGCCCCCTGACCTGGGTCAAGGGTGAGATCGACCAGGCCCTGGACAAGGCTGGCGAGGCCCTTAGGCAATGTGCCGGCAACGCCGATCCGACCCAGCTCAAATTCTGCCGCACCCACATGCACCAGGTGCATGGCGCCCTTTCCATCGTCGGGCTGGACGGCGTCACCCAGGTGACCGACAGCCTGGAAGCCCTGCTCCTGGCCATTGAGGAAGGCAAGGCCGCCGCTTCCCCGGAGGCCTTCGGCGCCGTGGAACAGGCCATTGCCGCCCTGCGCCAGTACCTGGACGACCTCATGGCCGGCGAGCCCAACCAGCCGCTGCGCCTGCTGCCGGCCTACCAGGCCCTCGCCCAGGCCCGAGGCGTCAAGTCCGCCCGCGCCACCGATCTGTTCTATCCCGACCTCAGCGTTCGCCCGCCCAAGCGGACGGGCGCCGCCAAGAAATCTCCCCAGGAAATCCAGACGCTGGTGAAGGCAGAGCGGGCCCGCTTCCAGAAGGGCCTGCTGATGTGGCTGAAGAAGCCCGAAGCCGCCTCCGCCGGCCTGGAGCAGATGCGCACCGCCCTGGCCAACATCGAAGCCAGCCAGGAAACCCCGGCCGCCCGCGCCTTCTGGTGGGTGTCCCTGGGCTTCCTCAATACCCTGAGCGAGCGGGGCGACGCCACCGATGTCGAAATGCGGCAGCTGTGCGCCCGCATCGACCTCCAGATCCGCCGCCTGCTCGAAGGCTCCCGCAACGTGGCCGAGCGGCTCATGCGGGACGCCCTCTACTACATCGCCCAGGCCCCCGACAGCGCCGAGGGCGAAGTCCACGCCATCCGCAACACCTTCCAGCTCGACAGCCTGGTGCCCGCCGCCGACGCCCCCGTCGCCGCACCCCAGGAAGCCCTGCTGCGCCGCCTGCGGGAAACTGCCGCCAGTACCGAAGAGTTGTGGAACAAGTTCTGTGCCGGCAGCAGCGGCATGTTGGGCAACTTCGCCGAACACGCCCGCAATTGCCTTTCCCTGACTGCCGAAATCGGCCACACCGACCTCAAGCGCCTGGGCCAGGGCATCGGCGCCATGGCCAAATGGCTCACCGAGGACCCGGCCCGGCACAGCGAATCGGTCGCCATGGAAGTGGCCACCGCCATCCTGCTGCTGCAGAACGCCCAGGAGAACTTCCGCCGCCTGGGCACCGATTTCGCCCAGCAGGTAGACCTCATGGTCGCCCGGCTCCACGCCTGCATCGCCGGCAAGCCCCTGGAAAGCGACGAGGCCATCCCCCTCCTGGACGAGATGACCCGCCGGGCCCAGGAAAAGCTCCTCATCGGCCAGGTGGCCCGGGAAATCCAGAACAACCTGGCCCAGATCGAACAGGCCCTGGACGCCTTTTTCCGGGACCCGGAAAAGGCCCAGGACCTCGCTCAACTCGAAGGCCCCCTCAAGCAGGTGGCCGGCGCCCTCACCATCCTCGGCCACGACAGTGCCATCACCGTGCTGGAACAGTGCCGCAGGCAAATCCGCGACTTCGCCCAGCCCGGCTACACCCCGGCCCAGGACGATTTCGAAAAGGTCGCCCAGGAACTGTCCATGCTGGGATTCTTCGTGGATTCCCTGCAGCACGGCACCGCCGACTTCGATACCTTTGTCCGCCAGCTCAACGGCGAACCCGAGGCGGTTGTCGAAGAGGACGAGGAAGAAACCCCCGACCTCGAACCCGCCCGTTCCGTCGAAACCGAACTCGAACAGCAGAAACGGGAAACCCAGGCCCTGGTCGAAGCCCTCAAGGAAAAGCCTGAGGACGCCCAGCTCAAGGACGAACTGAAGCAGAACCTCCAGGCCCTCCAGAAGGATGCCGACCTGGTGGCCGACCAGCAGTTGGCCGACACCGCCAAGGCCGCCCTCTCGGCCCTGGCCGCCGACGACATCGAGGCTCCCGCCGCCCTGGACGCAGCCCTGTCGTCCCTGAAACCCGCCGTTGCCGAGGCCCCGGCCCCCTCCGCCCAGACCCTGCAGCTCGCCCAATCCAGCGGCGACGAGATCGACGCCGAACTACTGGACATCTTCCTCGAAGAAGCCCAGGAAGTGCTCGGCACCATGGCCGAGAACCTGGAACTCCTGCGGGCCGACGGCCACAACACCGAGGCCCTCACCACCGTGCGGCGCAACACCCACACCCTCAAGGGCAGCGGCCGCATGGTGGGGCTTAACGACCTGGGCGAAACCGCCTGGGCCCTGGAACAGACCCTCAACCTGTGGCTCCGCCAGGAACTGGAAGTCACCCCGGAACTCCTCTCCATGATCGAGCAGGAGCAGGCGGTGTTCTCCGCCTGGGTGCGCCACCTGGAAGACCACGACAATCCCCTGCCCGATGCCACTGGCCTGGTGGCCCTGGCGGAACGCCTGCGCGGCGCCGAACCCCTGGCCGCTCCGGCCCCGGCACCGGCAGCGCCGGCGCCCGAGCCGATTCCCCAGCCCACCGCCCAGATCATCGAGCTGCCGTTTGCCAAGGCCACCCAGCCCGCGCCGGCCGAAATCATCGAATTCCCCGAACCTGCGATCGAATCCATCGAAGAGGTCGAGGCTATCGAGTCGACGGAAGTCCTGGCGCCAGCGGACGAATTCGGCTCCTTCGACTTCAATCTGGACGACCTGTCCCCTCCCGTGGTGGAGGCTCCCCCGGAAGCTGTGGAACCGCTTCCGGAAGTGCCCGCCACGGAGCCGGAAGTCTTCCAACTGGATGAGCTCCCTGAGTTTGGGGAGGAAATTCCCGCCGAGGCGCCCCCGGTTGCTGAACCCGTCGAAGCGATCGAACCCATTTCCGGGCTCGAATCCCTCGATATGCCGGAAGCCGTCGAAGCCGAGCCTCTGGCCGAACTCGACTTCCCCGAGCTGGGCGAATCCACCGAGGCCATCGAATTGATCGAAGCCCCGGCCGACCTGGAGCTGCCGGAAGCGCTCGAAGTAGTCGCCGGGGAAGCCGAGCCCGCAGTCATCGCGGACCTGGACCTGAGCTTCTCCGAGCTGACCGAGTCCCCGACGCCGCTGGCTCCCGCCGAAGCGGTCGAACCCCTGCCCCCGGTGATGGACGAAGCCCTCGAACTGACCAACTTGCCCGAACTGGGCGAAGCCGAAGTCGCCATCGAGGAACCTGCCGCAGAGCCGGTTGAGGAGCCGGCCGAGGAAATTCTCGAAACCCTGCCGGAGGAAACGGCGGAAGCTCCCGCCCCGACCCCGGCACCTGCCGCTTCCCCGACCCTGTACGACATCTTCCGGGAGGAAGCCCGCGGGCACATGAACACCCTGGCGAACAGCTTCGGTGATCTGGAAATCCAGCCCACGGCGCCCACCACCTTCGAAATGACCCGGGCCGCCCATACCCTGGGCGGTATCGCCGCCACCGTCGGCCTGATCCCGATCAACAAGGTCGCCATCGCCCTGGAGCACGCCCTCCTGCGCCGCGACCACTGCCCGCGCCCGGACAGCATCGAAGGCCTCGAAACCGTCCGCCAGGCCATCATCGGCCTGGAGGATATGTTCGCAGCCCTGGCCGAGCAGCGCAGCCCCGAGCCCCAACCGGCCCTGGTGGAAGCACTTGAGGAGATCTACCTCATCCCCACCCCGGCGCCGGTGGAAGAAGCTCCCGTTTCGGAGCCCGCCGAGGCCTCCTCCGTCGCCGAGGACGAAGCCGGCGAAGAGCTGACCCTGCCGCCCCCGGTGCCGGACCTGCCCGTCCTCAAGGACGAGTTGGACGAGCAGCTCCTGCCTATCTTCCTGGAAGAGGCCCAGGACATCGTGCGGGGCTTCAGTGAGCAGTTGCGCGCCTGGCGCGCCGCCCCTGAGGACTCGGCCCCGCCCCGCGCCCTGGCCCGCCTGCTGCACACCTTCAAGGGCAGCGCCCGCATGGCCGGTGCCATGAACCTGGGCGAAGCCACTCATATCCTGGAAGCCCGGGTCGAGGACATCCTGCGTTCCGGGTCCGCCAACCGGGCCCAGGTCGAAGAAATCGAGAACGGCTGCGACACCCTGATCCAGCTAACCGAACGGCTCCAGGATGGCGGCGCCTCCGTCGAGGAAGCGGCACCCGTCACCTCCTTCGCCGCGACCGAAGCAGAGCCCGAAGCCGGCCCCGCCGTCGAACCTGTGACCGCGGCGCCTGTTTCCGCCCCGGCCACTCCGTCCCCCGCCGCAGTGGCTGTCGCCGTCGCCGAAGCCGAACCGGAAGGCGGCGCCCAGAAGGCCACCCTGCGGGTCCGCGCCGACCTCCTCGACCGCTTGGTGAACGAGGCCGGCGAGCTGTCCATTGCCCGCGCCCGGATCGAAGGCGAAATGCGCGGCCTCAAGGGCTCGCTCCTGGAACTGACCGAGAACGTCATCCGTCTGCGCCGCCAGTTGCGGGAAATCGAAATCCAGGCCGAAACCCAGATGCAGGCCAACGTGGCCCAGACGGCGGCGGACAAGGGCTTCGACCCCCTCGAGCTGGACCGTTTCACCCGCTTCCAGGAGCTCACCCGCTTCATGGCCGAGTCGGTGAACGACGTGGCCACCCTGCAGCAGAACCTGCTCAAGAACCTCGACGACGCCAACGCCGCCATCCTCGCCCAGGCCCGACTCAACCGCAGCCTGCAGCAACAGCTCATGGGCGTGCGCATGGTGCCTTTCGACAGCCAGAGCGAACGCCTTTACCGTATCGTCCGCCAGACCGCCAAGGAAGTCGGCAAGCGCGCCAACCTGGACATCCGGGGCGGCCAGGTGGAAATCGACCGTTCGGTCCTGGACAAGATGCTGGCCCCCCTGGAGCACATGCTCCGCAACGCCATCACCCACGGTATCGAAGACCGGGACGAGCGGGTTGCCAAGGGCAAGTCCGAAATCGGCGAGGTCACGGTCTCCCTCCAGCAGGAAGGCAACGAAATCATCCTATCCATGGCCGACGACGGTTCCGGCCTGGACCCCGACCGCATCCGCGCCCGCGCCGAGGCCATGGGCCTGCTGGCTCCCGGCGAGGAAGCGGACGATACGCGCATTTTCGACTTCATCTTCCAGCCCGGTTTCTCCACCGCTGCCCAGGTCACCCAGGTGGCCGGCCGGGGAGTCGGCATGGACGTGGTACGGACCGAAGTCGCCAGCCTGGGCGGCCGGATCGAAATCCTGTCCACTCCGGGCAAGGGAACCACTTTCCGCCTCTACCTGCCGCTCACCTTGGCGGTGACCCAGACCCTGCTGGTCCGGGTCGGCACCAACCTGTACGCCATTCCCTCGACCATGATCGAGCAGGTTCAGGAACTGAAGGAAAAGGTCCTGCACGTCTATCAGGAGAAGGGCGAAATCGAGTGGATGGGCCATCGCTATCCCATCCACTTCCTGCCCAAGCTCCTGGGCGACACGGGGGCGCTGCCGGAAACCCGCCGGCTCTACTGGATTCTGCTCCTGCGTTCCGGTAGCCAGCGGGTCGCCGTCCAGGTGGACGAACTCCAGGGCAATCAGGAAGTCGTGGTCAAGAACATCGGGCCCCAACTGGCTCGGGTGGTCGGCATTGCCGGCGCCACGGTCCTCGGCGACGGCCAGGTGGTGCTCATCCTCAACCCGGTCGCCCTGGCCAGCCGTACCACCCAGGTCAGCGTCACCCGCGCCGCCCCGATCCAGACGGCGCAGGTTCCCGCGGCCCCCGCCGCCACCCTGCCCACCGTCATGGTGGTGGACGACTCCCTGACCGTGCGCAAGATCACCGGCCGCCTCCTTTCCCGGGAAGGCTACCAGGTGGTGACGGCCAAGGACGGCGTCGATGCCCTGGAACAGCTCACCGAGATCAGGCCCGACGTGATCCTGTCGGATGTGGAGATGCCACGCATGGACGGCTTCGACCTGCTGCGCAACATCCGCGCCGACGACCGCCTGAAGAGCCTGCCGGTGATCATGATCACCTCCCGGACCGCCGACAAGCACCGCAACTACGCCATCGAACTGGGCGCCAACGACTACCTCGGCAAGCCCTACGACGAGGATACCCTGCTGCGCCTGATCGACGGCTTCGTGAAGGCGAAGCGCTCTACCTGACCCGGCCGTAGCGCGCCAGTGTCCGCTGGCGCGCCGTTTCGTGATCGACGATGGGGGCCGGGTAATCCCGGCCGATCGTCACCCCCGATGCCGCCTGCTCCTTCTCCCCCATGCGCCACGGCGCATGGACGAACTTGTCCGGCACGGAAGCCAGTTCCGGCACGTAGCGCCGGATGAACCGCCCCTGGGGATCGAATTTCTCCGACTGGGTCACCGGATTGAAAATCCTGAACCAGGGCTGGCCGTCGCAGCCGGTGGATGACGCCCACTGCCAGCCGCCGTTGTTGGCGGCCAGGTCGAAGTCGTTGAGCAGCCGGGCAAAATAGGCCTCCCCCAGGCGCCAGTCGATCCCCAGATCCTTGATCAGGAAGGACGCCGCTACCATGCGCAGGCGGTTGTGCATATAGCCGCTACGATTGAGCTGGCGCATGGCCGCGTCCACCAGGGGATAGCCGGTTCGCCCTTCGCACCAGGCATTAAACCCTTCGGGCCAATCGTCCCAAATCAGCCCTTCGTACTGCCCCTTGAAGGGACCCGTCACCACATGGGGAAAACGGTCCAGGATCATGAAGTAGAAGTCCCGCCAGATGAGCTCGCTCAGCCAGGTCGCCGCCCCGGCGCTTCCCGCCTCGGCCACCCGCCAGGCATGGTCGGCCAGTTCCCGTATCGACAGAGTGCCGAAGCGCAGATGGACGGAGAGGTAGGAAACCCCTTTGACCGCCGGATAGTCCCGGGCCTCGGCGTAGCGGTCCAGCCGCTGCTGGAAATCCTGCCACCCCGCCCGGGCACCGGACATGCCGGGGCGGATGCCAATTTCCTCCAGGTCGGAGGCCTCGAAGCCGATCTCCTCCAGCCTGGGCACGCCGCTTCCAGCCGGGAGCGGAGCGAGGCTGCCGTTGCTGTCCCAGGGACGGCAGCCTATCTGCACGAAACGCTTCAGCCACGCGTTCTTGTAGGGGGTGAAGACCGTGTAGGGACTGTTGGCCAGGGTCAGCACCTCGTCACCGTCGAAGATGGCCTGGTCCTTGGAAAGGGAAAACGCGATTCCCTCCGCCGCCAACCGCCGGACCACCTCCCCATCCCTCTCCTTCGCCGCCGGCTCGTAATCCCGATTGGCGAATACCGCCTCCACCCCGAGTTCCCGGGCGAGGCGGGGGATTTCCTCCCGGGCCCGGCCGGTCCGGATCATCAGCCCGCCCCCCCGCCGAGCCAGGGCGTCGTTCAATTCCACCAGGCTTTCCCGTATGAAATGTACCCGCCGGTCGCGGGTCGAAGGCAACGCCTCCAGGATTTCACGGTCGAAAACGAACGCGCAAAACACCTGCTCCGATTGCTCCAGGGCCGCCGCCAGGGCGGCATGGTCGTAGTCGCGCAGGTCGCGCCGGAACCAGACAAGGGATTTATTGAAAGTCATGGTTGGTTTGTCTCTCCCCGCCGATTAAAATCTCGTCCATGGATGCCGTCAATCTGACCGACAACTTCCTCATCGCCATGCCGGCGATGACCGACCCGTATTTCGCCCAGTCCCTCGTGTATGTCTGCGAGCACAACGAAAACGGCGCCTTGGGCATCATCGTCAATCGCCCCATCGACATGAACCTGGCGAGCCTGTTCGAGAAGATCGAACTGCCCCTGGAACATCAGGAACTCTCCGAACTGCCGGTCTATTTCGGCGGCCCCGTCCAACTGGATCGCGGCTTCGTGCTCCACCGCCCGGTGGGCCAGTGGCAATCGACCCTGGCGGTCAATGGCAATGTCGGCCTCACCAGCTCCCGGGACATCCTGGCGGCGGTGGGAGCATCCGGCAATCCGGCCGAATTCATGGTCACCCTCGGCTACGCCGGCTGGGGCGCCGGCCAGTTGGAAGAGGAACTGGCCCAGAACGCCTGGCTCACCGTTCCCGCCCGGCCCGATATCCTGTTCGAGATGCCCCCCGAGGAGCGCCTGCCGGCCGCCATGATGAAGCTGGGGATCAGTTTCAGCCAACTTTCCGACACCGCGGGCCACGCCTGACCCGATGGGGACGGTTCTCGCCCTCGATTTCGGTGAAAAGCGCATCGGCATCGCCGTCGGCGAAACCGAACTGGGCAATGCCCACCCCATCGCCGTCCTCCACGTCCAGTCCAAGGAAGAACGCTACGCCGCCATCGGCAAGCTGATCGCCGAATGGCAGCCCAAGGAACTGGTGGTGGGCCTGCCCACCCACGCCGACGGCACCCCCCACGAAATGACCGCCCGCTGCAGGAACTTCGCCGAGCGCCTGGAGCGGCACTTCCAGCTTCCCACCCACCTCGTCGACGAGCGCCTGACTTCCCTGGACGCCGAAGCCCGGCTCCGGGAAACCGGCCGCAATGCCAAGGCCGCCAAGCCCCTCCTCGACGCCGTCGCCGCCCAACTCATTCTCCAAACTTGGTTCGACACCCGCCATGCCCAATCTGCCTAATCCCCTGCCCGACGCCGAGGCCCAGTGCCGGCAACTGGCCGACCGCCTCCATCCCGAGCTCGCCAAGAATCCCGCCCTGGTGGGCATCCACAGCGGCGGCGCCTGGATCGCCGAGCGCCTGAAGGAACTCCTGGGCCTTTCCGAGGATATCGGCTTGATCGACGTTTCCTTCTACCGGGACGACTTCGCCGAAAAGGGCCTGCATCCCCAGGTGCGCCCCACCGCCATCCCCTTCGACGTGGAAGGCCGGCACCTGATCCTGGTAGACGACGTGCTCTACACCGGCCGCACCACCCGCGCCGCCCTGAACGAACTGTTCGACTACGGCCGCCCGGCTTCCGTCCAGTTGGTCGTCCTGGCCGACCGGGGCGAGCGGGAGTTGCCCATTGCGGCCCAGTACTGCATCTGGAATGTGGAACTGGACGAAGACGAGTGCCTGACCCTGACCCGCAACGAAGAAGGCCGCCTGGCCTGGAGGCTGGAAAATGTATAACCCCCAGCTCAACAAGAACGGCGAACTGATCCACCTCTTGTCCACCGAGGGCCTGCCCCGGGACGTGATCACCCACATCCTGGACACCGCCGCTTCCTTCATGGAAGTCTCCGAGCGGGAAGTGAAGAAGGTGCCCTTGCTGCGCGGCAAGAGCGTCTTCAACCTGTTCTTCGAGAACTCCACCCGTACCCGCACCACCTTCGAGATCGCCGCCAAGCGCCTGTCCGCCGACGTCATCAACCTGGACATCGGCCGCTCTTCCACGGCCAAGGGCGAAACCCTGCTGGATACCATCGACAACCTGTGCGCCATGCACGCCAACCTGTTCGTGGTGCGGCATGCCGCCAGCGGCGCCCCCTACCTGATCGCCGAGCACCTGGCCCGGGTCGGCCGGGACGACATCCATGTGGTCAATGCCGGCGACGGCCGCCATGCCCACCCCACCCAGGGCTTGCTGGACATGTACACCATCCGGCACTACAAGAAGGACTTCACCCAGTTGCGGGTGGCCATCGTCGGCGACATCCTTCATTCCAGGGTAGCCCGCTCCGACATCCACGCCCTCACCACCCTGGGGGTGCCGGAAGTCCGTGCCGTCGGGCCGCAAACCCTGCTTCCCAGCCATCTGGACAAGCTGGGCGTCCATGTTTTCCACGACATGGCCGAGGGCCTCAAGGACTGCGACGTGGTCATCATGCTGCGCCTCCAGAACGAGCGCATGACCGGCGCCCTGCTCCCCTCTGCCGGCGAGTATTTCCGCCACTACGGCCTCACGCCCCAGAAGCTGGCCCAGGCCAAGCCGGACGCCATCGTGCTCCACCCGGGCCCCATGAACCGCGGCGTGGAGATCCACTCCGCCGTGGCCGACGGTCCCCAGGCCGTCATCCTGCCCCAGGTCACCTTCGGCATCGCCGTCCGCATGGCCGTCATGAGCATCGTTGCAGGGAACTGAAAACATGAAAATCGCCATCCGTAACGGCCGCCTCATCGATCCCAAGCACGGCCTCGACCAGAACGCCGACCTCTTCATCGCCGACGGCAAAGTGGCCGGCTTCGGCCAGACCCCGGCCGGCTTCGCCGCCGACCGTACCATCGACGCCGGCGGCCGCGTCGTCTGCCCCGGCCTCGTGGACCTGGGCGCCCGCCTCAACAGCATCGAAGCCGAACTGGCTGCCGCTGTAGCCGGCGGCGTCACCTCCGTGGTCGTCCCGCCGGACGCCGATCCTCCCCTGGACGAGCCCGAGCTGGCCGACCGCCTGGTGCACCGAGCCGAGGAAATCGGCCGCGCCCGGGTCCTGCCCCTGGGCGCCCTCACCGTCGGCCTCAACGGCGAACGCCTGGCCGAACTGGCCGGCCTCGCCAAGGCAGGTTGCGTCGCTTTCTCCCAGGCCAAGCGCCCGGTGATCGACACCGAGGCCCTGCTGCGCGCCCTGGAATACGCCGCCACCTTCGGCTTCGCCGTCTGGCTCCAGCCCCAGGATCACTGGCTGGCCCGCAACGGCATCGCCCACGCCGGCGAAGTCGCCAGCCGCCTGGGCCTGGCCGGCATCCCGGTGAGTGCCGAGACCGTCGCCATCGCCACCTACCTGCAACTGGTGCGGGACACCGGCGTGCGCATGCACCTGACCCGTATCTCCAGTGCTGCCGGTGTGGCCCAGATCCGGCAGGCCAAGGCCGAAGGTCTGCCCGTCTCCTGCGACGTGGGCATCCACCACTTGCACCTGACCGAAAACGACATCGGGTTCTTCAACAGCCAAGCCCGCTTCGACCCGCCCCTGCGCACCCAGTCGGACCGCGCCGCCCTGGCCGCCGCCGCCGCTTCCGGCCTGGCCGCCATCTGTTCGGACCACACTCCGGTGGGCGCCGACGACAAGCTCCTGCCCTTCGGCGAAGCCAAGCCCGGCGCCACCGGCCTGGAACTGCTGCTGCCTTTGACCCTCAAGTGGGCCGCGGACAACCAGGTTTCCCTGACCGCCGCCCTGGCCCGCATCACCGCCGACCCGGCCGCCATCCTGGGGGTCGATGCCGGCCACCTGGGGGTCGGAGCCCCCGCCGATGTCTGCGTGTTCGACCCCGTTGCCGACTGGCGCCTTAGCGCCGACCGCCTAGTCAGCAAGGGCAAAAATACGCCCTTCCTGGGTCTTGAATTGCAGGGCAAGGTGGCACTAACCTTGGCGGGTGGTAAAGTCGTGTTCGATGGGGAGAAGCGGAGCGCCTGATCCGTTCCGGCCGCGCTCCTTCCCCAATCTTGACGGATAGGCGGAGGGAGACGGCATGTTCGATATCAGGCTCGCAACTTCGGAGGATCAGGAGGCGGTTCGCTGCCTCCAGCGCCTCAATCCCTATCCCAGCGCCCCGGTCCTGGGCGAGATCACCTGCTTTGTGGCCCGGGCCGGCAAATACCTGGTCGGAGCCGCTTCCCTGGAAATGCTGCCGGGGGAAATCGGGCTGGTCCGGCTGCTGTCGGTGCTGCCGGGTTTCCGCAAGCGGGATATCGCCCGCCAGCTCCTGCTGCGCCTGATCGCCTTCGCCCAGGAAAAGGGAGTCCGGGACATCTATGCACCGGGACTCTACGCCGAGGATTACTTCAAGCGCTTCGGCTTCCATCCCTGCCCTCCCGAAAGCGTCCCCGAAGGCCTGCGGGAGCATCCTTTCCCGGGGATCGAGAAGCTCACCGGCCGGCTCATGCGCCGCCCGGTGCATATTTCGGCACCGGAGAACGACAGCGCCATCGCCGCCAAGGCCCAGGGCTACTTCGACCAGGGCTTCTTCTGCGCCGAAAGCGTGCTCTCCGCCGTGGCCGAGCACCTGGACATCAAATCACCCCTCATCCCCGGCATCGCCACCGGCTTCTGCAACGGCGTCGCCAGCACCTGGGGCACCTGCGGCTCCATTTCCGGGGGCGTCCTGGCCATCAACATGATGCTGGGACGCACCGAGGGTGGCGCGCCGGTGACCCGGAATTACCAGGCGGTGCGCGAATTGATCCGGGAATTCCATTGCCGCCACGGCTCCACCCAGTGCAGCGAACTGATCGCCTGCGACCTGGACACCAAGGAGGGGCGGACGGTTTATCGCAACAACCAGCTGCGCCAGCAGTGCCGCCAATACGTCGGCACCGCCGCCGCCATCACCCTGAAGCTGATCGAGGAGCACGGGGACGAAGGCGACCAATCGCCCACTGCCCAATAGCCGTTTCCCGGTTCAGGAAATATCGAGGAGCGCCAGGGCCCGGTCGGCCGGCAAGTCGGCCGTCACCAGCTTGCGCCGGGATGTGGCGCCGGCTTTCAGGTCCACCCCACGGCGGCCTACTTCCAGCTTATCCCCCAGGAAAGACAGCAGGGCCTCGTTGGCCTTGCCGTCCACCGGCGGCGCCGCCAGCCGGATCTTGAGGGCGTCGCCGTGTTCCCCGACGATCTCGGTCCGCTTGGCCCCCGGCTGGACATGGACGGTGACCACGCAACCGGCACCGTCCGGACGAATCCAGGGCTTGCTCACAGGAACATCAGCACCACCTGGGCCAGCAGGATGGCCACCAGGGGCGACAGGTCGATGCCCGAAATGGGGGGCAGGATGCGCTGGATCGGGCCGAGGAAAGGCCGGGTCAGCTGGTTCGCGGGCCCGGACAGAGGCGAATAGGGATTCACCCAGGACAGTACCGCCTGCAGGATGAGGGCGCCGATGAGGATGTAGATGGACAGGCGCAGCACGCCCCGCACCGCACCCCAGACCATGGCCAGCGCCAGCGTCGGGCCGTCCAGGATGAAGAGCCCGCCGCCCAGGGCCAGGATCAGGGCGATCAAGGCCAGTTGCAGCACCAGGGCCATGAGGAGGCTGGCCATATCCAGGCCGAACATCCCCGGCACCACCCGGCGCAATGGCTTCACGGCCCAGTTGGTCAGGGCCACGGCGAAGTGGCCGAAGGGATTGCCGAAGGATACCCGGAAGGCCTGCATGTAGAAGCGCAGGAGGAAAAGGAAGCAGAAGAAGCCGACGATGGCATCGGCCAGGAAGACGATGGCCTGGGTGAGCATCAGTCGGCCTCCCCGAGCAGTAAGCAGGGACCCTGGCTTGCAAAGCATGCCGGGGATGCGCACGTCCGCGAGTGGGAGGCCTTGGCAGCATTCGCGGCCAGTCGCATTCCATTCTTCACTTTGTTCATCATGGAACCTTGCTCCTTGCTCATGCTGCCCCTAGCAGATTGCCCAGCTCCCGCCCCCGGGCATCGGCCGCCTGGATGCCGGCGACGATGCCTTCCTTGACGCCCCGCTCGGCCATGACCTTGAGGGCCGCCTCGGTGGTGCCGCCCTTGGAGGTCACCCGCTCCCGCAGGATGGAGGCCGGCTCGTCGGAGGCGGCGGCCAGCTTGGCGGCGCCCAGCACCGTCTCGATGGACAGTTGCCGCGCCTGCTCGGGGGTGAAGCCCAGGTCGGCAGCCGCCTGCTGCAGGGCCTCGATGAACAGGAAGACGTAGGCCGGGCCGCTGCCGGAAACGGCGGTGACGGCGTCGATGCGGGATTCGTCGTCGATCCAGACGGTAGTGCCCACCGCCTGCAGCACCCGCTCGGCGGCGGCTCGCTCATCGGCGGAGACCTCCGGCAGGGCGAAGAGCCCGGTGATGCCGGCGCCGATGAGAGCGGGGGTGTTGGGCATGGTGCGTACCAGCTTGCGGTAGCCCCCCAGCCAGCGGGACAGGGATTCCAGCCGCAGGCCGGCGGCGATGCTGATCACGACCTGGTTGGCGAGGTGCGGCGCAATGGGTGCCACCGCCTCCTTCATCTGCTGGGGCTTCACCGCCAGCACGATCAGGTCAGTGGCCCAGGCGGCGGCCTCAGGGCCGGCATGGCAGGTGACGCCGTAGGTGCTGGCGAGCCTGGCGCGGTTGTCGGCGTTCAGCTCCACTACATGGATGTCGGCGGGGGCGAAGCCCTGCTTCAGGAGGCCGCCGATGAGGGCGTTGGCCATGTTGCCGCCGCCCAGGAAAGTGATCTTCATAGGTAGTTTCTCTCACCAAAAATAGCGGTGCCGATTCGAACCACCGTCGCCCCTTCGGCAATGGCTGCCTCCAGGTCATGGGACATGCCCATGGACAGGGTATCGAGCGGCAGGCCGCCGGCTCGCAGGGATTCGAACAATTCTTTCAGTTGCTTGAAGGGCCGGCGCTGGGCTTCGAATTCTTCCACCGGCTCAGGAATCGCCATGAGGCCGCGCAGCCGCAGCTTGGGCAGTTCCGCCACCCGGCGGCACAGTTCCACGGCCTCGGACGGTTCGCAGCCGCTCTTGCTGGCCTCCCCGGAGACATTGACTTGCACGCACACTTCCAGGGGCGGTAGGCCGGCGGGACGCTGGGCCGACAGGCGCTCGGCGATCTTCAGCCTTTCGATGGAGTGAACCCAGGCGAAGTTCTCGGCCACCAGGCGGGTCTTGTTGCTCTGCAGCGGCCCGATGAAGTGCCATTCCAGTTCCATATCCCGCAATTGGCCGACCTTTTCCACGGCCTCCTGGACGTAATTTTCGCCGAAAGAACGTTGTCCTGCCCGGGCCGCTTCCCGGATGTTTTCTGCCGGCCAGGTCTTGCTGACGGCGAGCAATTTCACCGTTGCCGGATCCCGTCCGACGGCCCGCGCAGCCGCGTCAATGCGGGCTCTGACGGCTTGCAGGTTGGAGGCGATTACGCTCATAATCCTTTGGAATTCAGGCTTTCCCCAAGTATACACGCGCCCCCCGAGGATACCCGCATGGACATTACCGAACTCCTGGCCTTCGGCGTCAAGAACAAGGCTTCCGACCTTCACCTCTCGTCCGGCCTGCCGCCCATGATCCGGGTCCACGGCGATGTCCGCCGTATCAACCTGCCGCCCATGGAGCACAAGGATGTCCATGGCATGGTGTACGACATCATGAACGACGGCCAGCGGAAGATTTACGAAGAAACCCTGGAGTGCGACTTCTCCTTCGAAATCCCGAACCTGGCCCGCTTCCGGGTTAACGCCTACAACCAGCACCGGGGCGCCGCCGCGGTGTTCCGGACCATTCCCTCCAAGGTGCTGACCCTGGAAGAGCTGAACTGCCCCAAGATTTTCAAGGACATCTCCGAATTCCCCCGGGGCATCGTCCTGGTCACCGGCCCTACCGGTTCGGGCAAGTCCACCACCCTGGCGGCGATGGTCAACCACATCAACGAAAACGACTACGGCCACATCCTCACCGTCGAGGACCCCATCGAATTCGTCCATGAATCCAAGAAGTGCCTGGTGAACCAGCGGGAAGTGGGTCCTCACACCCTGTCCTTCAACAACGCCCTGCGCTCCGCCCTACGGGAAGACCCGGACGTGATCCTGGTGGGCGAAATGCGGGACCTGGAAACCATCCGCCTGGCCCTGTCCGGCGCCGAAACCGGCCACCTGGTGTTCGGCACCCTGCACACCTCCTCGGCCGCCAAGACCGTGGACCGGATCGTGGACGTCTTCCCGGCCGCGGAAAAGGAAATGGTCCGCTCGATGCTCTCCGAATCCCTGCGGGCGGTCATTTCCCAGACCCTCTTGAAGACCAAGGACGGCAACGGCCGGGTGGCGGCCCACGAGATCATGATCGGCACCCCCGCCATCCGTAACCTCATTCGGGAAAACAAGGTGGCCCAGATGTATTCCGCCATCCAGACCGGCCAGAACTTCGGCATGCAGACCCTGGACCAGAACTTGCAGGACCTCGTTCGCCGGAACGTCGTCTCCAGCAGCGAGGCCCGCTCCAAGGCAGCCAACAAGGACGCCTTCCCGGCGTAAGCATTCACCTGTCACAGTAAAGCGAAGTCGAGACAAGGCGCCAAGGTCGCGGCCGGCGCAGACAGTACTTTAGTACGGCAAGCTGGCCGCGGGCGCAGGCAACGCCGTATCGACGAGCAAGGAAGAGAATATGGAACGCGATCAGGCAATGAAATTCATGCACGACCTCCTGCGCCTCATGGCGCAGAAGAAGGGGTCGGACCTGTTCATCACGGCGAATTTCCCCCCCGCCATCAAGATCGACGGCAAGGTGACCCCGGTTTCCAACCAGGTCCTCACCCCTCAGCACACCGCCGAGCTGGCGCGTTCCATCATGAATGACCGCCAGTCGGCGGAATTCGAAGCCACCAAGGAATGTAATTTCGCCATCTCGCCGGCGGGGATCGGCCGCTTCCGGGTCAATGCCTTCGTCCAGCAGGGCCGGGTCGGCATCGTCTGCCGGACCATCAACATGACCATCCCGAAGCTGGATGAACTGGGCCTGCCGCCGGTCATCAAGGACATCGCCCTAACCAAGCGCGGCCTGGTCATCTTCGTCGGCGGCACCGGCACCGGCAAGACCACGTCCCTCGCCTCCCTGGTGGATTTCCGCAACGAAAACACCTTCGGCCACATCATCACCATCGAGGACCCGATCGAATACGTCCACGAGCACAAGAACTGCATCGTGACCCAGCGGGAGGTGGGCGTGGATACCGACGACTGGGAACCGGCCCTGAAGAACACCCTGCGCCAGGCGCCGGACGTGATCCTGATGGGGGAAATCCGCGACCGGGAGACCATGGACTACGCCGTGGCCTTCGCCGAAACCGGTCACCTCTGCCTGGCGACCCTCCACGCCAACAGCGCCAACCAGGCCATCGACCGGGTCATCAACTTCTTCCCGGAAGAGCGCCGCCAGCAGTTGCTCATGGACCTGTCACTGAACCTGCGGGCCATGGTGTCCCAGCGACTGATCCCCAAGAAGGACGGCAAGGGCCGGGTCGCCGCCATCGAGGTGATGCTCAATTCCCCGCTGGTTTCCGACCTGATCTTCAAGGGTGAGGTCCACGAGATCAAGGAAATCATGAAGAAGTCCCGGGAACTGGGGATGCAGACCTTCGACCAGGCCCTCTTCGACCTCTACGAGGCCGGCAAGATCACCTACGAGGACGCGCTCCGTAACGCCGATTCCCTCAACGACTTGCGGTTGCAGATCAAGCTGCAGGGGAAGGAGTCGAAGGACCGGGACTTGACCACCGGCATCGGGCACCTCGACATTGTTTGAGGCTGTGTTCCGCCGTTGACCGGCGTCCCTTACCGCCGATTGCTCCCCGCCACCACCTTGATTTCGTACAGCCGGCACTCCAGGGCGCCGTTGAAGAGCGGCATCTTGCGGCTGGGCTTCAGGCCGATGAGCTTGGGCAGCCGGGTGTCGGCCGTGAAGAAGTAGCAGTTCCAGCCCGCCCAGCGCTTCTTGAGGGCATCGCCCAACTGAGGATAGAGGGCCGCCAGTTCTTCCTGCTCGCCGATCCGTTCGCCGTAGGGCGGGTTGGCCAGCAGGATGCCGGAGGGCTCCGGTGCCGAGAGTTCCAGGATATCCGCCCGTTCCACCTGCACGGCACCGCCGAATCCGGCTTCCTGCAGGTTGCGGCGGGCCGCCCGCACGGCGCGCTCGTCCAGATCGCTACCTCGGATGGCCAAAGGCCCGACCGGCTTGCAGCGGGCCTCGGCGGCCGATTTGATCTTGGCCCAGTTGATGGCCTCGAAGCTCGCCAGCTTCTCGAAGGCAAAACTTCGCCCCAGGCCCGGCGCCCGATCCAGGGCAACCTGCACCGCTTCCAGGAGGAAGGTACCGCTGCCGCACATGGGATCGAAGAGGGCCATACCCGGCTGCCAGCCGGTGAGCTTAAGGATGCCTGCCGCCAGGTTTTCCTTCAGGGGCGCCTCCACCGTTGCCCGCCGCAGGCCCCGCTGCCAGAGGGGATTGCCGGAGGTATCCAGGTAGAGGGTGCAATCCCGTTCGGTGAGATAGACGTGGATGCGCACATCCGGCTCCCGGGTATCCACGCTGGGCCGCTCCCCGTTCCGAGCGCGGAAGCGGTCGCACACCGCATCCTTCACCCGCAGGGTGACGAAGTCGATGGAGCGCAAAGGGCACTTGGTGGCCGTGGTCAGCACCCGGAAGGTGCGGGAGATATCGAATAGCTCGTGCCAGGGCTGGGCCGCGGCAAGGCGGTAGATATCCTCTTCCCGGGTGTAGGCGCCCTGGCCCACCTTCCACAGGATGCGGGTGGCCAGGCGGGATTCCAGGTTGGCCCGGTAGCAGACGGTCCAGTCGCCGACGAATTGGACGCCGCCGGGAACGGCCCCGGCCTTTTGGGCGCCGACGGCGGTCAGCTCATCGACGAGAAGGGATTCCAGGCCCCGGGGGCAGGTAGCGAAATAGGTATTCATCAGAAAGGTTTCAAGACCACCAGGAAGACCACCGCGAACAGCACCAGCACCGGCAGTTCGTTATAGAAGCGGAACCAGACATGGCTGCGGGTCGGGCGCCCGGCCTCGAAGGCCTTGAGCAGGCGGCCGCAATGCCAGTGATAGAGGATCAGCAAGGCCACCAGGCTGACCTTTGCGTGGAGCCACCCCCCGGAAAAGTTGAAGCCCAGCCACAACCACAGGCCGAAGATCACCGCCAGCACCCCCAGGGGGGTCATGAAGCGGTAGAGCTTGTGGGCCATGAGGACCAGTCGCTCCCGTTCGGCGACGCTGTCCGCCGGCACCATGGCCAGATTGACGAAAATGCGCGGCAGGTAGAAGAGCCCGGCGAACCAGGCGACCACCATGGAAATGTGAAATGCCTTGATGACCAGCATGCTTACTCTTTCCTTTCTCTGGCAGCCAGCAGTCCGTCATCCACGGTCGGATAGCGCAGCCGCAATTTGAGTTCTGCCTTGAGGCGCCGGCTGCCGATACGCCGGGATTCCTCCATGAAGGAGAGCTGTACCGGCGAGAGCACCTGGCCGATCGCTTCCCGGGACAGGCGCGGCGGACGGGGAAGGCCAAAGGCGTCGGCCACCCGGTCGAAGTAGTCGCCCATCTTCATGTCCGAATTGTCCACCACGTTGTAGGCCCGGTTGGCCCCGCCCCGGCACAGGGCGGCAATGCAGGCGGCGGCAAGGTCGTCGGCATGGATGTGGTTGGAAAACGAGTCCTCGGCGGTAGCGAGGGCCGGCGTTCCCGCCTTGAGGCGCTCCAGGGGCAATCGATCCGCCGCGTAGATGCCCGGGGCCCGCAGCAGGACGACTTCCATCCCCTGCCGGGTGCCGGCGCTACGCAGACGCTGCTCCGCATCCACCCGGCGCCGGGCACGGGCAGTGTGCGGCCGGAGAGGCCGGGTTTCCTCGATGCGCTCCCCGGCACAGTCGCCATAGACCCCGGTGGTGCTAACGTAGATCAGGCGGCGTGGTAGACTTTTGCCCTTTGCAAGCGCTGCCAGCAGGTTGCGGGTGCGGCGGTCGATGTCGCCGGAGTTCGGCGGCGGCGCCAGGTGTAGAACCAGGTCGGCCAGCCCGGCCAAACGGTCGAGGCTGCGGCGGTCGTCCAGATCGCCCCAAACCGGCACCGCCCCGGCGGCCCGCCAGTCGGCAGCACGGCCGGCATCGCGCATCAGGGCGTAGACGCGGTAGCGCTTGACGAGTCGAGGGAGAGCGCGGCGGGCAACGTCCCCGCTGCCGATGATGAGCAGTCTTTGCACGGCGGCATTTTAGCCGAACGGGGCACACAGAGTCAGAATTCAAGGGGAATCCATGAGCCATCACATCACAGTCCGGCCGAGCGGCCACGAGTTCGATGCCAACGCCGACGAAACTATCCTGGAAGCCGGCTTGCGCCAGGGCCTGACCCTGCCCTACGGCTGCCGCAACGGCGCCTGCGGGGCCTGCAAGGGCAAGGTCCTGTCCGGCGCCGTGGACCACGGCGCATCCCAGGCCCACGCCCTGACCGATGCCGAGAAAGCCGAGGGACTGACCCTCTTCTGCTGCGCCACGCCCCGGACCGATGTGGAGATCGAGTGCAAGCAGGTCAGCTCTTCCCGGGACATCCCGGTGAAGACCCTGCCCGCCCGCATCGAGAAGCTGGAAAAACTGGCCCCGGACGTGATCGAGATGCACCTCAAGCTGCCCGCCAGCGAGCGGCTGCAGTTCCTCGCCGGCCAGTACATCGACATCCTGCTCAAGGATGGCAAGCGGCGCAGCTTCTCCCTGGCCAACGCTCCCCACGACGACGCCTTCCTCCAGCTCCACATCCGCCACGTTCCCGGCGGCCTGTTCACCGAGCAGGTGTTCTCCACCATGAAGGTGCGGGACATCCTGCGCTTCAACGGCCCCCACGGCACCTTCTACCTGCGGGAAGATTCCGCCAAGCCTATCGTCTTCCTGGCCGGCGGCACCGGCTTCGCCCCGGTGAAAGCCATCGTCGAGCACGCCCTGCACGAGGGCTGCCAGCGGCCCATGTACGTGTATTGGGGCGCCCGCACCAAGGCCGACCTGTACCAGAACGCCGTACCGGAACAATGGGCGGCCCAGCATGCCCACGTCCGCTACATTCCGGTGCTCGCCGATCCGGCGCCCGGCGACGCCTGGCAGGGCCGTACCGGCTTTGTACACCAGGCGGTCATGGCCGATTTCCCCAACCTTTCCGACTTCCAGGTCTATGCCTGCGGCTCGCCGGCCATGGTGGATGCCGCGAAGCGGGACTTCGTCTCGACCTGCCGCCTGCCGGAAGAAGAGTTCTTCGCGGATTCCTTCACTTTCTCGGTCGATCCCAGCGCTACCTGATCGTCTTACCCCCGGGTGATTGCAGCGTCACCCGGGGCACCCATACGTAACATCCCGTACTTGCGGATACAAATGATAACGCTTATCATTTGCTGACAATTCAACGGGAGTGTGCCATGCGTCGTGCCCTACTGTTTCTTTCCCTGCTGCCCGCGGTCGCCTTCGCCGCCGATGTGGAACAGGCGCTGACCATCAAGGACCACCGTTTCACGCCGTCCGAGGTTCGCGTCCCCGCCGACAAGAAAATCAAGCTGGTCATCGACAACCAGGACCCCACCCCCGAGGAATTCGAAAGCCATGAGCTGAACCGGGAAAAGGTCATCCCGGGCAACAGCAAGGGCGTGGTCTTCATCGGGCCGCTAAAGCCGGGCAAGTATCCGTTCATGGGCGAATTCAATTCCAAGACCGCCCAGGGCGTGGTCATCGCGGAGTAAAGACCATGTTCGGCGCCGCCATCATCGTCCTACGGGAATCCCTCGAAGCCGCCCTCCTCATCGGCATCGTCGCGGCCGCCACCCGGGCCATCCCGGGGCGTAACCGCTGGCTGGTGGCGGGCATCACCGCCGGCCTCCTCGGCTCCCTGGTGGTGGCCGGCCTGACCGAGCAGATCGCCGAATGGGCGGACGGTGCCGGCCAAGAACTCTTCAACGCCTGCGTCCTGGGCATCGCCGTGGCGATGCTCGGCTGGCACAACATCTGGATGGCCTCCCACGCTCAGGAGATGGTGCAGGAGGCCAAGGGCGTTGCCCATTCCGTCCGCCAGGGCGAGCGGGACCTCTCCGCCATCGCCGTCATCATCGCCATGGCGGTGCTGCGGGAAGGCTCGGAGACGGTGCTCTTCCTCTACGGCCTGGCCACCAGCGGACCGGACACTTCCGGCATCGCCGCCGGCGGCATCCTGGGCCTGGCCGGGGGCATCGGCGCCGGCCTTGCCATGTACGCGGGCCTGCTGCGGATTCCCCTGCGCTGGTTCTTCGGCGTCACCGCCGGACTCATCCTCATGGTCGCCGCTGGCATGGCCGGCCAGGCGGCGCGCTTCCTGATCCAGGCGGACATGCTGCCGCCGCTCCGCTCTCCCCTCTGGGACACGTCCAGCCTGCTGCCGGTAGATTCCGCCGTCGGCGCCGTACTCCACATGCTGGTCGGCTACGAGGCCCAGCCAACGGGGATGCAGTTCATTTTCTACACCACCACCCTGGCGATCATCCTTACCGGCATGCGGCTCGCCCGCCGGCCCATGGTTTCACCCGCTCCACAAGCTTCCTGAAAGGACTCACCATGAAACGTCTTGCAGCCCTCGCCGCTGCCACGGCCACCCTTTGCCTGCAAAATGCCCACGCCGGTCCTGCGGACTACATGTACCTGCCGAGCGTGGAATACGGTGAGCGGGAAATCGACTTCAAGTTCGGTTCGTGGAAGCAGAAGGACCAGGATCGCCTGAACGCCAGCAGCGTCGGCTTCGGCTACGGTGCCACCCACAACTGGTTCACCGAAATCTACGTGAAGTACAACAAGATTGGCGGCGAAACGACCACCTTCGACGCCTGGGAGTGGGAAAACAAGTTCCAGCTCACCGAACCCGGCCAGTTCCCGGTAGATGTGGGCCTGATCACCGAGATCGAGAAGCCCAAGGACCACTCCGAAGGCTACGAATTCAGATGGGGCCCCCTGTTCCAGACCGAATTCGGCAAGGTCCAGGTCAACGCCAACCTGCTGTTCCAGCGCAACTACCGGGGCACTACCGACGATCCCAGGAACACGGCGATGGGCTACCAGTTCCAGGCCAAGTACCGCTGGCTGCCCCAGTTCGAATACGGCATCCAGGCTTTCGGGGAAGTGGGTAAGTGGAACAAATGGGAGAATTCCGGCGACCAGAACCACCGCATCGGACCCGCCGTGTTCGGCAAGTTCGCCCTGGGGGGCCGGCAGGTGATCAAGTACAACGCAGCCTATCTGTTCGGGACCACTTCCAACTCCCCGGACCATACCTTCCGCTTGCAGACGGAATACGAGTTCTAAGCAAGTTTCGAGGACTTCCAGGGCGGCCGATGGCCGCCCTTTCCGTTTCTAGGCCTCGCCCAAGTAGGCCGCCCGGACCCGCCGGTCGTTGAGAAGCTCCCGGGCTTCGCCGGTCAGGGTGATCTCGCCACTTTCCAGGACATAGGCCCGCTGGCTCACTTCCAAGGCCAGCCGGGCATTCTGCTCCACCAGCAGGATGGTCATGCCCTGGCGGGCCACCGTCTGGATGACCTCGAAAATCTTCTCCACCATGATGGGCGCCAGGCCCATGGATGGTTCGTCCAGCAGGAGCAGCTTGGGCCGGCTCATGAGGGCGCGGCCGATGGCCAGCATCTGCTGCTCGCCGCCGGACAGGGTGCCGGCCAACTGGCTTGCCCGCTCCTTGAGGCGGGGGAAGTGGCCGTACACCCGCTCCAAATCCTTGGCGATCTCGCCCGTATCGTCCCGGACAAAGGCGCCCATGGCCAGGTTCTCCGCCACCGACAGGCGGGGAAAGACGCCCCGCCCCTCGGGCACTAGGGCGATGCCTTCCCGAACCAGATGGTGGGGCGGCAGGCGGGTGATGTCCTTGCCGCAGAAATGAACGTCGCCCCCGGCGGAATCCAGCACCCGGGCCACCGCCTTGAGGGAACTGGTCTTGCCCGCGCCGTTGGCGCCGATGAGGGAAACCATTTCCCCCTCGTTCACATGGAAAGTGATGCCCCGCACCGCCTGGATGCCGCCGTAGGCAACCCGCAGTCCCGTTACCTCAAGCACTGTGGCCTCCTCCCAGATAGGCTTCGATCACCCGCGAGTCCTTCTGCACCACCGCCGGCACGTCTTCGCAAATCTTCTGGCCGTAATCCAGCACCGCCACCCGGTCGCACAGGCCCATGACCAGCTTCACGTCGTGTTCGATGAGGAGCACCGTGGTTCCGTCTTTGCGGATGCCTTCGATGAGGCAGCGCAACTCCTCGGTTTCGGTAGCGTTCATGCCGGCGGCCGGCTCGTCCAGGCAGAGGAGCTTGGGATCGGTGGCCAGGGCTCGGGCGATTTCCAGGCGGCGCTGGTCGCCGTAGGAGAGATTTTTGGACAAGTCCCAGGCCCGGTCGGAGATTCCCACGTAATGGAGCAGTTCCTCGGCCCGGCGCTCGATGGCGGCTTCCTCGGCCTTGGTGCGGCCATCCCGGAAGATTGCGCCGAGAACGCCCGCCCGGGTCCGCACATGGCGGCCCACCATGACGTTCTCCAGGGCGGTCATGTTGCCGAACAGGCGGATGTTCTGAAAAGTGCGGGCGATGCCCCGGGCCGCCGCCTCATGGGGCGCATCCGCCGCCAGGGGGGCGCCGTCGAAGACGAAACCGCCCTCTTCCGGCACGTAGAGCCCGGTCAGGCAGTTGAACAGGGTGGTCTTGCCGGCGCCATTGGGGCCGATGAGGCCATAGACCTCGCCCCGGCGAATGGTGAGGGATACGTCCCGCAGCGCCTTCACCCCGCCGAAATGCTTGGCAACGCCCTTGGCTTCGAGAAGAAGGTCTGCCATCACAGCTTCTCCGCCAACTCGCGCCGACGCTCCGGCGACGGCCACAGCCCCGCCGGCCGCCAGCGCATGACCAGCACCAGGGCCAAGCCGAAGATGAGCATGCGCAGGCTTTCCGGGTCCACCAGCACCTTGCCGAACAGCGCCTGCTGCACGGGCCCGACGCCGTAGCGCAGCACCTCCGGCAGGACGGCAAGGAGCACCGCCCCCAGGATCACTCCAGGGATATGGCCCATCCCCCCCAGCACCACCATGGCCAGGATCATCACCGACTCCACCAGGGAGAAGCTTTCCGGCGAGACGAAGCCCTGCATGGCGGTGAAGATGCCGCCGGCCACGCCGCCGAAGCTCGCCCCCATGGCGAAGGCCAAGAGCTTGATGTTGCGGGTGTTGATGCCGATGGCCTTGGCGGCGATCTCGTCCTCCCGGATGGCCTGCCAGGCCCGGCCGATGCGGGAGTGCTGGAGCCGCAGGTTGATGAGGATGACGACGATGGCCAGGGCCACCAGCAGGAAGTAATACTTCTGGGGTCCGGTCAGGGTCAGCCCGAGAATCTGGGTATTGCCGCTGAACTTGAAGCTTCCCACCGCGATCGGGTCGATCAGGGTGATGCCCTGGGCGCCGTTGGTGATGTTGACGGGGGCGTTCAGGTTGTTGAGGAAGATGCGGATGATCTCCCCGAAGCCCAGGGTGACGATGGCCAGGTAATCGCCCCGCAGCTTGAGGGTCGGCGCCCCCAGGAGCATGCCGAAGAGGCAGGCCGCCGCCGCCCCCATGGGCAGGATGGCCCAGAAGGGCAGATGCAGGCCGAAGTGAGGGCTCGCCAGCAGGGCATAGACGTAGGCCCCGACGGCGTAGAAGGCCACGTAGCCCAGGTCCAGGAGGCCGGCGAAGCCCACCACGATATTGAGCCCCAGGGCCAGGAAGACGTAGAGGATGGCGAAATCGACGATGCGCACCCAGGCCTGCCCGCCCATGGCCGCCACGAAGGGCAACGCCAGCAGGGCGACGGCAATGAGGGCGATGCCCCCGGCGGAGCGGGGATTGAGCCAGAGAATCTTGCCTGCGTTCATGCCCGATCCCCCGTCTTTTCCCCCAGCAGCCCCGAGGGCCGGAACATGAGGACGCCGATCAGCACGATGAAGGCGAAGATGTCCTGGTAATTGCTCCCCAGGAAGCCGTTGGTCAGGTCGCCGATATAGCCGGCGCCCAGGGCCTCGATGATGCCCAGCAGCACCCCGCCCGCCATGGCCCCGGCGATGTTGCCGATGCCGCCCAGGACAGCGGCGGTGAAGGCCTTGAGGCCCAACATGGAGCCCATCTGGTAATGGGCGACTTCATAATAGTTGCCCACCATCACCCCGGCCACGGCCCCCAGGGCGGAGCCCACCACGAAGGCGGAGGCGATGACCCGGTTGATATTGACCCCCATCAGGCTCGCCACCTGGGGATTCTGGGAAGTGGCCCGCATGGCCATCCCGAGCTTGGTACGGAAGATGAGGAAGAGGAGGCCGGCCATCATGGCGGCGGACACCAGCACGATCATCACCTGGACATTGGTGAAGCTGGCCCCGGCCACCTCGAAGGTCTGGATTTCCATGAGGGGCGGGAAGGTCCGGTAATTACGGCCCCAGATGATCATGGCCAGGTTCTGGAGGACGATGGACATGCCGATGGCAGTGATGAGGGGAGTGAGCCGCGGCGCGTGGCGCAGGGGCCGGTAGGCCACCCGCTCCAGCCACCAGCCCAGGGCCATGCAGACCAGGATGGCCGCCACCACGCCCGCCAGGCCGGCAGCGCCCACCGGAACGCCCATGGCAGTCAGGGTGCTGATGACCGTGATGGCCACCAGGGTGCCGATCATGACCACTTCGCCATGGGCGAAATTGATGAGGCCCATGATCCCGTAGACCATGGTGTAGCCGAGGGCGACCAGGGCGTAGATGCTGCCCTGGACCAGGCCGTTGATAAGCTGTTGGAATAAGGTATCCATGGAGAAACGGCGCCCTGAGGCGCCGTCCCGTTCAAGTGAGGCAGGTTTACTTCTTCTCCGCCGGGGCCGCCGGCGCGGCGGCGGGAGCGGAAGCGGCGGCCGGGGCGGGCGCCGGTTCGGCGGCGACGACGGGGGTGCCGCCCAGGGTTTCCACGTATTCGAGCTTGCCGCCCTTGTACTGGTACAGGGAGATGGCGCCGTCCTTCAGGTCGCCCTTGGGATCGAACTCGATATGGGCGGTGACGCCGTCGTACTTGGTCTTGCCGATCTCCGGCAGGAACTTGGCCGGCTCAACGGAATTGGCCCGCTTCATGGAGTCCGCCATGACCATCACCGCGTCATAGACGTAGGGGGCGTAGAGCTGGATTTCGGCGTTGAACTTCTTGGTGAACTTGTCCTTGAACTCGGGGCCCTTGGCCAGCTTCTCCAGGGGCTTGCCCGGCAGGGAGCAGTACTGGCCTTCGGTGGCGGGGCCGCCCAGCTTCATGAATTCCGGAGTGCAAATGCCGTCGCCGCCCAGGAACTTGGTGGTCTTCATGCCCAGCTCGGCCATCTGCTTGACCATGGGGCCGCCCTGGGCGTCCATGCCGCCGTAGAAGACCATATCCGGCTTCTTGGACTTGATCTTGGTGAGGATGGCCTTGAAGTCGGTGGCCTTGTCGTTGGTGTATTCGTTGGCGACCACCTTGATGCCGTTGGCTTCGGCGGACTTGCGGAACTCGTCGGCCAGGCCCTGGCCGTAGGCGGTGCGGTCGTCGATGACGGCCACGGTCTTGACCCCCTGCTGGGCGGCAAACTCGCCCAGGGCCTTGCCCTGCTGCTCGTCGTTGGCCATGACCCGGAAGGCGGTGGCGAAGCCCTGCTGGGTGTATTTGGGATTGGTGGCGGAGCCGGAAATCTGCGGGATGCCGGCATCGGCGTAGAGCTTGGAGGCCGGGATGGTGGTGCCGGAGTTCAGATGGCCGATGACGCCGTTCACCTTGGCGTCCACGAGCTTCTGGGCAACGATGGTGCCCTGCTTGGGATCGGCCTGGTCGTCCTCGTTCAGCAATTCGAACTTGACCTTGGCGCCGCCTATTTCCAGGCCTTTGGCGTTGAGTTCCTCGACGGCGAGAACGGCGCCGTTCTCATTGTCCTTGCCCAGGTGCGCCTGGGGGCCGGTCATGGGCGCCACATGGCCCAGCTTGACGGTGACTTCCGGTTTGGCGACCGGGGCGGCGGGAGCGGCGGCCGGGGCAGCGGCGGGTTTGGGCTCTTCCTTCTGGCCGCAGGCGGCCAGGGTGAAAGCCGCAGCAACGGATAGAGCAACCACGGACAGCTTGGCAGGGAATGCGCGCATCGGGGAGTCTCCTGAGTATGGGGGCATAGAATTTATCCGGCCGATTTTCCCGGTCGATTCTTGGCCTGTCAATAATTCAGGCACTATAACGGCCTGTCTCTCCGGAATTTGCTCATGCCAGCCTCGAAACTGCCCCAAACCCTGGTCGACGCCCTCTCCCAACGCTTCGAAAAACGCTTTTCCCAGGGAGAATCCACCCGCTTGCAACATGGCCGGGACGAATCGGTCCACGACCCCATGCTGCCCGACGGCGTGGTCTTCGCGGAAAGCACCGAGGAAGTGGCGGAAGTGGTGACGCTGTGCGCCGCCCATGACGTGCCCATCATCC
>DASRUX010000263.1:0-4529 GCA_035655235.1 Rhodocyclaceae bacterium | reverse complement strand
GAAGCCCACTTCGTCGATGAGCTTCATGGTCTTTTCGAAATCCTCGTCGGTCTCGCCGGGGAAGCCGACGATGAAGTCCGAGGACATGGAAATATCCGGCCGCACTGCCCGCAGTTTCCGTATGAGGGACTTGTACTCGATGGCCGTGTAGCCCCGCTTCATGGCCGCCAGCACCCGGTCGGAACCGGCCTGGACCGGCAGATGCAGGTGGGACACCAGCTTGGGCACCTTGGCGTAGGTGTCGAAGAGGCGCTGGGTCATCTCCCGGGGGTGGGAGGTAGTGTAGCGGATGCGCTCGATGCCGGGGATTTCGGCGATGTACTCGATGAGCAGGGCGAGGTCAGCGACCTCCTCGCTTCCGGCCATGGCCCCCCGGTAGGCATTGACGTTCTGGCCCAGGAGGGTGACTTCCTTGACCCCGTTGGCAGCCAGGCCGGCCACCTCGGTAAGGATATCCTCGAAGGGGCGGGAGACTTCCTGGCCGCGGGTATAGGGCACGATGCAGAAGGTGCAGAACTTGGAGCAGCCTTCCATGATGGACACGAAAGCGGCGGCGCCCTTCACCTCGGCGGGCGGCAGGGCGTCGAACTTTTCGATCTCCGGGAAGGACACATCCACCGCAGCCTTTCCCTTGGCCTTGCGCTCGGCGATGAGCTGGGGCAGGCGGTGCAGGGTCTGGGGGCCGAAGACCACGTCCACGTAGGGCGCCCGGGCGACGATGGCGTCCCCCTCCTGGCTGGCGACGCAGCCGCCGACGCCGATCACCAGGTCGGGATTGGATTTCTTGAGATGCTTGATGCGGCCGAGGTCGTGAAAAACCTTTTCCTGGGCCTTTTCGCGGACGGAGCAGGTGTTGAAGAGGATGATGTCGGCTTCCTCGGGATTGTCGGTCTTGACGACCCCTTCGGAAGCGGCGAGCACGTCGGCCATCTTGTCCGAATCGTACTCGTTCATCTGGCACCCGAAGGTGCGGATGAACAGTTTCTTAGGCATAGGCGGGACTGTCTTTGGCGGCCGGAAGCCGATGTCGCGGGCATCCAGACTGAAAACGTTCAAAAACCGCATTATAGCCTATGGACAAATCCCCCGACTCCAAACTATAATCCGCGCCCTCTAAGCGTGGTGATGTAGCTCAGACGGTTAGAGCGATGGATTCATAACCCATAGGTCGGCAGTTCGATTCTGCCCATCACCACCAAGAATTGCGACGGCCCGCCCAGTGCGGGCCGTTTCTTTTCCAGCGCCAGAAGATTTGTCCAGCTTCCCTGTGGCGAAAAAGTGCGCAAACTCCGCGTAAAAAGGCGCGCCGCCGCCTATGCCAGTGCCAACACCTCAGGAAAATGTGCTACTTTTAGCGCGCTGCCCTTGGGGGCGGCGAGCAACAAACCAAGCATTCACAGGAGACTCTTAAATGAACAAATCTGAATTGGTCGAAGCCGCCGCTCAACAAGCCGGCATCTCCAAGGCCTCGGCCGAAAAGGCTCTTTCCGCCATCATCGATACCGTCGTCAGCACCGTCGCCAAGGGCGATTCCGTGACCCTGGTCGGTTTCGGCACCTTCAAGGCCGCCACCCGCGCCGCCCGTACCGGCAAGAACCCGAAGACCGGCGCCGCCCTCAAAATCCCGGCAGCCACCGTGCCCAAGTTCGCTCCCGGCACCGCCTTCAAGGCCGCCGTCGGCGCCAAGAAGTAATTTATCTGTATTGATGGCGGAGGCTGCTCCGGCACTCTCCGCCATGCAACGCGACAAGCTATCCCAATGAACACGCCTCCGCCCGTTACCCAACCGACCGACCCTCGCCGCCGCCTGCGCGAACTGCTGTCCATCCCCGAGCGGGACCGGACCGAAGAGCAGTGGGACGAGATCGTCGAACTCGAAATCCAGACGGCTCCCGGCAATCGGGCCGGCATGACCGGTCTGCCCTCCGGCGGCAAGAGCGGTGGGGGCATCCCCCCGTCCGGGAACAACTCCCAGCAGCCCCGGAAGCAACAACAGCAGCAACAGCATCAGCGTCCCAAGGGCAATAACCAGCGGCGCCCGGGCAAGCCCAAACCGCCCCGCGAGCCGTCTGCCTGACCGCTCCCTGCGGAAGGCGCCGTCGTGCCCAACTTGCCGTCCGGTGTCCCGGGCGGCACAATCGCGGCCATGCAGTCATTTGATCTCGTCATCGTCGGTGGCGGCTTGGCCGGCGCCAGCCTGGCCGTCGCCCTGCGCGACTCCCGCCTGAAAATCGCCCTGGTCGAAAATCATCCCCCCCGCCGGTCCGCCGGCTGGGATGCGCGGATTTACGCCGTCAGCCCCGCCAATGCCACTTTCCTGGAAGCCATCGGCGTCTGGAAGCACCTGGACCGGGAGCGCATGGAGCCCGTTCGGGCCATGGAAGTCTTTGGGGATGCCGGCGGCCGCCTGGACTTCTCCGCCTACGATGTAGGGGTGCCGGAGCTGGCCTGGATTCTGGAATCCTCCCTGATGGCCTGCGAGCTCTGGGAAAACGCCAAGCGCCAGAGCAACCTCACCCTTTTCTGCCCCGGCCAGCCCGCCGCCCTGGAATTCCGCCAGGATGCAGCCATCCTCAAGCTGGCCGACGGCACCGTCCTCTCGTCCCGCCTGCTGGTGGGCGCCGACGGCCGGGATTCCTGGGTTCGGCAGCAAGCCGGCCTGGAGGCCATCAACAGCCATTACGGCGAGAAAGGCGTAGTGGCCAATTTCGCCACCGAAAAGCCCCATCGCCATATCGCCGCCCAGTGGTTCCAGGACAACGGCGTCCTCGCCTGGTTGCCCCTGCCCGGGAACCGCATATCCATCGTGTGGTCGACACCCGATGATTATGCCGACGAACTTTGCGCTCTCCCCCCGGAAGAACTCTGCGACCGCGTCGCCACGGCCGGCGGCCACGGCCTGGGCAAGCTCGAATTGCTCACCCCGGCGGCCGCCTTCCCCCTGCGGCTCATGCGGGTGCCGAAGACCGTCGCGCCCCGCCTGGCCCTGGTGGGCGACGCGGGCCACGGCATCCACCCCCTTTCCGGCCACGGCATCAACCTGGGCTTCCAGGATGCCAAGGAACTGGCTGGCCTCCTGGGCAACTGCCCGCCCTGGCAGGACATCGGCGACGAGCGTCTCCTACGCCGCTACCAGCGGGCCCGCCGGGAGGAAACCCTGCTGATGCAGACCACCACCGACAGCCTGCGCCGCCTTTTCCGCGCCAACCCACCCGGGCTGAAACCCCTTCGCAACTTAGGGCTCGGCCTCACCAACGCCCTGCCCTTCGCCAAAAACATGCTGGTGCGCTACGCACTCGGCGCATTCTAGGAGAACCCCATGTACAAGAGACTGCTGACGCTCGCCATCGGCGCGAGCCTCGCCCTTTCCGCCCTGGCCAACGAAGCGGACATCAAGAAGACCATCGAGTCCAAGCTCAACGCCAAGGTGGAAAGCGTCAGCAAGACGGGCTACCTGGGGCTGTACGAAGTCCTTATCGAAGGCGGCCACATCTTCTATACGGATGAAAAGGCCACTACCCTGCTCATGGGGGGAACCCAATCCGAACCTTTCCAGGTCATGCTCATCGACTTGAAGGCGGGCAAGAATGTCACCGAGGAGCGGATACGCAAGCTCTCCGCCATCAAGTTCTCGGACCTGCCCCTGGAGCGCGCCGTCAAGCAGGTAAGGGGTGACGGCAAGCGGGTCCTGGTGACCTTCGAGGACCCCAACTGCGGCTACTGCAAGCGCTTGGCCAAGGAGTTGCAGAAGCTGGACAACGTCACCATCTACACCTTCCTGTACCCCATCCTGTCCGAGGATTCCCTGCGGAAGTCCCGGCAGATTTGGTGTTCCGGCGATAAGGCCAAGGCCTGGAACGACTGGATGATCGACGGCAAGGCCCCGAGCGGCAAGGAAGACTGCGACACCACCGCCGTCGCCAAGAACCAGGAATACGGCCGCAAGTACAACATCACCGGCACCCCCACCCTGTTCTTCGCCGACGGCGAGCGCATTCCCGGCGCCGTACCCCTGTCCAGAATCGAAGAAAAGCTGACCCAGACCGCCGGCCGCTAAACCGGCCTGCAGGAAGGCGGGGATAGCCCCCGCCCCTCATGCGATTCCCGGGAAAGGCCATTCCCGGAAAACGGAAATGGCTTTCCTGAAACCAAGAGCTATTTCTGTTCCCGACAGGCTGAAATGGAGCGCAGGGCGGCGACCGCCCGGCTCAGGCTGTTGGCCACTTCCTGCTGGTTGGACACGACCCGGTCCAGCTTGGCGTGCAAGGTGCTGACGGTGGCGGCATACTGATCCACGGGGTCCTGAGCGTATTTTTCTGTCGAAATCATGGTGAAGTCCTTAAATCGTCCCTGACCATTTCGCAAGAAGCGGGCCCGCTTCCGACGCCGCAAAAACCTCCTTAAGGCGCCCTTAATTTTCGTCGGGCATGATGGGCGCCATGCCTATTTCACGCTCCCTCCATTACGCCCGTATTTCTGCCGCCGTGGCCCTCCTGGCCCTGGCCGCCGGGCACCCCGCCCGGGCCGAC
>DASRUX010000262.1:0-3627 GCA_035655235.1 Rhodocyclaceae bacterium | reverse complement strand
GTCCGTGCTGGAATCCGGCGAAGGCTTCGGCCGCTCCGCCCTGGGCGGCAAGCAGAAAATCCAGGTGGAATTCGTTTCCGCCAACCCTACCGGCCCGCTCCACGTCGGCCACGGCCGGGGCGCCGCTTACGGGGCCAGCCTGTCCAGCCTGCTGTCCTTCGCCGGCTGGGACGTGACCCGGGAATACTATGTGAACGACGCCGGCCGCCAGATGGATATCCTAGCGGTGTCTACCTGGATGCGCTACCTGGACCTGCACGGCGTGGCCGTGCCCTTCCCGCCCAACTGCTACCAGGGCGATTACGTCCGGGACATGGCCAAGCAGATGCGGGTCGCCCACGGCGACAAGTACGTTCGCCCCGCCGAAGCCATCCTGGTCGGCACTCCGGGCCTGCCCGCCGCCGACCGCAGCGACGATGAAGCCAAGAACCAGCGGGAACAGCACCTGGACGCCCTGATCCAGAACGCCAAGGAACTGCTGGGTCCCGACTGGGCCTACGTACATCAGCACGCCCTGTCCGAGCAGCTGGCCGACTGCCGCAGCGACCTGGAGGAATTCGGGGTCCATTTCGAAGTCTGGTTCTCCGAGAAGTCCCTCTACGACACCGGCCTGGTGGCCCGTTGCGTCGATCTCCTGGAGAAGAAGGGTCACCTGTACGTCCAGGACGGCGCCAAGTGGTTCAAGTCCACCGCCTTCGGCGACGAGAAGGACCGCGTCGTCCAGCGGGAGAACGGCCTCTACACCTACTTCGCCTCGGACATCGCCTACCACCTCAACAAGTACGAGCGGGGCTTCGACAAGGTCATCAACATCTGGGGCGCCGACCACCACGGCTACATCCCCCGGGTGAAGGGCGCCATCCAGGCCCTGGACCTGGATGCCGACAAGCTCCACGTCGCCTTGGTGCAGTTCGCGGTGCTCTACCGCAACGGCCAGAAGGCTTCCATGTCCACCCGCTCCGGCGAGTTCGTGACCCTGCGCGAGCTGCGCAAGGAAGTGGGCAACGACGCCTGCCGCTTCTTCTACGCCCTGCGCAAATCCGACCAGCACCTGGACTTCGACCTGGACCTGGCCAAGAGCCAGACCAACGAAAACCCGGTCTATTACATCCAGTACGCCCATGCCCGGGTCTGCTCGGTGATCAACCAGTGGGGCGGCAAGGACGCCGACCTCTTGAAGGCCGACATCGGCCGCCTGTCCAGCGAGCGGGAACTGGCCATCGCCAACCAGTTGGCCCAGTTCCCCGAGGTGATCGATGCCGCCGCCAAGGACCTCGCCCCCCACCAGATCGCCTTCTTCCTGAAGGACCTGGCCGGCGAGTTCCACGCCTGGTACAACGCCGACCGCATGCTGGTGGAAGACGTTGCCCTCAAGGACGCCCGGGTGGCCCTGGCCGCCGCCGTGCGCCAGGTCATCAGGAACGGCATGAGCATCCTCGGGGTGAGCTGCCCCGAATCCATGTAAGGAAAGCCAATGAGCCGCGATATGAAACCCAGGAAGTCCGCCCCCGCCAAGAAATCCGGGGGAGGCACCCTGATCGGCATGTTCATCGGACTGGTGCTGGGGGTGGGTATCGCGGCCGGCGTGGTCTGGTACATGAACCGCGCCCCGGTGCCCTTCGTCACCAAGAGCGCTACGGCGGCCAAGCCCGACCAGGCCGCAGCCCCGGCTGCTGCCGCTGCCGGCAAGGCCAACCAGCCTGCCCAGCCCGTGCAATCCGGCCAGCCGGCCCAACCCATGGCCCTGCCCGGCAAGCCGGGAGACCCGGTGCCGGAGAAGCGCTTCCAGTTCTACGACATCCTGCCCGGCAAGTCCGACGCGGTGCCCGGCGGCGGCAAGCCCGTCCCCGAGGCCAAGAAGGACGACAAGAAGGAAGAGCCGAAAAAGGACGACGCCAAGAAGGAAGAACCCAAGCAGCCCCTCTTCCTCCAGGCCGGTTCCTTCTCCAAGCCGACCGACGCTGACAACCTGAAAGCCAGTCTGGCGTTAATGGGCGTAGAGGCGTCGGTGCAGCAGGTGATGGTGCAGGACAAGACGTTCTACCGGGTTCGGCTGGGTCCCTACAGCAAGCCCGAAGAGGTCAACAAGGTGCGTTCTGAACTGGCCAAAGCCGGAATCGACGCCTCGCTAGTCAAAAAGGAGTAGGTATGCAATTTCAACGTCGCAGTTTCGTCGGCCGTGCATTGAAGTCCTTTTTCGCCGTGGCGGCCGCCCTCGCCATCGCCGCGCCGGCCATGGCCCAGGTCGCCGGCAAGGACTACACCCTGGTCGAGCCGGCCCAGCCCACCGATAACCCGGCCAAGATCGAAGTCATCGAGTTCTTCTCCTATGGCTGCCCCCACTGCAACGACTTCAATCCCCTGATCGGCGCCTGGGCCGCCAAGCTGCCGGCCGACGTGTATTTCAAGAAGGTGCCGGTCACCTTCGGCCGCGCCGCCTGGTCCAACATCGCCCGCCTCTACTACGCCCTGGAAACCACCGGCGACCTGGGCAAGCTGGACGCCGAGGTGTTCAAGGCCATCCACGCCGACCGGGTCAACCTGTTCGACGAGAAGGTCTTGAACGAGTGGGTGGCCAAGAAGGGCGTCGATCCCAAGAAATTCGCCGACGCCTTCAACTCCTTCGGCGTCATGAGCAAGGTCAAGCGTGCTGAGCTGATGCAGCAGTCCTACCGCGTCCAGGGCGTTCCGGCGGTGGTGGTCAATGGCAAGTACATGATCGAGGGCAAGGAGTTCAACGAGACTCTGGCCATTGCCGACAAGCTCATCGCCAAGGTCCGCACCGAAAGGGGCGGCAAGAAATAAGCCTGCTTGCGCTGGCGTCGTTGCGCCGCCTTGCCGTAGCAATTTGTACTGTCTGCGGCGGCGCGCCTAGCTAGCACTGCGCTTAACCGTCATCGTGTCTCTACGGGTCTTCATCACAGGCGCCTCGTCCGGCATCGGCGAGGCGCTTGCCGTTTACTACGCCGGCCAGGGCGCCCGGCTGGGCCTGGCCGCCCGGCGCCGGGATTTCCTGGAAAGCCTGGATGCCCGCCTCGGCGGCGGCCACGGCTGCTACGCCCTGGATGTGACCGACGACTCGGCCCTGCGCGCCGCCGCTGCCGATTTTATCGCCCGTTTCGGTCCGCCGGACATCGTCATCGCCAATGCCGGCGTGTCGGTGGGCACCCTCACCGAATGGGAGGAGGACCTGGAAGCTTTCCGGCAGGTCATGGACACCAACGTCTTCGGCATGGCCGCGACTTTTGCGGCCTTCATCCCGGCCATGAAGGCCGCGAAGGGCGAGCGACGCCTGGTGGGCATCGCTTCGGTGGCCGGCATCCGGGGACTGCCGGGGGCCGAGGCCTATTCCGCTTCCAAGGCCGCCGCCATCGCCTACCTGGAAAGCCTGCGCCTGGAAATGAAGCCCCAGGGCATCAAGGTGGTGACCATCGCCCCCGGCTACATCGCCACCCCGATGACCGCCATCAACCCCTATGCCATGCCCTTCCTGCTTCCGGCGGACGACGCGGCCCGGCGTTTTGCCCGGGCCATCGAACGGGGCGTGAGCTACACGGTCATTCCCTGGCAGATGGGCGTGGTGGCCAAGGTCCTGCGCCTTCTGCCCAACTGGCTCTACGACAGGCT
>DASRUX010000261.1:0-9394 GCA_035655235.1 Rhodocyclaceae bacterium | reverse complement strand
TCCGCCTCGACGCTGAAACGGATTTCGTAGCCTTCGGCCGCCAGCAATTTGCCCAGGGGCTGTTGCTCCGGCCGCAGGACGGCGATGGCGTGGCCGCAGGCCTGGCGTAGCTTGCGGGCGGCGGCGACGGCCATGGGAGTGCCGCCGGAGAGCGGATGGAGGAGCTTGTCGCTGCCGAAGCGGCGGCCCTTACCCGCTGCCAGCAGGACGCCGACGATATCCCCGGCCATGGTCAGGACGACCGGCAGCCGGCGGAGGATGCCGCCGGCGCCTCCCATTGCCCCAACCCGGCACCCCGCTTGACAGCGGTCATCTCGGCCAGGATGGAGACGGCGATCTCCGGCGGGGTCTTGCTGCCGATGGGAAGTCCCACCGGACCGTGGAGGCGGTTCACCTCGCCCTCGGAAAGGTCGAAATACTGGCGCAGCCGGTCCCGCCGTTTGGCGTTGTTGGCGTGGGAACCGAGGGCGCCCACGTAGAAGGCCGGGGACTTCAGGGCCTCCAGGAGGGCCATGTCGTCCAGCTTGGGATCGTGGGTCAGGGCGACGATGGCGGTATGGGGGTCGGGCGCCATCTCCACCACCACGTCGTCCGGCATGCCGGGCACCCAGGGCGCCCCCGCCACGTCCCATTCGCTGCTGTATTCGATGCGGGGGTCGCAGACGGTGACCCCGTAATCCAGGGCCTGGGCCATCTGGGCCAGGTAGCGGGAAATCTGGCCGGTGCCGATGATGAGGAGGCGCCAGCGGGGCCCGTGGATGGTGGCGAGGGTCTGGCCGTCCCAGGCGAGGGCGTCGCCCCGGGCGCCATCCTCCACCGTCACCGTGCCGGACTCCAGATGCACCCGGCGCTGGGCCAGCTGCCCGGCCCGGATGCGGCGCTCCAAGTCGGCCAGTTGGGCCGGGTCCGGTTGGGGCTCCACCACCAGTTCCAGGGTGCCGCCGCAGGGCAGGCGGAAACGGTCCGCCTCCTCCCGGGTAACCCCGTAGGTGAGGAGGAAGGGTCGGTCACCCAGGAGGCTGCCGGCCCGGATGCGGTCGATGAGATCGTCCTCGATGCAGCCGCCGGACACCGAGCCCTGCACCACGCCGTCCTCCCGCAGAGCCATCCACGCCCCCGGCGGCCGGGGCGCGGAGCCCCAGGTGCGGGCCACGGTCACCAGGGCGAAGCGCTTGCCTTCGTCGGCCCAGCGCCGGGCGGCGGCGAGCACCTGCTGGTCGAGGCTGTCCATGGATTCGTCAGCTCCAGCGCAGGTCGGTACGGGACAGGGGGAACTGGCGGACCCGCTTGCCGGTGGCGGCGAAGATGGCGTTGCACACCGCCGGCGCCAGGGGCGGCAGGGCCGGCTCGCCGAGGCCGGTGACCGGGTAGTCGGTCTTGAGGAAATGCACTTCGATCTTCGTGGGCGCATCGGGGATGCGGATCATGGGGTATTCGTTGAAATTGCCCTGGACGATGCGGCCCCGCTCGATGTTCAGCTCCTGGAACATGAGGGTACCCAGGCCATCCACCACCGAGCCCTGGACCTGGTTCTCGGCGCCGCTCAGGTTCACGACCTGGGCGCCGATGTCGGTGGCGACCACCACCCGGTCCACCTTCAATTCGCCTGCCTTGGAAACCGTCACCTCGGCCACCTGGGCGATGTAGCCCCGGTGGCTGAAATGGAAGGCGATCCCCTGCCCCCGGCCCCGGGGCAGCTTCTTGCCCCAGCCGGCCTTGTCGGCGGCGGTCTTGAGGACGTTCCTCATGCGTGAGACGTTGTAGTTCAAGCCGCCCACCGTGCTCGCCACCTCGTCCCGGTTGCCCAGGAGTTCCAGGCGGAATTCCAATGGGTCGCGACCGGCGGCGTGGGCCAGCTCATCGATGAAACTGTGGAACACCCAGGCGAAGACGCAGCTCCCCGGCGCCCGCCAGGGGCCCATGGGGATACCGCAGTCGATGGCGGTCTGCTCCAGGAGGCAGTTTTCCACCCAACGCCCTGGGAATTCATCCCCGGACAGGCTGGCGCCGCTGCCGAACTTGCCGTCGTTGGCGAAGGTGACGAAATGGTTGTGCCAGGCCACCAGCTTGCCTGCCCCATCGACCCCGCCCTTGAGGAAGTGGAAGCCGCCGGGCCGGAAGTGGTCGTGGCGCAGGTCGTCCTCTCGGGTCCAGGTGAGCTTCACCGGAGCCGCCACCCGCTGGGCGATGGCCACCGCCTCCAGCACGTAGTCGGCAGCCAGGCGCCGGCCGAAGCCGCCGCCGCTGCGGGTGATGTGCAGGGTCACCTTCTCCTTGGGGATGCCGAAGAGGCGGGTCACCGCATCCTGGGCGGCATTGGGATTCTGGGTCGGGGCCCAGATTTCCACCGCCCCGTCCCGGACATGGGCGGTGCAGTTCTGGGGCTCGATGCTGGTGTGGGAGATGAAGGGATAGGAATAGGCGGCCTCCACCACCTTGGCGGCCCCGGCCAGGGCCTTGGCCGCGTCCCCATCCCGGCGCAGGGTCTGGCCGCCGGGCTTCTTCGCCAGTTCGTTGGCCTTGGCCGTGAAGCCGGCCCAGCTTTCCTGGGCCACCCGGCCCTCGTCCCAGGTGACCTTGAGCTGCCGACGGGCGCTGAAAGCGGCCCAGGTGGAATCGGCGACGATGGCCACCCCGGGCATCAGGCCGTTGAGGTTGGCCGTGCCCTCGATGACGAAGGCGTCCCGCACCCCGGGCAGGGCCTTGATAGCCTCCAGGTTGGCGCTCACCACCTTGCCGCCGAAGGCCGGGCTCTTTTCATAGACGGCATAAAGGAGGCCGGGGAGCTGGACATCGATGCCGAACAGGGGCTTGCCGGTGACCACCGCCGGGTTGTCCACCCCGCCGATGCGCTTGCCCAGGAGCTTGAAATCCTTGGAGTCCTTGAGGACCACGACTTCCTTCCCGGGCACCGGCAGGGTGGAAGCCTTGGCGGCGAGCTGGCCGTAGCCGAGTTTGCGCTTGCTCGGGCGATGATGGACGGCGCTGTCGGCGGCGTGGCAGTCCCCCACCGGCACGCCCCAGGTGAGGGCCGCCGCCTGCACCAGCATGGTCCGGGCGGTGGCGCCCAACTGATGGAATTCCTCGTAATTGGTCGGGGTGGAGGTGGAACCCCCGGCGCTCTGGCGGCCATAGGCCGGGTTGAGGTCCCCCTGGACGATGACCACGTCCTTCCAATTCACCTCCAGCTCCTCGGCGATGACCATGGGCAGCGAGGTCTTGATGCCCTGGCCGATCTCCGGCTGCTTGGAAATCAGGGTCACCTTGCCGTCGGAGGAAATGCGGATGAAGGCGTTGGGGGTGAAATCCCCGATTGGCGCCGCGCTGGGCTTAGCCACCTGGGCGAAGGCGCTGCCGGCGGACTGGAGGTAGTAACCCAGCACCAGCCCGCCCCCGCCCAGGACGGACTTGCGCAGGAAATCCCGGCGGCCGGCGTTTTCAAGCTTGGATGCGCTCATTTGCCCCCCTTCTTCGCCAGTTGGGCCGCCTTGTGGATGCCCTCCCGGATGCGGAGGTAGGTGCCGCAGCGGCACAGGTTCCCGGCCAGGGCGCCGTCGATCTCCTCGTCGGAGGGATTGGGGTTCTCCTTCAACAGGACCGCCGCCGTCAAGATCTGGCCGGCCTGGCAATAGCCGCACTGGGGTACGTCCAGTTCCTGCCAAGCCTGCTGGAGGGGATGGTTGCCCTTGGGGTCCAGGCCCTCGATGGTGGTGACCTGCTTGCGGCCGACGGTTGATACCGGAGTCATGCAGGCCCGGGTGGGGACGCCGTTGAGATGGACCGTGCACGCGCCGCAATGGCCGGCGCCGCAGCCGAACTTGGTACCCAGCAGCCCGAGGCTGTCCCGCAGCACCCACAGGAGCGGGGTGTCCGGGGCGACGTCCACGGTGCGGGTTTCGCCGTTGATATGGAGGGTGTATTTGCTCATGGGGATGACGACCTAATGCCTGTAATGCCCACGCCGGCCCTCGACCGGCGCGGGGCTGGGGACTCAGTTGGCTGCGAAGCAGTAGAACAGGCCGGCGCCGCCGCTGCTCTCCAGCTTTTCCTGGTTGCAGCCGCGGCTGCCGTGGGCGGAGTTCCAGGAGGTGTTGCCGCCGCCGGTACGGTCGAAGTGGCCAACCTGGGCGGAGCCTTCCACGGCGCTGCTCGTGTAGTTCTTGCAGGTGTGGTCGGCGGCGTCGGTGAAGGCCCGGCCGTCAGGCTGGGAGCCGGTGACGATGTCGTGCTGGTTGGGCTTGTCCCCGGCGCCCTTCACCGGCTCGTTCTTCTCGGTGAGCGCGGTGGTGCGGGAGAGGTTGTTGCCCAGGCGGGCCAGTTCCACGGTATCGCCGTGGAGGTGGGCCACGTCCTTGGCCACCACCACGCCCCGGATGTTCTGCCAGGGGCCCTGGCCGATGCGGTCCCGGGCGTTGACGGCGGGCTTGCCGTCGGCCGCCTGGGTGCTCAGGTAGGCGCGCCAGGTCTTGCCGGTGCTGCCGGCGGCCTTGGCAAGCTTGTCGCAATGGGCATCGGCCCCAGCCAGCCCGCCGAAATCGGCGCCCTTGCCCGGGGATTCGCTGGTCACGAAGAAGGTCACGGCCTGGGGATTGGGCTGGGGCGGCGCCGGCGGCTGCTGGGCCTGGGCCAGGGAGGACAACAACAGGCACCCGCCGAGGGCGAGGGTCTTCTTTTTCATTGGCAATTCACCTTTCGTTGGATAGCTGGATAGAAAGCGGGCGGGGTATTGCAGCTTTTGTACCAGCGGAGGAGAAAGGTGGAATTGGGTTATGGGTCAAGGCGATAGGTTGGAAGGGGCTGCGGAAGAGCAGACTGAAGTGACTGCCTGCCAACAGATTCAGGACGTGAGTTGTTGCGGGGGCAGCAGGCAGGAGTGGAGCGGATGTGACGGTCTGCGCTGAGGAAGGGTAAATGCGTGCTCCCGGCCAGTTCCGGTCATACTGAAGCTCCAATATTTTTAAGCTTGAAAGGCAGGTAACCAATCTGAGACCGGCCACTCAACGTTTCCTGTAGTCCGCCTACTCCTCGTCCACAGCGGCCGGTGGCGATCTTCTACCGACTACCCTGCAATGGCATTCTGTGGATGCGTGGCCAATTTCAATTACACGTTGGCTTACGTAGCATCAAGGGAACTTATAGTCCGACTTTCGGGGTATTTCGTGGTCACCTTGATGCTGATCTGCTGGTGGCACTGGCGCCCTCGGTGTGCCTACTATCGCATGCAGCTCGCTATACCCTGTGGAGGCCAGCCAAGAAGCATCGCACTGTTTCATTGCGCCCAGCTGAAGACTCTACTTTGGGTTATCCGTTTCGGACGCGTGGCCGCAAAATGTCACTATCACCTGTGGGTTGCGGAAACCGCAACAAGACTGACGTAGTAGGAATTTCCCCTACGTTTCTGAACGCCGAGGGCGTTACGAGGCTGCGCTCCGGCATTCCTTAGCACAGCGCTGGCAGGCTTCGGCACACTGCTGGCAATGATCGAATTGGTGCTTCGCACACTCGTTGCCGCATTCCTCGCAGATACGTGCACACAAGGCACAAATGGCCTTGGAAAACTCGCTGCCACGAGCAATAACGGCGGAGGCGAGACGGCAAATCCCCGCACAATCCATGCTGAGGGCAATACAAGGAGCCATGGGCTTGGGATCGGCTTCCTGAAGGCAGGCGATTGCGCAGTGTTCGCAAGCGGCAGCACAGTCATCACAGGTTTTGAGACAAGTGCTGTATTGAGCGTACATGGGGCTCTCCTTGAAAGTGAGTATCGCCCTCACCGATAAGGGGCAATACCTGCCGTCAGCGCAGGCCATGTCCGGGCTCAACAAGCAGGTAATGGATATTCCCTTAACGAGAGCGGCCCGGTTCCACCGGCAAGCGTTATCGGGTGGTTTGCCCAAGGGAACTTAATCTGCCCAGAATGCCTTGGATCACATGCTCCTGTGCCTTGAGTTGGTTTCGATACGCCAGGCGATCCGTATGGCTTACCTCATTCCTCAGTTCGGACAGAAAACTCCTCAGGACCTCCAACAGGGTTTCCTTTTCCTGATCGTTGAGTTCCAGTTGCGACATGGTTATCTCCTGAATGGATGATCGTGAGCCCCTATTCCTTTGCATGGTTCCATCGTGATTCGGTCCTGCCGGACTGGACGAATCGGCGTCCCGGAACAATGCCCGAACTCGCACTCTCGTCTCCTCGGTCGCTTTAACCACAGCCCGAACCTCTTCGGGGCTATGCTCGACCGCCATGCCCTCAAGCAGAACTTCCTGACCATTCCGTGATGGCCACTCGATTTCGCGCACCCAAGGCTGACCTTGATCGGCGGTCGGGACGTCGGCATAGACCAAGAGGCAGTTCATACTGGCCTCAAAGTCCGCCATGATCCTTCTGACCTGTCCGCCTTGGACATAGATCACCAGATTCTGTGCCATGGTATTGCTGCCTTTCATCAGGGGACGGCTAATGCGGGTAAAGCCTCCTTAGGCCATCATGGACTATCGAAGCAATGGGGAATAACGACCATTGCTGTTTGACAGGACACTGGCGCCTTGCCTCACCGCATCAAAGTACGGATAACGCTTCAATTCGAGAGGGGAAATCACCCCAATTTTTCAAAAGCCGCTGAATGGACGTGGAAAAGGACTGGATTGATCGGCACGGTTTGCTCTGCGTCCGCTCTTACCGATTTTGTCGGGCTCACCGGAGGAGGTCGCCATGCCTACGCCTGCCGTGGAGACGGACTTTCCTTTCTGGCGACTTTCCATCACGGCGCTCCTGGAACGGACGGCTGCAAGTCCGAATGGGCTGAGTAGCGGAGAGGCGGCCGCACGGCTCGCGCAGTTTGGTCCCAACGTCATCCACGGAGAACGGAAAAGGGCGCTCGCCCTGCAATTCCTGGCCAAGTTCCGCAATCCCCTGGTGATCATTCTCCTCGTTGCCAGCGGGCTGTCCGTGTTGACCGGCGATGTCACCAGTTTCTTTATCATCGGTGCGATCGTCCTGGTCAGCGTCACCCTCGATTTCGTTCAGGAATATCGGGCCGGGCAGGCTGCGGAACGGCTGCGTCAGTCGGTGGCGGTCCGTGGACGGGTATTGCGGGACGGCAAGCCCACCGAGATTCCCCTGGCCGAGCTGGTGCCCGGCGATGTGGCGCTCCTCGCTGCCGGCGACCTGATTCCCTGCGACGGCCGGGTGCTGGAAGCCAAGGACTTCTTCGTCAACCAGGCTCTCCTGACTGGAGAACCCTATCCGGTGGAAAAGGCCCCCGGAGAATCGCCGACGGACACCGACATCCTCTCCGCCGGCAATGCGGTTCTCTTGGGAACCTCGGTGATCAGCGGTTCGGCCCGGGTGCTGATGTGCCGCACGGGGCAGGATACGGCGCTGGGCGAGATCGCCGACACCCTGCTGGCCAAGGCGCCGCCGACGGCCTTCGAGCAGGGAACCCAGCATTTCGGGATTCTCATCATGCACATGACCATCCTGCTGGTCCTGTTCGTCCTTCTGGTCAATGCCTTCTTCCACCGCCCCTGGCTCGACTCCTTCCTGTTTGCCGTGGCCCTGGCGGTCGGACTGACGCCGGAACTCCTGCCGATGGTGGTCTCCGTGACGCTATCCCGGGGCGCGGTCCGCATGGCGGCGAGCAAGGTGATCGTCAAGCGGCTCGCTTCAATCCACAACCTGGGAAGCATGGATGTCTTCTGCACCGACAAGACCGGCACCCTGACCGAGGCCCGCATCCACCTGGAGCGCCATCTCGATCCCCTTGGCCGGGAAAGCCGGCGAGTCCTGGAACTCGCCTACTTCAACAGTTTTTTCGAAACGGGAATGAAGAGCCCCCTCGATGACGCGATCCTGGAGCATCAGGAGATCGACGCCAGCGCCTGGCGGAAGATCGATGAAGTGCCGTTCGACTTCGAGCGCCGCCGGATTTCGGTGCTCCTGGACGACGGCACCCAACGGTTGCTGGTGGTCAAGGGAGCGCCCGAAGACATTCTGCGCCTGTCGGTCAGCCATGGGCTGGACGGCGAGGCCGGTCATCCTCTCGACGATGCGGTGCGGATGCGCATCAATGGACAATTCGAAGCCCTCAGCCGGGAGGGCTTCCGCGTCCTGGGGATTGCCTGGCGGCAGGTGGGAATGGACCACCCCCATGCCGTGGTCGGCGATGAAACGGAACTGGTGTTCGCGGGATTTGCCGCCTTCCTCGATCCGCCCAAGGAAAGCGCCAAGGCGGCGCTGGCGGGGCTGGCCGCCGATCAGGTCACCGTCAAGGTCATCACCGGCGACAACGAACTGGTGACCCAGCATGTCTTCTCCCAACTCGGGCTCCCGGTCACGGGGGTGCTGACCGGCGCCGCCCTCCAGGAAATGGATGACCTAGCCCTCGCGGCGCGGGTGGAGGAGGTCAATCTCTTCTGCCGCGTAGCGCCGGCCCAGAAAAACCGCATCATCCTCGCGCTGAAGCAACGCGGCCATGTGGTGGGATATCTCGGCGACGGCATCAACGACGCGCCGTCGCTGCATTCGGCCGATGTGGGCATTTCCGTGGCCGGAGCCGTAGACGTGGCAAAAGCGGCGGCGGACATGATCCTCCTGGAGCACGACCTGGGCGTCCTCCATGCCGGCGTCCAGGAAGGGCGGAGAACCTTCGGCAACATCATGAAGTACATCATGATGGGCACCAGCTCCAATTTCGGCAACATGTTCAGCATGGCGGGATCGTCGCTCTTTCTTCCCTTCCTCCCCATGCTGCCGGTGCAGATCCTACTCAACAACCTGCTCTACGACATTTCCGAACTCCCCATCCCGCTGGACCGGGTGGATGACGACTATCTGGTCCATCCGCGGCACTGGGACATGGCCTTCATCCGCAATTTCATGCTGGTGGTTGGCCCGGTGAGTTCGGTCTTCGATTTCCTCACCTTCTACGTCATGCTGGCTGTCTTCCATGCCGGGGAGGCGCTCTTCCATACCGGCTGGTTCGTCGAGTCCATGGCCACGCAGGTGCTGGTCATCTTCATTATCCGTACCCGGCGGAATCCCTTCAGGAGCCGCCCCAATCCATGGCTCGTCACCTGTTCGCTGTCGGTGGTGGCGGTCGCCGTGCTGCTCCCCTTCACCCCCGCCGGCATGCATCTCGGGTTCGTGGCGCCGCCGGCTTTCTTCTTTCCCATCCTCGCGGCCTTGCTGCTCTTTTACCTGTTGGCGGTGGAAGGGATGAAACAGTGGTTCTTCCGTCGCTTTGCCGCCGAGTGATTGGGGAAGTAACGGAAATTCATACCATGAAGGACAAAGAAATACGTGCCGAACAGGCAGGAATGCGCCTTGCGCCGCTGCTGTCTACTGGTCAACCTTTCGACGCCAGCTCGGTTCTTCGGACTCTCGCACCGGCTC
>DASRUX010000260.1:0-5288 GCA_035655235.1 Rhodocyclaceae bacterium | reverse complement strand
CGCCATAGACGGCGAAGGGCAGCGACACCAAGGCATTGCCGAAGAGGAGGCTGGACACATGGGCCAGGGGCAGCACCCCCTCGATGCCCCGGGCCGACTCGGCGTAGAGGTAGTGGGTGCGGTGGCCGTAGACCCGGCCGATGACCCGTTGCCAGCCGGCCCGGTGGAAAAAGGTGGCGTCACTGCAGCCCAGGACGAAATCGTCCCAGGCGGCCGCTCCCTCGGCGTCTTCAGGCGGCAGTCGCTTGATATTGGTCATGGTCGATAAAGATCCTGTCCATCCGTCCCCAGTCGAAATCGGCCAGCAGGCGCCGCAGGCGGCTTTCCATGAACGGGATGTTCACGTAGTGCCGAAACCGCGCCTTGGCGCCGACCCCCTGGACCCGGGGCTGATGGACGTCGATCTCCCAGGGGTGGAAATAGAAAATGGCCGGCTGCCCTTCCCTCTCGTTCACCTGCCGCAGCAGCCAGCGGGACAGACCGTAGGGAAGGAGCCGGAAATAGCCGCCGCCGCTGGCCGGCCAGTTGCGATTGGCAAGCCGCAGGGTGGTGACCGGCAACTCCAGGACGTTGCCGACCCGGTGGGCGAAACGGGGGGCGTCCGGCATGCCATAGTGGTCGTGGCGGATGGGGTAGATGCTGGAGCTGTAGCGGTAGCCGGCCCGGGCCAGGCAGTCGAAGGCCCACAGGTTGCCCTTGCCGATGGAGAAGCTCGGCGCCCGGTAGCCCATCACCTCCTGGCCGGCGATGTCCTCCAGGATCAGCTTGGCGAGCTGGATATCGGCATGGAAGGCGGCGGGGGTCTGGCCGCTGGCCCGCTCATGGCCGTAGCCGTGGCTGGCCAGTTCGTGGCCGTTGTCTACGATGCGCCGCACCAGCAGGGGGTAGCGCTCGGCAATCCAGCCCAGAGTGAAGAAGGTGGCGCTGACCCGGTGCTCGTCCAGCATCGCCAGGATGCGGTCCACGTTGGCTTCCACCCGGCATTCCCGCTCGTGCCACTGGGAGCGGGAAATATGAGGAGCGAAGGCCGCCACCTGGAAGTAGTCTTCCACGTCGATGGTGAGCGCATTGGTGATCTTCGCTATGGCCGCCCCCGTCATTGGCCTACCCCGGCTTGGCGCCCGATCAGCCAGGCGGAGAGATCGCCGGCGATGCGTTCGGCCGCCTTGCCGTCCCATAGCTCCGGCACCCTGCCCCGCTTGCCGCCGCCGGCCAGGATTTCCTCCACGGCGGCCAGGATGGCGGCGTGGTCCCGGCCCACTAGGGTATTGGTGCCCTGCTCCACGGTGATGGGGCGTTCGGTGTTGTCCCGCAGGGTCAGGCAAGGCACGCCGAGGGCGGTGGTCTCTTCTTGCAGCCCGCCGGAGTCGGTCAGCACGACGGTCGCCCCCGCCATCAGCCCCAGCATGTCGAGATAGCCCTGGGGCGGCAGGATCACCAGTCGGGAACTGTCGGCCAGCCAGCCCAGGCCGAAGCGTTCGATGTTCGCCCGGGTGCGGGGATGCATAGCGAAGACCAGGGGCAGCTTCTGCGCCACGTCCCGGAATATCCTCAGCAACTGTTCCAGGGTTTCGCCGTGGTCCACATTGGAAGGCCGGTGGAGGGTCGCCAGGCCGTAGGCCTCCCCCACGCCGCCCGCCCCCGCCGCCGCCAGGATGGCCGCCGGGGAAGGCGCATGGCGCCGGTTCTCCAGCAACGAATCGATCATGACGTTGCCCACGAAGCGGATGCGCTCCGGATGGACGCCTTCCCGGACCAGGTTGTCGGCGGCAGCCCGCTCGGTGGTGTAGAGGATGTCAGCCACCTGGTCGGTGAGAACCCGGTTGATCTCCTCGGGCATGGTCCGGTCGTAGCTGCGCAGCCCGGATTCCACATGGGCCACCGGGATGCCTTTCTTCACCGCCACCAAGGTGCAGGCCAGGGTGGAATTGACATCCCCCACCACCAGCACGGCGCTGGGCCGGCATTCGTCCAGCACCGGCTCGAAGCGGCGCATGACCTCGGCGGTCTGCACGGCATGGGTGCCCGACCCGACTTCCAGGTTGATGTCGGGATGGGGCAGGCCCAGGTCCTCGAACAGGCGGTCGTTCATGTCCCGGTCGTAATGCTGGCCGGTATGGACCAGCAGGGCCGGGATGGCCGGCACATGACGGCTGAAGGCTCGCAGGACGGGGGCGATCTTCATGAAATTGGGGCGGGCGCCCACCACGCAGGCGATGGGCCCCAGGCCCTCGGGCCAGTGTTCGCGAATCACAGGGGGTTGTCCTTGACCAGGGGTTCCTTGCGGATATCGGTGAACAGCTGGCGCAGCAGCCCCAGGGTCACCGAGTTGATGTGCTCCAGGCGGAGCAGGCTGCGCTCCAGGCGCAGGAGCCGGTCGCCGACGTGCTTGGCGCTCAGGGTGGCGACCACCTGGGCCGGGTCCTGGATGGCCTCCTCGCCGACGCCCGGCCCCGACCAATCGCCCTCGTCGATGCTGCCGTCCATGGGGGGAACGGTAAGAGCCTCGCCCCCATCCCTGTCGCCCGGCTTGGCCACGGGGGCCTGGGTTTCCTCGTAGATTTCCCGGGCGACGTTTTCAACGTCTTCCCCGGAAAAGCAGGTCTTCCCTTCCAGGAAGCCCATCAGCAGCAGCCGGTCGCAAACGGAATTGATGCGCCGGGGGATGCCGCCGCTGGCCTTGTAGATGGCTGCGAAGGCTTCCGGCTCGAATTCCGGGCTGCACTGGGAACCGGCGCACTTCAGGCGGTGCTCGATGTAGGCCTGGGTTTCCTCCATGGAGAGCGGTCCGATGTGGCAGGAGGCGATTACCCTCTGCCGCAATTGCTGCATGTGGGGGCTCTGCATGATTTGGCGGAATTCGGGCTGGCCCACCAGGAAGCTTTGCAGCAGCGCATGGTTGCTGAACTGGAAATTGGACAGCATGCGCAGCTCCTCCACCGCCCGGGGGGTGAGGTTCTGGGCCTCGTCCACGATCAGCAGACAGCGCTTGCCCTGGCCGGTGACGCTGACCAGGAAGGCTTCCAGGGCCATGAGCAGGTCGGATTTGGAAACGTCCTTGGTGCGGATGCCGAAGGCGGCGCTGACCAGGCGCAGGGTGTCGTCGGCATCGAGCTGGGTGCTGACCAGATGGGCCGCCACCACCTTGCTGCGGTCCAGGCCATCCAGCAGGCCGCGCACGACGGTGGTCTTGCCGGCCCCGACTTCGCCGGTGACGACGATGAACCCTTCGTTCTGGTGCATGCCGTATTCCAGATAGGCGGTGGCCCGGCGATGCTGCTTGCTGCCGAAATAAAAGGAGGGGTCCGGATTCAGCTGAAAAGGCTTGCTGGTCAAGCCGTAGAAGGCTTCGTACATGGCGTCCTGGGAAATTTCCGCGCTGTGGGCAGAGCCCATAAAGTACCTTCCGGCCTAGGGAGGGCATATACGCGAACCGCGGCAATTCCCCGGTATGCGATCGGGGATAGAACACGGGGAAAACCGCCCCCGGCCTACGGGAACCGGGGGAAAATCAGGACGAGCCGAAACCGCCGGCAAGGGGCCGGCGGCTCAGTTCAAAGGATAGGACAAGGGAATGAAGGGGCGGGCCAGGGCGGCCCGCCCCCAACCGCTCAGAACTGGGCGGTAAAGGTGCCGATCAGCGCATTTTCGCTGTAGTGGTTCACGATCGAGCTCTCGAACAGGCTGCGGCGCACGCCCAGCGATGCCGAGGTCTTGGGACCGAGTTGGGTGGTGGCGCCGATGTGCAGGGAGCGGATGTCGCTGGACAGGTTGGTCCCGGAAGTGCCGGCGCTATGCTGCTGGGAAGCCACGGCATTCAAGGAGGTCAGGGGCGTGAGCTTGTGGCCGAAGCTGACGCTGTAGCCCCGCTGGCGGATATTCCGGGTGGCGACGAAGATGTCGTTCGCCCCCGCCGCCGGCCCAAGCGCCTGGTGCAGGGTCTGGCCCAGCGACAGGGTCAGCATGTTCCGCGCCCCCTGCAGGGAGTAGGACAGCTCCTGGCGGCGCTGGAGGGATGCCCGGGAGGTGAAGAAACCGCTGTTGACGATGGCATTGGGGGAAATGCCGAACTGCTGCAGCAGGTTATCCACGTAGCGGGAGCGCTCCACGGGATCGGGAATGCTGGAGGTCAGCTGGGTGAACAGCAGGTTGTGGATGGAGCCCAGGCCGACGGTGTTGAAGCGGGCCGGCAGGACGGCCACATCCTGCACGTCCTCGAACTTGAGGGCGGTGAGAGGCGTGCGGTGGGCGGCGGTGAAGCTGTGGCCGAAACCGAAGAAGCGCTTCTCCCGGAAGCCCGACACCTGGGTCCGCTCGGTCGGCAGCCAGTCGAAGCCGTAGCCGTAGGTGTCGTGGGTCTGGTTGTTGGCGCTGGAGAAATTGTTGGTCTCCTGGCCGGCGCTGGCGGACACCCGGAATTCCGGGACGATGCGATAGGCGAGCAGGCCGCGGAAGCGGGATTCCTCGTTGCCGCGCCCGCCCTGGTAGTCGATGTTGCGGCGGCTGGCATCCACGGCCCAGCCCAGGGAAGCCATGGGCGTGACGCCCTTGATGACGCCGCTCCACTCTTCCGTATCCACGTCCGCCACGAAGGCGGAACTGCTCTGGGTGGTGCTGCGGCCGTAGCGCAGCTCGTAATCGGCGGAACCGGCCAGCTTGCCCCGGATGAAAGGCGAAACGCGGAAGCTGGAGGTTTCGACCCGGTTGGGGTTCACGCTGACGTTGCTGGCGGTCTGGAAGCGGAAAGGGGAAATCGCCTGCTGGGCGACGACGCCGCTCACATCTACGAACAACCATTTGTCCAGGGCTTCCAGGGTGCCGAAGGAATTGAGGTAGTTCTGGGTGTTCTGGCGATTACTCTCCTGGGCGTAGAAGAGCTGCCGCAACTGATAGTCCAGGTGGAACTTGAGGCGGGCCGTATCGGCATCGACGCGGATGCCCGGTGCGATCTCGGTGACCTGGTCGCTGCGCTTGACCCCGCTGGCGGGGGCGACGTTGTCGGTGAGGATTTCCTGGGCGGTGATGCGGGGAACGATGGACCACAGGCGCTTGGGGGCGGCGGTTTCGCTCTCTGGGACGGCAGCCGGCTGGGCGGCGCTCACCGCCGTGGCTCCGGGTATCGCCATCGGGTTGGGAAGGACGCTGGATTGGGTCGGGATGGGGGAAAACGGAGATAGCGGGGAAAAGGTCCCGCCCTGTCCAATGGTTCCCTGGGTCTGTGCCTGGAGCGGCCCCGCCAGCCCTGCGGCCGTGACGCCCAATACTGCAATGGCAAATTTCTTATTTCT
>DASRUX010000259.1:0-2004 GCA_035655235.1 Rhodocyclaceae bacterium | reverse complement strand
CGCCGGGAATCGGATCGGGAAGAGGAGCGCAAGAACATCGCCCGCGGCCTCCACGACGAACTCGGCCAGCACCTGACGGCACTGCGCCTGGGGCTCGGCACCATCCGCTTCCAGCTGGGACGGGAGAACCCCTGGCTGAACGAACGCCTGGAGGCGCTGCGCGCCCATGTGGACGAAACCATCCGGGTGGTGCGCAATGTCGCCACCGCGCTGCGTCCCTCGGCCCTCAACATGGGCCTCGGGCCCGCCCTCGACTGGCAGGCCGGACAGTTCCGCGGGACGACCGGGCTGGCATGCGGCATCGACTTCCCCGCCGATTTCTGCCCCCTGACCGAAGAGGCCTCCGTCGCCCTGTACCGCATCGTCCAGGAGGCGCTGACCAATGTCGCCCGCCATGCCCAGGCCACCACCGTCAGCATCGTGGTCCGGCAGGACGAATCCGGCTGCCAACTCGACATCGCCGATGACGGCCAGGGCTTCGATCCGCAGGCCATCCGCACCAAGTCCCTGGGCTTGCGGGGCATCCGGGAACGCACCCAGCAGCTCGGCGGCGAGCTGGTCATCGACAGCGCCCCCGGCCAGGGAACGCGGATCGGCGTGCGGATTCCCTGCGCCCATTTTGCCCAGCCGGCGTTCGAGGACTGATCCCCGGCGGATCAACTGGAAATCTGGTGCCCCTTTTTGCCCTGGGTGGCCTCCGCCAGGGCAATCGCCGCGGTCACCAGACCGGAATGGGTGAAGGCCTGGGGAAAGTTGCCGCAGGCCTCCCGGGTCTGGACGTGGAATTGCTCCGAATAAAGCCCGACATCGTTGGCCAGGCCCAGAAGCCGCTCGAACAGGGCGACGGCCTCATCCACCCGGCCGCAGCGGGCCAGGTAATCGACCGCCCAGAAGCTGCACACGGCGAAGAGGTTTTCCGTGCCCTCCACCCCGTCGTAGTCCTTGCCCGGCGGGTAGCGGTAGAGGAAACCGTCTACCGACAGCTTCTTCATGAGGTAGCGCCAGGTGCCGGCCATGCGGGAATCCTCCGGCCCCAGGTAGCGGTAGCGGACCATGAGGAGCAGGCTCGCATCCGCTTCGCTGCCGCCGAAATAGCCCACATAGCTGCCCAGGCGGCTGTCGAAGCCCCGGGTGTCGATTTCCCGGCGGATGGCGTCCCGTTCCACCGCCAGGTCGGCGGTCTCGATGTCCAGGCCGGCTTCGCCGCCCAGGGCGATGAGGCGGTCCAGGGCCACCCAGCACATGAGCTTCGAATAGGTGTAGTGGCGCGGCGGCGAGCGGGTTTCCCAGATGCTCTGGTCCGGTTGCCGCCATAGCCGGCAGACCGAATCCCCCAGGCTAGCGAGGAGGCGTTTCTCCCCGTCGCTGAGCCGGCCGCCCCGGCGGACGAAGCGGCAGGCGGTCTGGATCACCTCGCCGAAGATATCCAGTTGCAGCTGCCGGTGGGCGGAATTGCCGATGCGTACCGGCCCTCGCCCCCGGTAACCCTCCAGCCAGGGCAGTTCCCGCTCGTCGGGCACCGGCCGGCCGTGGAGGTCGTAGAGGGGCTGCAGCCGGGGCTTGCGCCCGGCCCTCAGCAGCCAGCCCAGGAAGGCCTCCGCCTCCCGCTCGAAGCCCAGGTCGATGAAGGATTGGAGCAGGAGGGAGGTGTCCCGCAGCCAGCAATAGCGGTAGTCCCAGTTGCGGCCGGCGTCCATGGATTCGGGCAGCGACGTGGTGAGAGCCGCCATGACGGCGCCGGAATGCCGGTGGGAAAGGAGCTTGAGGGCCAGGCAGCTGGCCATGACCGCATCCCGATAGGGACCGTCGTAGGCGCATTGGCTGAACCAGCCTTCCCACCAGGTCCGGGTTTCCTGGAGCGCCTGGCGGTGATCGGGGAGGGGAGCGGGCTGGATGTCGGCGGGGTCGGCGAACCAGCTCATCACCAGACAGCACTGTTCGCCGGCGGCCAGGTGCCGGCAGCCCGCCACGAGCCCGTCGCCACTCTCCAGGGCGACATCGGTC
>DASRUX010000258.1:0-11369 GCA_035655235.1 Rhodocyclaceae bacterium | reverse complement strand
TACTTGGCGCCGGCCAGCAACCCGGCCATATCGAGCACCAGGACCTTCTTGCCCTTCAGCGTTTCCGGCACTTCGTCATTGACGATACGCTGGGCCAGGCCCTCGACGATGGCGGTCTTGCCGACGCCGGGCTCGCCAATCAACACCGGGTTGTTCTTGGTGCGGCGCTGGAGAATCTGGATGCTGCGGCGGATTTCATCGTCCCGGCCGATGACCGGATCGAGCTTGCCTTGCCGCGCCCGCTCGGTGAGGTCGATACAATATTTCTTCAGGGCCTCCCGCTGGCCTTCCGCCTCCTGGGAATCCACCCCCTGGCCGCCCCGCACCGCGTCGATGGCGGCTTCCAGGGCCTTGCGGGCCAAGCCCTGCTGCTTGGCCAGACGGCCGGTCTCGCCCTTGTCCTCGGCAAGGGCCAACAGGAACATTTCGCTGGCGATGAACTGGTCGCCCCGCTTCTGGGCTTCCTTGTCGGTGAGGTTGAGGAGGTTGTTGAGGTCCCGGCCGACGCTCACGTCGCCACCGTGGCCTTCCACCTTGGGCAGGCGCTTCAGGGCCTGGTCCAGGTCGTTCTTCAGGCCGGGGACATTGACGCCGGCCCGGGCCAGCAGGGACGCCGTGCCGCCGTCCTCCTGGTTCAGCAGAGCCAGCAGCAGGTGCTGGGGCTCGATGAACTGCTGGTCGTTGCCGATGGCCAGGCTCTGGGCGTCGGCCAGAGCCTGCTGGAACTTGGTGGTGAATTTGTCGAGTCGCATGGAAGTCCCCGCTTAAATATCTTCGATGCTCCCTAACATGAGGCTGCAATCCGGTATTTCAACTCTGGATTCAGTAAAAGTATTTGCTAATATGAAATCGGCGGCAGTGTTGTGGATGGCGCGAGCCGAGTGAGGTGGATTTCACAAATACTGTCGACTACCCATACCGGGTAGGGGGTTGACTTAATATAATCGCGTCCCTGGAGCCACGGGCCATATAACTATAAAGAGCCTGCCAGCATTAAACAGGGGAATAGCATGAACAGCCAAAATTGGGGTCTGCGCGCCAAGCTGGTCGCCATGACCATCGCCACCGTCGTCGCACTCGGCACACTCTTGACGGTACTTCTTTTCAACGAACGCGCTCAGCTCATGAGCGACCGCCAGGACAAGGTCCGCGATCTGGTCGACGTGGCCTACAGCACGTTGGTCTTCTACGAGAAGCAGGCCAAGGAAGGCAAGATGCCGGTCGAGGAAGCCAAGAAGACTGCGCTCGCCGCCGTCAAGGAACTTCGTTACGACAAGAGCGAATACTTCTGGATCAACGGGCTGGACGACACGATGATCATGCACCCCATCAAGCCGGAAATGGATGGGAAGAAGCTCGACCAGCTCAAGGACAAGAACGGCAAGCTGCTGTTCGTGGAATTCAACACCACCGTGAAAAGCAAGGGCTCGGGCTTCGTGGATTACGTCTGGCCCAAGCCCGGCAGCGAAGCACCGGTGCCCAAGCTTTCCTACGTCAAGGGCTTCGAGCCCTGGGGTTGGGTCATCGGCTCCGGCATCTACATCGATGACGTGGATGCCAAGTTCCGGGAAAACGTCATGCGCTTCCTGGTCTGGGGCATCCTGATCGGCGGCTTCATCGCCGGCTCCCTGGCCCTGGTTTCCCGCAACATCATCCGTACCCTGGGCGGCGAGCCCGCCGACGCCGCGGCCATCACCCGCCGTATTGCCTCCGGCGACCTGACCGCCGAGGTCAAGTGCCGCCCCGGCGACGCCGACAGCCTGCTGTCCGGCATCAAAACCATGCAGGAAACCCTGCGCGCCATGATCGGCACCATCACCCAGAACGCCCACGAAATCGCCGGCTCCGCCACCCAACTGCTCAGCGCCGCCCACGAGGTTTCCGAACGGGCCCGCCAGCAGAGCGACGCCGCCTCCTCCATGGCCGCCGCCATGGAAGAAATCGCCGTCAGCATCGACCAGGTGAAGGACAACGCCAAGGAGGCCCACGGCCTTTCCCAGGAGGCCGGCGACATCTCCGAACAGGGCGCTGCCGTCATCCACAACGCCGCTTCCGAGATGCACAAGATTTCCGAGGTGGTCCAGACATCCTCTGGCATCGTCGAAGAGCTGGGCCAGCAATCCGACCGCATCACCTCCATCGTCAATACCATCCAGGAAATCGCCGACCAGACCAACCTGCTGGCCCTGAACGCCGCCATCGAAGCGGCCCGGGCCGGCGAACAGGGCCGAGGCTTCGCCGTGGTGGCCGACGAGGTACGGAAGCTGGCCGAGCGCACCAGCCTGTCCACCAAGGAAATCGGGGACATGGTCCACAAGATCCAGTCCGGGACCCACAGCGCCGTCAGCAGCATGCAGACGGGCGTTGCCCAGGTGAGCGCTGGTGTCGGCCTGGCCAATGAGGCTGCCGGTTCCATCACCCGTATCCGGGAAGGTGCCCGGCGGGTGACTCAGGTGGTCAACGACATCAGCGACGCCATCCGGGAACAGAGTGCCGCCAGCACCCAGATCGCCCAGCGGGTGGAACAGATCGCCCAGATGTCCGAAGAAAGCGCGGCAGCCGTGGCTCACACCGCCTCGGCGGCCCGCCAGTTGCAGAGCCTGTCCCAGTCCCTGCACCAAGCCGTCGACCAGTTCAAGGTCTGACGGCCGCCGGACCCGGCTTACTCGGCCGGGTCCTTGCCCCAGCGAGCGGCGGCGCTGTCGTCGCTCTCCCGGGCATCCACCCAGCGAGCCCCCTCGGGGGTGGCTTCCCGCTTCCAGAAGGGAGCCCGAGTCTTCAGGTAATCCATGATGAATTCGCAGGCGGCAAAGGCCTCGCCTCGATGGGCGCCGGTCACCGCCACCAGCACGATCTGGTCGCAGGGCAGGAGCCGCCCGACCCGGTGGATGACCAGGGCATCGTAGATATCCCAACGCCCCTTGGCCTCGGCGACGATCTTTTCCAGGGCCTTTTCCGTCATGCCGGGATAGTGCTCCAGGGTCATTTCCGAGATGCCGCTACCCTCGTTCATATCCCGCACCAGGCCGAGGAAGCTCGCCACGGCCCCGACCCGGGCATCCCCCGCCCGCAGGGCGGCGATTTCCCGGCCGAGGTCGAAGTCCGCTTCCTGGACGCGTACCGGCATATCAGCCCCCGGTGACCGGCGGGAAGAAGGCCACTTCGTCGCCATCCCGGACGGGAGTCTCCAGCCCCGCCATATCCTGGTTCACCGCGCAGCGCAGGTTGCGGGCGGTGGAGAGCTTGTCCCGCCCCTGCCCCACCAGCCAGTCCCGCAGACCACCGACGGTGGCGACGCCAGCGGGCAGTTGCACCGCCTCGCCGGCCAGGCCCAGGGCTTCCCGGAGGCTGGCGAAATAGAGCACCTGTACGGTCATGACAGCAGCTCCGAGAAGGGGATGAAGGGCACCGCATCGCCTTCCGCAATCAAGCGGTCCGGCGCCTTGACCACCAGGCCGTCGCTCCAGCACAGGGAGGTCATCACGCCGGAGCCCTGGTGGGCGAAAAGCTCGGCCCGGCCATCGGCGCCGACCCGGCCCCGCAGGAATTCGCACAGGGGAGACGGCTTCTGCCACGCGAAGCCGGCAGGCAGGCTGTAGCGCTTCGGCAGCACATTCCGGGCGCCTTGCAGGCGCAGGATGAAGGGTCGTACCAGCATGGCGAAGGTGACGAAGCTGGACACCGGGTTGCCGGGCAGGCCGACGAACCAGCTCTTTTTCTCCCGCTGCCCCACCTCGCCGAAAGCCAGGGGCTTGCCGGGCTTGATGGCGATTTTCCACATATCCAGCCGGCCTTCGGCCTCCACCGCCGGCTTGACGTGATCCTCCTCGCCCACCGAAACCCCGCCGCTGGTGACGATGAGATCGTTGTCCCCGGCGGCCCGGCGCAATGCGTCCCGGGTGGCATCCAGGTTGTCCGGCACCAGCCCCAGGTCCCGCACTTCGCAGCCGAGGCCTTCCAGCAGGGCGCGGATGGCGTAGCGGTTGGAGTTGTAGATGGCTCCCGGCGGCAGGGGCTCGCCGGGTTGGCGCAGCTCGTCGCCGGTGAAGAAGACGGCAACCCGCAAGCGGCGATAGACCGGCAGCTGAGGGAGCCCGGCAGAGGCAGCCAGCGCCAGCTCCTGGGCCCGCAGACGGGTACCGGCGGCCAGGATTTCCGCCCCGACCGCAATATCCTCGCCGGCCCGGCGGATATTCTCGCCCTGCTTGGGCACGAGGTTGATCACCACTCCACCCTCGCCATGCTCGCAGCGCTCCTGCATCACCACGGCGTCGGCCCCGGCGGGAATGGGAGCGCCGGTGAAGATGCGGGCGGCGGTGCCGGGCTGCAGGGCCGTCCCGACCGTACCCGCCGGAATGCGCTGGGACACCGGCAAGCAGACGCCGCTCGCCGTCACGTCGGCAACCCGCACCGCGTAGCCGTCCATGGCCGAGTTATCCAGGGGCGGCACCGCCACGGAGGAAAACTGCGGTTCGGCCAGGATGCGGCCAGCGGCGGCCTCCAGGGGCAGCATGCGGGTTTCCCGCACCGGCGCCGCGGCGGCGAGGAGTTGTTCCAGGGCCTGATCGAAACTGAGCATGGGGGCTCCTACAAATCCAAGAAATCCAGGATGAAATCGGCGATGGCGGCCGAGTCGTTCACATCCAGCTGCGGCAGGCCGCTGTCGACTTGGACATCGCTCGCCACCGCCACGATGTCTTCCCGCTCCGGATAGAGGGGCGGCTTGCCATTGGCGGGTCGATAGACCTCCAGCTTCGGGATGGGCTCGTTCTTGAAGCCCTCCACCAGCACCAGGTCACAGGGGGCGAGACGGCTGAGAAGGTCGGCCAGGGAGGGCTCCTGTTCGCGACGCAGCTCATGCATCAGGGCCCAGCGCTCGCCGCAGGAAATCAGCACTTCGGTGGCACCCGCTTCCCGGTGGCGGTAGGAATCCTTGCCGGGGCGGTCGATGTCGAAGCCGTGGTGGGCGTGCTTGATGACGGAAACCTTGAGCCCCCGGCCGGTCAGCTGGGGAATCAGCTTTTCCAGGAGGGTGGTCTTGCCGGAGCCGGAATAGCCGGCGATGCCGAAAGCCTTCATGCCGGGCGCCTCCGGTCGTGGCGCGGCACCGCCAGGACGGAGGCGAAGCCGCCGCCGGGGGTACGGAAATTGGTGGTCTGGCCCTGGTAGAGCCGGGCGGCCACCAACTGGACGTTGCCGGCATAGACGTAGCAACGCAGGTCCAGCTTCATGTCCTGGGGCTGGGTCGCCACCTGGACCCGACGCTCCGAGGGCGGCACGATCTCTTGGGCGATGTAGCCACCCTGGAGGATTTCCTCGAATACCCGCTTGGTGAGCTTGTCGCCCCGATAGGTGGCCCGGCTGCCAAAGCCGGCGGCCGGCTTGAAGAACCAGCGTTTGCGCTCCTGCCAGAAGCGTTCCCCATCCTCGGCCTTGACCGCCACGGTACGCGGGATGCCGGCGAGCAGGACAGCCCGGGTCTCCTCCGGCACGCCCAGAGCGGTGAGCTGCGCCTCGTCGGACAGGAGCATCAGGTTTCGCTTGTCGGCGTACAGGGCATGGGCTCGCGGATGGGGCGTCAGCACCACCCCATCGGCCTCGTAGGCGGCCCGGATGGCGGCGCTGCCGGGAGCCTCCAGGGCAAAGTCGGTGAGCCGGTTATAGACCAGGTCGACCACCCGCCCACGACAGGTCAGGCGCCCGCCGTCCCAGGCCAGCTCGCCGGGATCGGCCACCAGGGCGGCGATGCCGTGGGCCTCGAAGAGCTGGCGGAAAAGCTCGAATTCCGGCGCCAGGTACTGTTCCCCCGGGTTCTCATCGACGATGGCGATGCAGCCCAGGGGCTGGTCGCCCCGGGCCAGCCGCCATTCCTCCCGGAACATGGCGACGAAGGCATCTTCCACCGTCGCCGTACCGTTGGGCAGCATGGCCGCCACCGGCCCGCAGCAGGCCCGCTGGGCCCGGGCCAGGCGGGCGTTCAGCAACCCGCCGCCGGCGTTGGTGTTGATCTCGATGAGGCGCGGCCCCTGGGGGTCCAGGTGGAAGTCGTAGCCCAGGAAGACGCCCTGGGGCACCACCGGGCGATGGGCGATGCCCGGCGCCCAACCGAGCACCTTGTCCTGGTAGGCCGGCATGGCTACCACCGACTCGATGGCGGTGACGATTTCCGCCATGCGCTTCAAGCTCGCCTCGCCGACGAAGACCACCGTGTCGGAAAAGAGATGGGGGCGCGACTCGCACAGCCGGTCATAATCGAGGCCGCCGCCGGATTCGAGGGCGACCCGCAGGGCGGCATGGTCCACCGACAGGCAGGCGCACTCCCGGTTGAGCTGGCTGGCCGCGGCGCGGCAGTCCTCGGGGAGGACGGGACGGAAATCGCTCATCGGTTCTCGAAAAATCTCAGCACTTCGGACAGTTCTCGGGTGCGCTTCATCGGCGGCAGACTTTGCCATACCCGCCGGCCATACGGCTTTGATATAAGTCGTGGATCGCAGATCATCAATACGCCCCGGTCGCTCTCGTCCCGGATCAGGCGCCCGGCCCCCTGCTTGACGTTGATGACCGCCCGGGGAAGCTGGTATTCCATGAAGGCATTGCGCCCGGCCTTGTTCATCTGCTCAATGCGGGCGGAGAGGACCGGGTCGTCGGGGGGCGCGAAGGGCAGCTTGTCGATAACCACCAGGGACAGTGCCTCGCCCCGCACATCCACCCCCTCCCAGAAGCTCTGGCTGCCCACCAGGACCGCATTGCCCAGGCGGCGGAAGCGCTCCAGCAACTCGTTCTTGCTGCCCTCCCCCTGGATGAGGAGGGGCATATCGATCCCCTCGTCCTCCAGCTTGGCCTTGAGGAGCTCGTGGGTCCGGCGCATGGCCCGCAGGCTGGTGCACAGGAAGAAGGCGCCGCCCCCGCAAGCCTTCAATGCCGGGAAGGCCGCATCCACCACCGCCTCGGTGTAGCGGATGGAGTTGGGGTCGGGCATGCCGAGCGGCGCGTAGAGCACCGCCTGGCTGCCGTAGTCGAAGGGGCTTTGCCAGCAGGCGGAGTTTTCCTCGGTGGCCTCCCCCAGCCCCAGTTCGGCGCAGTAGTGGCGGAAATTGCCCTGCACCGCCAGGGTGGCTGAGGTGAAAATCCAGGCCCGGGGATGGCCGCCCATCTGCTTCCTGAAAATGTCCGCCACGTCCAGGGGCGTGAGGTTGAGCTGGAGCGACTGGGTAAAAGCCTCGGCCCAGCGCACGTAGCCGGGGCCGGAGGGGTTCTTCCAGGCTTCCAGCTTATTCAGGAGTTCGGTAGTCCGCTGCCAGCAGTTCTCCAGGCCTTCGGAACGCTCGGCCTGGGTCTCCAGGACAGCGGCGTAGCCCTTCAGTTCATCCAGGAGGAGTTGCAGGCCGATGTTGAAGCCCTGGTTATCGTCCAGCTGGGCAGCCGGGAAGCGGCCGGAATCGACGCCCACCGCCAAACGCAGGTCCTTGGCGGCCTTTTCCAGCTTGCGGCTGCCGTCCTGGATGTCCAGGCAGTCCCGGGCGCCGGCCAAGCCCTCGGCCCGGGCATCTCGGGCCAGATCCACGACCTGGGCGGTGGAAACGGTTTCCCCGAAGAACAGGGTCGCCACCTCGGGCAACTGATGGGCTTCGTCGAAGATCACGGTGTTGCAGGCGGGCAGGAGTTCCGCCATGCCCTCGTCCCGCAGCATCACATCGGCGAAAAAGAGGTGGTGATTGACCACCACCAGATCGGCCGCCATGGCTTCCCGGCGGGCCGCCATGACGAAACACTCCTTGTTGTTGGGGCAGTCCTGGCCCAGGCAGTTCTCCCGGGTCGAGGTGACGGCGTTCCACACCGGCGACGTTTCCGGGACTTCCAGACATTCCCCCTTGTCCCCGGTCTGGGTCACCTTGGCGAAGGTGGAAATGCGGCGGGCGTTGGCGGCGTCTTCCCGGGTCAGGAAGCGGCCGTCTCCCAGGGAGCGCTCCAGATGGTAGTGGCAGACGTAGTTGGCCCGCCCCTTCAGGAGAGCCACCCGCACGGGCGCCTTGAGGGCCCGCTTGACGGTGGGAATGTCCTTGTTGAACAGCTGATCCTGGAGGGTCTTGGTGCCGGTGGAGACGATGACCTTGCCGCCGCCGGTCAAGGCAGGGACCAGATAGGCGAAGGTCTTGCCGGTACCTGTACCGGCCTCGGCGATGAAGACGGAGTGGCTATGGATGGCGGCGCCGATGCGCTCGGCCATTTCCACCTGCTGCCCGCGGATGCGGTAGCCCGGAATGGCCTGGGCCAGGGGACCGTCGGAAGCGAAGATGTCGGAGAGGGAAGGCAAGGCTGTGAAGACCGGAAAATTGGCCCGAATCTTAGCAGATACCCGGGCCGGGGATGTTGCCTGCCGGGCCGATCGCCAGACCGTCAATTGCCGCTGGCATACCCATTGCTTTTTCCGGACATCCCAGGATCACCCCGCCCAGGAGTTGCTTGAAATGCGTGTCCCTTCGATATCCTTTGCCAACAATGCCTACCTTCGGGAAGCGGCGGCTCCGGCAAGATTTGCCGGCAGCACGGCCGAGCAAAGCGCCGTTTCGCCGTCTTCGGATACCAAGGTCAGCATCAGCAAGGAGGCCGCCGCCCTCTATGCCAAGGAAGCGGCCGCCGCGCCGGCAAAGGAAGGGAATAGCGCTGGCTACAAGCTCCCGGACGGGTGGATCAGGACCAGTTTCCCCGACGACATCATGGCCGAAGCCGAGGCCCTTCTCGCCGAGCGCCGCGCGGCTCCGGATCAGGTCAGCGGCACCCTGCCCAGCGGCGTCCACGGATTGCCCATGCTCCCGGAAAACGAACAGTTGTTGCAGAAAATCCGGGCAGAAATGAGGGAGCTGAGTCAGGATTTGAGCGATCCGGCCAAGCACAAGCGCTACAACGAACTGATGAACCTGACCATTCCCTTGATGGCCAACGGCTGGGCGAAGCCCATGACGGAAGCCGATCTGGTGAGGGACCGGGAGATCAGCCAGGCCATGGGGCTAATCCAGAGCCGGTCGGAAAAACCCGCCGATCCGGGGGCACAAACAGTAACTCAGGCCGATCAGGCGCCGTCCGCTGCCCTGGATCCTCTATCCGGCTGGAAGCGCCGATGGAAAGAGGATGGGTTGACCATGCCCCCCGTCACCTTCAAGTTCGATCCGGGGCAATCGATCTGGCTGGACATGGCAAAAGAGGCCGGCATCGGCACCGAGGAATTCCTGCGCACGGCCAGGGAGTTTGCCCAATCGTCCCAAGGCGAGGCCCTGACGAAGAAGGTCGAGGGCTTCATCAGCGACCGCTACGCCGCCTTGCTGGCTGCCCGGGAGGCGTGACGGTCAGCCTCTGGAGGCGTCGCCCCGGCTTCGGCCGTGAAGTGAATCCGGGTTGTTCCAGACACCGAAATCTGAGGTAGGATGACTCATCCTTTGACCCCACTGGAGGCGATAGCAGATGAAGAAGGTGCAATCATCCATTCAGCGCGGTGCGGAGTACATCTGCACCAAAATCGGAGGTGTCGTCACTGCCATCGAGCAAGTGGCCGTAGTCAAAGGGCTCCCCATGTGGGAGGTCGAACGGCAGATTGGAGCAGGCATCCGTAAGCGCCTCATCGTCTCGGCCCGCTACCTCATGCCCTTGCAGGCGGAACCTACGCCCGCATAAATCCAACGGCGGCAGCTGGGCGAATTCGCCACGGACCCCGAAGAATAGGCGCGGGGTCCGCCGTCATCCTGCCCCGATCAGCTTCCCCAAACGCCGTACCGCATCCTCGATCTCCGGCCCGTGGGGATTGCCGCAATTGAGGCGCAGGCAATTCCGGTACATGCCGCTCGCCGAAAACAGCTCCCCGGGCACGAACGCGACGCCTTCCTCTACCGCCCGGCGGTGTAGGGCCGTGGTGTCGATATCCTCGGGCAGCTCCACCCATAGCACGTAGCCGCCCTGGGGCTGAGTGAGGCGGGTAGCCGCCGGGAAGTGGCGGCCCACGGCAGCCGTCATGGCTTCCACCTGTCCCTCGTAGGCGCGGCGCAGGTTGCGCAGGTGACGGTCGTAGGCACCGGAGGCCAGGTATTCCGCCAGGACATGCTGGGTAATGGGATTGGTACCGCCGCTGGAGATGGTCTTTTGCAAGGCCACCTGGGGCCGGTAGCGCCCCGCCGCCACGAACCCGATCCGCAGGGAGGGCGATAGACTCTTGGAGAACGAGGAGCAGAGCATGACATTCCCCGCCCGGTCGAAGGCCTTGATCGGCCAGGGACGTTGCGCTCCAAAGTGGAGATCACCGTAGATGTCGTCCTCGATAACCGCCACATTACGTTCCGCGGTCAGCTTCGCCAAGCGGCGCTTGTGCTCGTCCGGCATGATGCAGCCCAGGGGATTGCTGGCATTGGCGACCAGCAGGCAGGCGGCAACCCGTCCGTCCCGGGTCGCCAATTCCAGGGCTTCGACAGACAGGCCGGTGCGGGGATCGGTCGGGATTTCCAGTGCCTTCAGGCCCAAGCTTTCCAGGAGCTGGAGCATCAGGTAATAGGCGGGCGACTCCACCGCCACGGTATCCCCGGGCTTGGCGACGGCCCGCAGGCACAACGCCAGGGCCTCCGTACAGGAATTGGCGACGACGATCTCGGTGCCGTCCAAGGGACCACCCCAGGCCAGGGAACGGCGCACTAGTTGGCGGACCAAAGCCGGCTCGTCCATATAGACGTGGCTGGCGCCGTTCAGCAGGTTGGGATGGCGGCGGGCCACCCCGGCGTAGAGGCGATGCAGAGCCGCGAGGGGCAGCAAGGACGGCGACGGCAAGGCAGCCGCCAACGGCGCCACGCCGGTCCTCTGCCCGGCCTGCAACACACCCACCACACGCTGGCTCACATCCACCTCCACCGCCGCATCAGGCGTCGTGCGGGGGCTGGGCTCGGGACGGGGAGTCGTACGGTGGCGAACAAAGAAACCGGACTGGGGCCGCGCTTCCACCAGCCCCTTCTCCTCCAGGCGGCGCAGGGCCTGGACCACCGTGGATACCGACAGCCGCTGCTGCTCGGACAGGCGCCGCACCGAGGGCAGCCGATCCCCGGGCCTCAAGGTGCCGCTGGTGATGAGGCCGCCCAATTCCTCTGCCAAGCGCTCGTAGCGCAACAAATCGTCCGTCATGGATTCTCCCCGACACAGTTCAGCCATCTCGAAACCAATACAGTTCAAATCACAATCAACTGTATCGGCCACAATTTATATTTGCTGTGACTGTATCACTCCTCCGGCACCTTCTACACTCTTCCAAAACAATACCCCGGAGAGATGCATGGAACTCGAGTTGGAACGGACCCAGTTTAGGCTGCCGGAAAACCAGCCCCTGCGGGTGTTGAACG
>DASRUX010000257.1:0-2144 GCA_035655235.1 Rhodocyclaceae bacterium | reverse complement strand
GCCGAGTGGCTGTTTTCAGTCAAGGACAACGGGGTCGGCATCGCCCCCCGCCACCACGACCGCATCTTCGAGATGTTCCGGCGCCTGCATACCTACGCCCAGGTGCCGGGCAGCGGCATCGGCCTCGCCCTCTGCCGCCGCATCGTCGAGCGTCACCACGGGCGCATCTGGGTGGAATCCCGGCCGGAGGGGGGCAGCATCTTCCACTTCACCCTGCCCGCCGGCCCGGCCGAAGGGGCTACAGCCAGCCCGCCCGCTTGAAGCGGCGGTAGAGCAACAGGCAGGCGGTGCAGATGGTGGCCAGGGCGAAGGGATAGCCGAATTCCCATTGCAGCTCGGGCATCTGCTTGAAATTCATGCCCCAGATCCCGGCGAAAGCCGTGGCCACTGCGAAGATCCCCGCCCAGGCGGCCAGGCGCTTGCTCACCTCGTTGTCCTCGATGCTGACCATGGAGAGATTCACCTGGATGGCGGTGCCGATGGTGTCCCGGATGGTGTCGATGGAGGCGTCGATGCGCATCAGATGGTCGTACACATCCCGGAAGTAGTCCCGGCTGTTGGCGCTCAGGGCATGGCCGCGGCCGCCGGATAGCTTGCCGGCGGATTCCATGAGGGGCGCCACGGCGTGCTTCAGGACCATGACCTTGCGCTTCAACTCGTACAGCCGCTCGATATTGGCCCGGGCGGTGCCCTTCACGAAAATCTGCTCCTCGATGCCTTCCAGTTCCGATTCCAGGCGATCCATCACCGGGAAATAGCGGTCCACCACCGCGTCCATCAGGGCGTAGAAGACGAAGCCGGAACCTTGCTGGAGCAGGTGGGGTTCCCGCTCGCAGCGGGCTCTTACCCCGAGGAAATCCTGCTGGCTGCGGTTGCGGACCGAGAGCACGTAGTTGGGGCCGACGAAGACGCTCACCTCCCCCAGGCTGAATTCCCCGTTGGCGCCCGGCTCCAGAAGGTGCATGACGGCGAACAGACAATCCCCGTATTCCTCGATCTTGGGGCGCTGGTGGCCGTGGCGGGCGTCCTCGACGGCCAACTCGTGGAGGTTGAACTCCTCCTTCATCGTGTCCAGTTCCTCAGGGGTAGCGTCCCGCAGGGCGACCCAGACGAAGCAGTTCGGCCGTTCCAGGTAGTCGCTGATGGCCTCCACCGGCAGGTCGGCGAGGCGCGATCCGTTCTCGTAGGCGACGCAATTGATGAGCAAGGCGGGATTCCCCTTTGTCGGAAAGGCGCAATCTTCCCCCCTTCCGCCCTTTTCTGCCAACCTCGGCCAGCCTCCCAACCGGAATGTTTGCCGGCGGTCACGGTCAAACTGCCGTTGCCAATGCCAATGCCACTTTCCACGAATCACGGTGCGACGCTGGACAGCCCCTTGACCCCGCCCCCTGGCGCCGGAGCCCAACGTCCGGTACGGACCCTCCTGATCTGGCTGGTCCTGGCCAGCCTCCTTCCCGGCCTGGTCGGCGCCATCACCCTGTTCATCTACCAATACCGGGAGGGCCGTGCCCAGCTGGAGAACAGCACCCTCCAGTCGGCCCGCGCCCTGGCCCATGCCGTGGACAGCCATCTGCTCAAGGTCCAGGCGGTGGCCCAGGCCCTGGCCGCCTCCGACGCTTTCGCCAACAACGACCTCGCCCACTTCCACCGCCAGGCGCGGCGCGCCATCGCCGAAATCGGCCTGTCCACCAACGTCGTCCTCCGCAACCGGCAAGGCCGCCAGGTGCTCAACACCGTGGTGGATTTCGGCAAGCCCCTCCCCCCTACCCTTGCCCCGGAGCAGGTCCAGGAGGTTTTCGCCACCGGCAGGCCAACCATTTCGGACGTATTCATCGGCCTGGCCCTGAAGCGCCCCATCATGAGCGTGGATGTCCCGGTATGGGTCAATGGCCGCATCGCCTACGCCCTGGCCATCGGCATCCTGCCGGAGCACTTCAACGCCATCCTCAAGGCCCAGGGCTTGCCGCCGGACTGGGTGGCCGGGGTGTTCGACCGCCGGGGCATCGTTTTCGGGCGGACCCACGCCCCCGAGCAGTACGTGGGCCGCCCCGCCGCCCGCGACCTGCTGGAACGGATGCGGGTTTCCCCGGAAGGCTCCCTGCAAGCGACCACCTCCGACGGCATCCCGGTCCTGGTGTTCTACA
>DASRUX010000256.1:0-5098 GCA_035655235.1 Rhodocyclaceae bacterium | reverse complement strand
GGACTTCTTGCCCTCCCCCGCCTCGGTGGTCAGCATGATGACCGGGGTGAATTTGTAGGACGGGTGCTGCTTGATCTCCTTCAGGAGCGAAATGCCGTCCATGTTGGGCATATTCACGTCGCTGATGATGAGGTGGAGCTTCCTGCCATCCATCTTGGTCAGGGCATCCTTGCCGTCGCAGGCTTCCACGACGTCGTACCCGGCCCCCTTCAAAGCGATGCCGACGACCTGCCGCAGCGAGGCGGAGTCGTCGACGATCATGATGGTCTTTGCCATGACTGTTTCTCCAATACTCAGAAAAAGGTGATGTCCGAGTCGGTGGCAACGGCCTGGGGCTTGCCGCCGCCCCGATGGACAGCGTGTTGTTCCACCGTGGTATAGGTCCGGGACAGCTCATCCAGCCACAGGGCTGCGTCGATGGCGTCCTGCTGGCTGCCGTCGGCGGCCAGGCGTTCCTGCTCGGATAGATGCTGCTGGAGTTTTTCCAGGTCCCCCCGGACGTGGCCAAGCATCTGGCTCACCCGGTCCTGGAATTGCAGCGCCACCAGGACATCGGAAATCTCGCCGCCGATGACCTGGCTTTCTTCCCGCAGGATGCGGGTGGAGTCGGCAAGGTCGGTGGCGGCACCGCGGAAACGGGCGATGACGCGCTCGATCACCGCCTCGGCAGTGACCTCCATCTGCTGGTCCTGCTGGGAGAACAGGCGGGAAGTCTGTTCGGAGGAGGAGATGGCCTGGCTGACCGTCTCCACCGTTTCGCTGATCTTCTTGCCGGTTTCGCCGGAGAGGGTGGATAGCTTCCTGACCTCGTCGGCGACCACGGCGAAACCGCGGCCCGCCTCCCCGGCGCGAGCCGCCTCGATGGCGGCATTCAGGGCCAGCAGGTTGGTCTGCTTGGCGATATCCCCCACGCTCTGGGCCATGGACTTGAGGGCTTCGGTCAACTGGGACAGGGACGCGACTTCCTTGACCAGGCTTTCCTTCATGGCCAGGGCCGAGCGCAGGGAAGCGATGATGGAATCGAGTTCCGACTCGCTTTCCTGCAGGAGGAGGACCAGGTTGCCGGAAGTCTCGCTGCCCGTGGCGGCCAGGGCCTTCTCCAGGCGCTGGTTGATGTCGGCGAAGCGGTTGGCCAGGGCGGTGATGGATTCCTCGGTATGTCCCCGCGCCAGCTCGATCTGGCCGGACCAGATGGGCAGTACCTTGCCGCACAGGTGGCTCAGCCCCCGGACCCCATCCTCATCCCCAGGCTGGCGGGAACCGCCGGGGGGAGCCAGGGCCTCCATTTCACGGTGCCAGAGATGGCTGCTCCGGCCCGCGCCCCAAACACCGAGGCCGGCGGCAGCCGCCACGACCAGCACGGCCAGGCCGAAGGCCAGCCCGCTGGCCCCACCCGCCACCAGGACGCAGGAGGCGCTGAGGGCGGCAAGGATGCCAATAGGAAGAAAAACTCCGGATTGAAGCCCATCCGGAACCTGGGGCGGAGTGTTACCGCCGGGGGATGCCTTGTTATTTTCCATTGTGTGCATCTGACGATAGGAGGTTGATCCAGCGGATACGATGCACCGACGCGGCTGCCGGTCTCGGAGCCCCCCTGGGCGTCCGTGACAGTGGAATGTCCTTCTCGCGCTGAAAGACCGCCAGCCCTCGGTCAAGGCAAACTTAACCGGGCACCGGTACGGTGGAAATACGTGCTCGCACTTACCCCAAGGGGGTATCGGCGAAAGGCCGGCCACGGGCAGAAAGGCACCCGGACTGGCCACGGCGCGCCCCGGAGTCGCCGGCCCCGGACAAATTACACCCTCGACGGCTACGGTATACTGTGTAGTTCTCGCCACACCCTCCGGCCCGCTCCCTGATGACTTCAAGCCTCCCGACCCATTCCCATTCCGATTCATCCCTGCCGCCGGTCTGGCAGAAGGGCATCGAATCGCGCCTCCAGGCTGGCGAAAAGGTCGAAGGATGGCTTGAGACGGATCTGGACAACCGCCTGCAATTCACCCAGGGGATGGTGGTGGTCACCGACCGCCGCATCCTGGCCCGGGACCCCAACGGCGACGGCTGGCAGGCCTGGGAATACCGGCCGGGCCTGGTGCTCGACCACCGGGACCATGCCGGCGTCGGCACCCTGGAGCTGGTGGATGGGGCAAACCGCCTGGCCTGTTGGCGCTACACCCTGGGCCACAACGTGGCGGCCCTCAACCTGGTGAAGGAATTCGAGCAGCAGCTGACCAGCCATGTCTCCGGCCAGCCGGTGCCGCCGCCGGAAGAATTCCTCTGCCCCAAGTGCAAGGCGCCCCTGGAACCGGGGGTGGAAGAGTGCCCGATCTGCACCCGGGAGATTTCCACCCCGCCCTCCACCTGGACTCTCTTCCGCCTGTGGCGCTTCGCCCGGCCCTACCGGGGCCAGCTTTTCGCCGCCTTCCTGCTGACCCTGGCCTCCACCGGCGCCACCCTGGTCGCGCCCTACCTGACCATGCCCCTGATGGACAATGTGCTGATTCCGTTCCAGAACGGCAAGCCCATCGACCGGGGCCTGGTCACCCTCTACCTGGGCGGGCTGCTGGCCGCGGCCGTGGTCGCCTGGGGCCTGGGCTGGGCGCGGACCTACATCCTGGCCCTGGTATCGGAACGGATCGGCCGGGACCTGCGCACCGCCACCTATGAACACCTTCTGCAACTTTCCCTGGAATACTTCGGGGGCAAGCGCACCGGCGACCTGATCGCCCGCATCGGCTCGGAAACGGACCGCATCAACGTCTTCCTCTCCCTACACCTCCTGGACTTCGCCACCGACGTGCTGATGATCGTGCTCACCGCCGTCATCCTCTTTTCCATCCACCCGGCCCTGGCCCTGGTCACCCTGCTGCCCCTGCCGATCATCGCCTGGATGATCCATCTGGTGCGGGATAGGTTGCGCACCGGCTTCGAGAAGGTGGACCGCATCTGGGCCGAGGTCACCAACGTCCTCGCCGACACCATCCCCGGCATCCGGGTGGTCAAGGCCTTCGCCCAGGAAAAGCGGGAAGCGGCCCGTTTCCGGGAAGCCAACCTCCACAACCTGGCCCTGAACGACCGGATCAACAAGACCTGGTCCCTCTTTTCCCCCACCGTGACGCTCCTCACCGAAGTGGGCCTGCTGGTGGTGTGGGCCTTCGGCATCTGGCAGATTTCCAAGGGCGAGATCACGGTGGGCGTGCTCACCGCCTTCCTTGCCTACATCAGCCGCTTCTACACCCGGCTGGACTCCATGAGCCGCATCGTCTCGGTGACCCAGAAGGCGGCCGCTGGTGCCAAGCGCATCTTCGACATCCTGGACCACGTTTCCAGCGTGCCCGAGCCCACCAATCCGGTGCATCTCAATGAAGTGAAGGGCGAGATCGAACTCCGGAGCGTCGGCTTCCGCTACGGCACCCGGGCCGTGACCCGGGATGTGAACCTGACCATCCGCCCCGGCGAGATGATCGGTCTGGTGGGCCACAGTGGTTCCGGCAAGAGCACCCTGGTGAACCTCATCTGCCGCTTCTACGACGTGACCGAAGGCGCCGTCCTGATCGACGGCGTGGATGTCCGCTCCGTGCCCGTAGCCGAATTCCGCCGCAACATCGGCCTGGTGCTCCAGGAGCCCTTCCTCTTCTTCGGCACCATCGCCGAGAACATCGCCTACGGCAAGCCGGACGCCACCCGGGAAGAAATCATCGCCGCCGCCCGGGCCGCCCACGCCCACGAATTCATCCTGCGCCTGCCCCACGGCTACGACTCCCTGGTAGGCGAGCGGGGCCAAGGCCTTTCCGGCGGCGAGCGCCAGCGCATCTCCATCGCCCGGGCGCTCCTCATCGACCCCAAGATTCTTATCCTGGACGAGGCCACTTCCTCGGTGGATACGGAAACCGAGAAGGAAATCCAGAAGGCCCTGGACAACCTGGTCCGCGGCCGCACCACCATCGCCATCGCCCACCGCTTGTCCACCCTGCGCAAGGCCGACCGCCTGGTGGCCATGGACCGGGGCCAGGTGGTGGAAGTAGGCAGCCACGACGAGCTGATGGCCCAGGAAGGCCACTACTACCGCCTCTACCAGGCCCAGGCCCGGAACGTGGATACCGAGGACCAGACGCTCCGCGCCGTCTCTGCGGATAAAGGTGAAGCCAAATGACGAATTTCCAGCTAGCCCGCAATGCCCTCGGCCGCCTGGTGCTGACCGCCGCCAACGGCGAAGTGTTCGAAGACGTGGTGCCGGTGCGCGCCTTCCCCATCGCCGCCCCCGAATCCGGCATCGCCTTGGTGAGCCCGGACGGCCACGAGGTCGCCTGGGCGGACCACCTGGACCAATTGCCGGCGGATGCCCGCGCCCTGGTCGAGGAGGAACTGGCCAGCCGGGAATTCGTCCCCGAAATCCGCGCCCTCCATTCCGTATCCAGCTTCGCCACGCCAAGCACCTGGATAGTAACCACCGACCGGGGCGAAACCGAACTGGTCCTGAAAGGCGAAGAAGACATCCGCCGCCTGTCCCAGACCATGCTCATGATCGCCGACGCCAACGGCATCCAGTTCCTGGTACGCGACCTTCAGGCCCTCGACCGGGGCAGCCGCAAGCTGCTCGATCGCTTCCTTTAGGACAGTTCCATGCTGCCCTGCAACATGGCAATTCATGCCGGTTTGCAGGATCATTACATCTTTAGTCAGCCTTATTCCCTATCGCGCGTTAATCGCCAGGCGAAGTTCCTGCGAAAAACGCTGCAATAACGAGACTACATGAAGAGAGACATCGAATTCCTCAAGATTACCCATCTGCGCGGACCGAACATGTGGACCTACCGTCCGGTCCTGGAAGCGCTGATCGATATTCACGATCTGGAGGACTGTCCCTCCAACAAGATTCCGGGGTTCTACGAGCGGCTCTCCGCCTGGCTCCCCTCCCTCATCGAACACCGCTGCAGCTACGAGGAACGGGGCGGCTTCCTGCGCCGCCTCAAGGAAGGCACCTGGCCCGGCCACATCCTGGAACACGTCACGATCGAGCTGCAAAATCTGGCCGGCATGCAGACCGGATTCGGCAAGGCGCGCGAGACTTCCAAGCGCGGCGTGTACAAGGTTGTGG
>DASRUX010000255.1:0-4329 GCA_035655235.1 Rhodocyclaceae bacterium | reverse complement strand
GGACTTCTTGCCCTCCCCCGCCTCGGTGGTCAGCATGATGACCGGGGTGAATTTGTAGGACGGGTGCTGCTTGATCTCCTTCAGGAGCGAAATGCCGTCCATGTTGGGCATATTCACGTCGCTGATGATGAGGTGGAGCTTGCGTCCATCCATCTTGGTCAGGGCATCCTTGCCGTCGCAGGCTTCCACGACGTCGTACCCGGCCCCCTTCAGGGCGATGCCGACCACCTGCCGTAGCGAGGCGGAGTCATCGACGATCATGATGTTCTTGGGCATGGCACCTCCGGGAATATTCGGAAAAAAGGTCATGTCGGCTTCGGCGGATGCCCGGCGACGGTCGTTACTCGGCTCCCACGATCCGGCCGAATCCAACGATCCAGCCCCGACCGGGCACGACACGCTTCAGTCCTCGGCACCGAATGCCGAGATTCCGGGCTTATTTCCTAGAGGAACCGATAGTTCTCTATCGCCTGAAGGCTGCGGGAGACGTTGGAAATGGCCGTCTCGGTTGTAAGCCAGAGACGGGCATCGGGACAGATGCGCTTGAGGAGGTCGGTCAATTGCATGCCGCAGCAATCCGGGGCCAACAGGTCGATGACGACGAGGTCGGGCTGATTCACCTTGGCATACCACAGGGCGCTCAGCATGCCGCTCGCCTCGATGACCTGGTCCACCTGGGAAACCGGGATGCTTCTAACCAGTTGCTCCCGGACTTCTTCGCATGCGCAGACGATCATGACTTTCATTTTTGTCCCCCTGATTCACACTGTCACTTTGCTGTGAGGGCATGTTGTCATCAGGGGTATGCCCGGTAAATCGGCGGCGGCTGATTTTGGCCTAGGACATTTCCGCCCAGGGTATCGGCGGTCGCAACGGCAGTATGTGGCCTGGGCGGCAACCGATCCGTAATCCGTTACCCCAGAGGAAACACAACCCATTGATCACACAGCAAAATCCAATTGACATACATACGCCAAAATGGTTAACAGCTATGCGGTAGGAAATATAGGAATCGCCCTATGTCGAGCTACCGTGCAACCCTAGGAAATATTTGAGAAATTTGCGTTCGCCCGGAACGGTTGCAGCATTGCGCCCATCCGGGAGAAACGATGCGATCCGCCGCGCCTACAGGCGGTGGTCGATGGCGTAGCGGATCAGATCGGCGTCGCCCTGGATGCCGAGCTTTTCCTTGATGTGGCTCTTGTGGGTGCTGACGGTCTTGGCGCTGAGCTGGAGGGCCTTGGCCATCTGGGTGACGGTCTTGCCCTGGACGAACATCTGCAGCACCTGGTATTCCCGGTTGCTGAGGGTCAGATGGGGCTGCTCGATCCTGGCCATGGGCTCGAACACCAGTTGGTTGACCAGGCTGGGATCGATGAAGCGGTCGCCGGTGGAAAGCTTGCGGACGGCGGAAATCAGGATGCCCGGCTCGCTGTCCTTGGTCACATAGCCGGAAGCGCCCGCTTTCAGGGAGCGGGAAACGAACTGTCCCTCGTTGTGCATGGACAGCACGAGGATCGGGAGGGCCGGCTTTTCCTGCCGCACCCGCATGATCAGATCGACGCCGCTGGGGCCCGGCATGTTGAGGTCCAGGAGAAGCACGTCGAATTCGATGGTCCGAACCAGATCCAGAACCTCATTGCCCTGGGTCGCCTCCCCCACCACCACGATATCGTTGGTACTGGCCACAATCTGCTTGAGGCCTGCCCGCATCATTCCATGGTCGTCGGCGATGACAATTCGAATCATGCTTTCTCCGTCTTTGTTGTTATTGCTGGGACATAGATCACAACTTCGGAACTAATACCTGCGCCGGCGGGGCATGTCAAGGTCGTATCCGACGGGCGGCCGAGCCCGGGCGCGATGCGGGCGAGTTCGGCTAGAACTTGATGCGGAAAGCCTTCTGGATCATCTCCAGGGCTTCCGGGCTGTCCCACTGCTTGGCGCCGTAGTGCTTGGCCAGCACTTTGCCCTGGGCATCGACCAGCAGGGTCAGGGGGATGCGGTCCGCCCCGAGCATGTTCTCCATCATCAGCTTGCTGTCGATGTAGTTGGGGAAGCTGGTGCCCGATTGGCGCAGGGCCATCATGGCCCGGTCCCGGTAATCGTCCGTCGAGATGCCGATCACGTTGAAGTGCTTGCTGTAGCGCTGGGCCAGCCGATCCAGGGAGCCCATCTCCGCCCGGCAAGGAGCGCACCAGCTGGCCCACACATTGATGACCAGGGGCTTACCCCGGTATTCGGACAGGGGCTTGGACGGACCGGACAGCCCGATCAGTTGGGCCTCCCGCAGGACGCCGCCGACTTCGACTTCGCCGGGGGTTGCCGCAAAGGCCGGGGAAGCCACGCCCACCAGGCATAGGAGGATCAAGGAAATTAATGTCTTCATCCGGCGGAGTGTACCAGCCTAAGCCAGACGGAAACGGTTCCTCGTATAGCTGTGGGCGAGCCGCAGGGCGAAGCGCGTGGGCTGCCGGTCCCAGGGGCTGAAGCGGGGAAGCTGGAACATGTCGATGCCCCGGCTGGTAACGCCCCACACCGTCGTGAACGCCCCCCGGTAACCCACCGCCCGGACCATGGAAGCATGATGGGGCAGATAGTCCTGCCCCGGCTTGCCGTTCGGGTAGGCAAAGAGGGATGGCAAGCCGCCGATGATCCCGGCCAGCCGCTCCCGGTCCTCGCCGATCTCCCGCAGGGCCACATCGTCGTCCAGGCAGGCGAGGATGGGATGATTCACCGTATGGCCGCCGATGCCCATGCCCAGGGAGTGCATCTTCCGGACCTGGACGCTGGACAGCATCAGCCGGGGCAGCCGGGGCCTGCCAGTGATGTCCCGGAGGATGTCCAGGGACTCCCGGCGGGCGGCGGTGGCCTGGTACTTGAGGCGGCGTTTCACGGCATCGATGGCCGCCGATTTCTCCGCACTGGTTCGCACGGAGCGAACCTCCAGCCCCATGGGCCTCAGGTCGATCTCCGGCCCGGCATAGGCCCGCAGGGACTCCACCGCCTCGTCGTTCCACATGCAGCCGCCGTCCAGGAAGCCGCTGGCGATGAAGAAGGTGGCTGTCAGGCCCAGACGGCGGAGGATGGGCAGTGCCTCGGTGAAATTGTCGGCGTAGCCGTCGTCGAAGGTGATGGCCACGGCCCGCTTGGGCAGGCTGGCGCCGGAAGCGATGCGCTGGAGCGCCTCATCCAGGGGCAGGCAATTGAAGCACCGGGCCACCACCTCCATGGCATCGGCGAATTGGGCCCGGTCCGGCTCCCCGGGAAAGAGCGGATCGCGCTGGGCCCGGACCCGGTGGAAGATGAGGACGGCAAGGCGTTCGCCCTTGCAGGACCAGATGGTGGACGCCGTGGAAACCAGCAGCCGCAGGAGGCGATATTCCTTTCGGTTCGCCTGGAAAGCCGGGTAGCTACAGCGCGAATTCATGAACTCCTCCCGATTATCCTGTGGTGATGGGGCTAGTGCCGGCCGCTGCCGAAGAGGGGCAACAGCGCATTCGCCCCCGCCCAGGGGCTCTCGTCGGCAGGAAGGTGGCTGATCAGGTAGCGGTACTTGCCGTTGTTCTCCACCGGGATTTCCCGAACCTGGCTGATCCGGACCGTGATGCCCGGCCCCAGGCGGGCCTTGAGTTGCCGCACCAGTTGGGACTCCTCGCCGGCGCCGAAGGGGGCCTGGGCCACCAGCCGTACTTCGATTCGCTCCCGGCTATGCTGGATGACCTGGTAACGCTCCACCCCGGGCAGCTCCCGGACCATCGTCCCCAGGGCATTCCCCGAGACGATGCGGCCGTCGGTGGCGAGCAGGAAGTCGGTGGTGCGGCCCTGGATTTCCTTCAAGAGCGGCAGGCTGCGCCCGCAGGGGCAGCGCTCCGCCGACAGCACCCCGATGTCCCCAGTCCGGTAACGGAGGAAGGGAAAGTCCCGGGTCGCCGTGTGGGTCACCACCACCTCCCCGGCTTCCCCCGGGCCCAGCACCCGCCCTTCCCCATCGACAATCTCCACGATGATGTCCTCGGCCTGGAGGTGCAGCCCGCCCTGGGGGCATTCGTGGGCGATGAAGCCCGCGTCCCGCCCGCCGTAGCCGTTGGCCACCGGGCAGCCGAACACCGCCGAGATGATGTCCCGCTGGGCGTCGTACAGGGGCTCGCTGGTGACGAAGGCCACCTTGATCCCCAGGCCGTCCAGCCGGATGCCCTGGTTCTTGGCATGGCTGGCGATCAGGGCCAAGGAGGCCGGGTAGCCGAAGAGCATGGTCGGCCGGCTGCGGGCCACGGTGGCCACGAACCGGTCCAGGTTGGCCGGCGACATCTCGAAGGCGGACAGGAG
>DASRUX010000254.1:0-7962 GCA_035655235.1 Rhodocyclaceae bacterium | reverse complement strand
TCGAAGAGCGCCGTGACCTCGAACTGGCCGACCATCATCCGGTAGTAGCCGGGGACTTGGGTCTTGACCATCGGCACTTCGGCGACTGCCGGTGCGACCGGGACGAGGGCCAAGAGTGCCGCGCTCACGGCAAGGATCGGCGTGAGTTTCTTGAACATTGGGAAATCTCCAGTCAGAGAAGCGAGCTAGCCGATAATGTTGTCGATATTCGCATAGGACTGCGCACCGCGCAAAATCGGCGGCGCGCAATACAGCTAAGGCTCAGCGGCTGATGGGCTTGTAGCGAATGCGTTTCGGTTTGGCGCCTTCCTCACCCAGTCGCTTGCGCTTGTCCTCTTCGTATTCCTGGTAGTTGCCGGCGAAGAAGTTCCATTGGGATTCCCCTTCGGCCGCCAGGATGTGGGTACAGATGCGGTCCAGGAACCAGCGGTCATGGGAGATGACCAGGGCGCAGCCGGGGAACTCCAGCAGGGCGTCCTCCAGGGCGCGCAGGGTTTCCACGTCCAGGTCGTTGGATGGTTCGTCCAGCAGGAGGACATTGCCGCCGGCCATCAGGGTCTTGGCCAGGTGCAGCCGGCCCCGCTCGCCGCCGGAGAGGTTGCCCACCATCTTGCCCTGGTCGGCGCCCTTGAAGTTGAAGCGGCCGATGTAGGCGCGGCTGGGCATCTCGAACTTGCCGATCTGCAGGATGTCACGGCCTTCCGCCAGTTCGTCGAACACCGTCTTGTTGCCGTCCAGGCAATCCCGGGACTGGTCCACATAGGCCATCTTGACGGTTGGGCCGACCACCACTTCGCCGGAATCGGGCTGCTGCTGGCCGGTGATCATCTTGAACAGGGTCGACTTGCCGGCGCCGTTGGGGCCGATGATGCCGACGATGGCGCCCGGCGGCAGGCTGAAGGACAGGTTGTCCATCAGGAGCTTGTCGCCGAAGGCCTTGCTGACATTGTGGAACTCGATGACCTTGTCGCCCAGGCGCTCGCCCACCGGAATGAAGATTTCCTGGGTTTCGTTGCGCTTCTGGTATTCGTGGCTCGACATTTCCTCGAAGCGGGCGATACGGGCCTTGGACTTGGCCTGGCGCGCCTTCGGATTGGAGCGCACCCACTCCAGTTCCTGCTTCATGGCCTTCATGTGGGCGTCGACCTGCTTCTGCTCAGTTTCCAGACGGGCTTCCTTCTGCTCCAGCCAGCTGGAGTAATTGCCCTTCCAGGGAATGCCCTGGCCGCGGTCCAATTCCAGAATCCACTCGGCGGCGTTGTCCAGGAAGTAGCGGTCGTGGGTGACGGCCACCACGGTGCCGGGGAAGCGCACCAGGAACTGCTCCAGCCATTCCACCGACTCGGCGTCCAGGTGGTTGGTGGGTTCGTCCAGGAGCAGCATGTCGGGCTTTTCGAGGAGCAACTTGCACAGGGCGACACGGCGCTTTTCGCCGCCGGACAGGTTGCCGATCTTGGCTTCCCAGGGGGGCAGGCGCAGGGCGTCGGCGGCGATTTCCATCTGGTTCTCGGTATCGGAACCGGCGGTGGACAGGATGGCCTCCAGGCGGGCCTGCTCCTCGGCCAGCTTGTCGAAGTCGGCTTCGGGATCGGCGTAAGCGGCGTAGACCTCATCCAGCTTGGCCTGGGCCTGCATGACCTCGCCCAGGGCGGATTCGACTTCCTCCCGCACGGTCTTCTCTGGATCGAGCTGGGGCTCCTGGGGCAGGTAGCCGATCTTGATATTGGGCTGCCACTGGACTTCGCCGTCGTACTCCTTCTCGGCGCCGGCCATGATCTTCAGCACGGTGGATTTGCCGGCGCCGTTCAGGCCCAGGAGGCCGATCTTCGCGCCGGGGAAGAAGGAAAGGGAGATGTCCTTGATGATTTGCCGCTTGGGCGGGACGACCTTGCTGACACGCAGCATCGACATTACGTATTGGGCCATGGCTTGGGGGAATGTGCCTGAGGGAAAAAATGGAAGTTTACCGCCCCGGGGGCGGCGTGGGGAATCAGTCCTGTTCCAGGGTGAGCAAAGGGGCGCCTTCGTCCACCACGTCGCCTTCGATGACATGCACCTCCAGGACGCGGCCGGCGTAGGGGGAGGGGATATCCAGGGCCACCTTGCCGGTTTCCAGGGTCAGGATATTGTCGTCCCGTTCCACATGGTCACCGGGCTTGACCAGGAGTTCCAGGATGAAAACGTCGCCATTGGCGCAGTTGCCGCAGCTTTCCCAGCATTCGGGGTACTTGGGCATTCGGACGGTGATGGTGCTCACGGTAATGGAAGATACAGTCTGAAGGGTGTTGCATTCTACGCCCTGATCCGTATAATGCGGCCCTCAACACAGCGCGCCCGTAGCTCAGTTGGATAGAGTACTTGGCTACGAACCAAGGGGTCGGGCGTTCGAATCGCTCCGGGCGCGCCAGTGAATTCAAGTGGAAAGGCCAGTCGAAGGACTGGCCTTTTTGCTTTCTTCCAGGCATTCAGGGGGTGTTGAAGCACCGTTCTCCGATCCGGCTTTGGGTTGCAGTACAGCCTTGCATTCCTAAAAGAAATTCCATGATCCTTACCGCTACCCCCTACCTCTGGGAACAGATGCTGTCCATGCCCTTGGAGCAGCGCCTGGCCCCGGCGCCCAAGGAACTGTTGGACTACGTCGTCCAGTACAACGCCGCGACCGGCAACCCTGCCCAGCCCGCCGCCTCGGCTGCCCATGGCGAATTGGAGGCCGACCTCCAGGCCGCCATTGCCGAATTGCCGCCGGTGATCAAGGCCAAGCTGGAGCCGCTGCTCCTCGGGGTGTTCTTCATGACCGGCCTGGGTTCCTCGGCGGTGACCGACGTGGTGGCCTATGCCGATGGCGGCCTCGTCGGCGTGGCGGTGGCCATCGATGTGGAGGTCTTCCTCAGCTACCGGGCCAACGGTTTTGCCACTTGGCGGGAGAACACCCCCTTCCTGCCGGTTCCCGGCCTCAGCCTGGAGGTGCGCATCGCCCGGGAAGGGGAAGATGACCGCAAGGAAGCCCTTCAATACATCCTGCTCCATGAGTTCGGCCATGTCCTCACCGCCGGCCAGAACCTGATGCCGGATTGGTGGGAGGACCCCGCCGGTTTCCAGGACGCGTCCCACTACAGTTTCCTGCCGCTTTCCTGGGAATTCGGCGCCAACGGCCACATCGCACCCCGGGGGGTAGAGGATTTCCCCCTTCGGGAGGATGTGTTCTTCTACCAGGACCCCCTGCTGTCGGGAGAAGACATTCCTGCCATTTACCAGGCCCTGGAAAAGACCGGTTTTCCCACCCTCTACGGGGCGACCAGCGTCTATGAGGATTTTGCCGAATGCTTCGCCACCTACGTCCATTCGGTGCTCCTCGGGAAACCCTATGAATTGAGGATTTGCCGGGATGGCCAATCGATCCTGGAATCCGGGGACTTCTGGAAAAGTCCCCGCAGCCAAGCCAAGGCGGCGCTGATGGAGGACTTCCTGGCACGGGAAAGCACGCCCTTCGTCCGCCGCTTGTCCCGTTCGACCCTCGATATCCTGGAACGGGCGACGGAGACTTTCCTGGGGCTCGCCCCCTTCCTGCGCCTCAGCATTGCCGGCGCCGACCTGCGGGAGCCGGCCATGGCCCTCCTGGAAATGGCCGGCCGGGACCAGGATAACGCCATCCTGTGGATGAACCTTTCCACCGCTTTCTTCGCCATCAGCGAGCGGAACCTGGGGCTGTCCATGCAGGAACAGGCCCTTCTCCTGCAGCGCAGCTATCGCATCCCGGCCGCCCAGCAACCTGCCCGCTATCGCCTGCTGGTGCTGACGGTGGCCGGCGACCTGGCGGGCAATACCCCCATCGACTGTCTTCTGGAAGGCGGCGGCGTCGATCTTCTGTACTACTACGCCACGGAGGATGCTCCGCTTCCCTCCCATATCCCGGACCACGACGGCCTGCTGGTGGCGATCGCCGATTCGGAGGCCAACCGTCCTCTCCTGAGCGCCCTGGCGCTGCTCCTGGCAAACTGGGAGCGGCCGGTGATCAACTTCCCGACCTACATTCCCAACACCGAGCGCAATAACGTCAGCCTGCTCCTGCAAGGCGTGCCCGGACTCGTCATGCCGCCCACCCGGCCCGTCTCCCGGGCCTTCCTGGAATCCGTGGGACGGGGCGAGTCGCCGGTGGAGGCGGCCTTCGAAGGCTGCTCATTCCCCATCATCCTGCGGCCGGTCGGCTCCCAGGCGGGCCGCGACCTGGCGAAGATCGAGGGAACCGAGGACATCGCCGGCTACTTGGCCGGCGTGGCCGATGCCAATTTCTACATCTCCCGCTACATCGATTACCGGAGCGAGGATGGCCTTTTCCGGAAATACCGGGTGGCCCTCATCGGCGGCCAGCCCCATCCTTCCCACATGGCCATCTCGTCCCATTGGATGATCCACTATGTGAATGCGGGGATGTACGAGGATGCCGCCAAGCGGGAGGAGGAGGGCGTCTTCATGGAGCGCTTCGGTGAGTTCGCCCGGCGCCACCGGGAAGCCCTGGCCGGCATCCATGAGCGTATCGGCCTCGATTACCTCTGTATCGACTGCGCCCAGACCCGGGACGGCCAACTCCTCATCTTCGAGGCGGACCACATCATGGTGGTCCACGCCATGGATTCCGAGACGCTCTTCCCGTTCAAGCAGGTCCACATGGGCAAGGTCAGGAAAGCGTTCGAAGATTTTCTCGTCGGCCTGTCTGTGCCCGCCGCCTTGACCCCCTGACACCATGTCCAAGACGCTGCAAAACCGGCTCAATTTCTCCGGCGGCCCCGGCGCCTTGCCGGAATCCGTCCTGCGCCAAGTCCAGGAATCCATCCTGAGCGTGCCCGGGGTGGGGCTGTCCGTCCTGGGCATCAGCCACCGTTCCGACTGGTTTGCCGGTGTCGTCGCCGAGCTGGAAGCCAATATCCGGGAATTGCTGGGCCTGTCCGGCAATTACCATGTCCTCTTCCTCCAGGGCGGGGCAACCCAGCAATTCTCCATGGTGCCCATGACCTTCCTGGCCGGGCAGGAGCGGCCCGCGGAATACCTGCATACCGGCTACTGGAGCGGGAAGGCTCTGCCGGAGGCTCGCCGCGAGGGGCCAGTGAAGGTCCTTTGGAGCGGAGAGTCCTGCGGCTTCCGGCGGCTGCCGGCCGACGGGGAGCTGGAATTCGCGGCCGACGCCCCTTACTTCCACTACGTTTCCAACGAGACCGTGGAAGGGCTCCAGTTCAACCGGGTGCCGGGCCGGGACGACGTGCCCCGCATCTGCGACATGTCGTCGGATTTCCTGTCGGGGCCCGGCGACTTTGGCCGCTATTCCCTGATCTACGCCCATGCCCAGAAGAACCTCGGCCCGGCCGGGGTGACCATCGTCGTGGTCAAGGACGAATTGCTCGCCGGCCGGCCCCGCCGGCTGCCGGGCTTCCTGGATTACCGCAGCCAGATCGACGCCCATTCCATCCTGAACACGCCGCCGGTCTTCGCCATCTACGTGGTGCTCCTGGTCACCCGCTGGCTGCGGGACGAAATCGGCGGCCTGGCGGCCATGGGGCGGATCAACCAGGAAAAGGCGGCGCTGCTCTACCGCACCCTGGACGAGAGCCAGGATTTCTACCGGGGGCGTGCGTCCGCCGAGGATCGATCCCGGATGAATGTGAGCTTCAACCTGCCGACTCCGGAGCTGGAACGGGAATTCCTGGCGGCCGCAGCCGAGGCCGGGTTCTCGGGCCTGGGCGGTCACCGCAGCATCGGGGGTATCCGGGCCTCCCTCTACAACGGCCTGGAACTCTCCGCCGTCGAGGAACTGGCAGGGTTCATGGAGGATTTCCGGCAGCGCCGCTGACGGAATTCCTTCCCCCCGTTCTCCCTTATCCCTGCACTTCCCCCACCGAATTAGCCCAAACCAGGGCGGCGACCAGATCCTGGTTCACCGCTGCCGGATCGACGCCGCAGGCCGCGGCGCCGGCGGCCATCTGTTCCTGGTCACCGGACTCGCAAGCCACGGCCAGCCTGAGGCAGGGCGCCAGGGGGCCGGCATCGGAGATCAGGGCCTGGACGACGGGCTCGGGCAGGGCGACGTCCACCAGGATGCGTTCCAGGGGGCTGCCCAGGAGTTGGTCCAGGAGGGAAAACAGCCCGGTGAGGAACAGGTGGTCGGTGCGGCTGCGCAGGCCTTCTATCCGGTGGCCCAGGCGCTCCATGAGGCCGGCGCGGACCAGGGCCTGTTCGATCAATACCCGCTCCAGGGGCCCGGCCTTCTGCACGTCGAAGAGGAGCAGGGACAGCCAGCGGTAGAAGCGCTCCCGGCCCAGCAGCACGAGGCCATGGTCGATGGAGGTGATCTCCTGCTGCAGGCCGTTGGCGGCGGAGTTGATATAGCGCAGCAGCTTGTAGGTGAGGATCGCATCCTGGCGGATGTTTTCGGCCAGGATCGGGACTTCCACTTCGCTGCGCAACTGGCTGAGGATCTGCATCACCCGGGTACTGTCGATCTGGCTGCGGGGCGGATGCCAGTCTTCCCGGCGGGTGACGAAGGGGCCGTGGAAATAGTCGAAGCCGGCCCGGAAGCAAATCTGGAAATCGTCCGTGGTTTCGATGTCGGCCGCGATCAGGGCAAAGGGCGGCCGGCCGCCGTCATCTCCCATCTTGCGCAGGTGCCGCATCCAGTCGGCCAGTTGCAGGCCGTCGTAGGTCGGGGTGGAGATGCGGACGAAATCGCACAGCATCAGGAGTTCCTCTTGCATTCCCTCCGGCCGGGCGCGATAGCCGATATGGAAACCCTGCTCCTTGGCCAGCCGCACCTGATCCAGCAGGCCGGCGTCCAGAGAGGAATCCTCCTCGGGCAGTTCCAGCATGAGCACGGTGTTGGTACTCGGCAGGCGGGCGAGTTGGGGGCTGGAGAGGGAGAACGGCGACATGCCGACGAAGGCGAAGCGATGCTCCAGGAGGCTGCCGACCCCGACGGAACTCAGGTTGAGGATGAGCGCTTCGTCGTAGGCCCGGCGGATGGTGGCGCTGCGGCCGGCCAGGCGGGAGTTGATGCGCTGGTGGAGCAGGAACTCGTAGCCGGCGATGCGTCCGGCGCGGTTGAGGATGGGTTCCCGGCAGACGAAGGAATGGTCGCCCTCGGTCGTCGTCTCGGCACTACGCAGGGGCGCCAACTCGTTCAGTCGCCTGAAGGAAGTGTCTTCCGGTGGTGGGGTATCGCGTTTGCGAAAGAGGCTACGGAATTTCTCTAACATGATGACCCCTTCTTTTCAGGGAGGGAGTTCCGTTTGCTAATCTCATATTATGCAAGGGATTGGGGCTTGTCGAACCTTATGGTCAACAAAAGTGAGCCCCTGTGAGCCCGGATTAGGGCCCATCGTTCCGCCAAGGAGGCGCCGCGCCCGTTTCCCCCGGGGCGCGATTTCAAGTCATCTTGGAGATGTCTTGCGGTCCGACAGGGAACGCAATGCAGCCGCCGTTCGCCGAAGGCTCGCTGCCGATGCCCGCAGATTCCCGGCGATTTCGTCCAGCCGCTGGATATTCAAGGCCAATTGCCGGATAACGTCGCCGAAGACGTTGGACTGGGGGCCTGTTTGGCGGGGCGAGTTGTTTTCCATCACCGGAGCTCCTGGGGCTGCGAGGCTTGCATGGCGATGTTATGACGCAGGTATGGAGCGAGCCATTCCGTTTCCGCGGTATTTGATGGCCCGCGCCGGAGTAGGGGCGCTTAGGGTTTGTGCCCTTTCTTGCGCCTCAGTACGGCCAAACCCAGTGGGCCGTCTCGGCCCGGTCATGGCCGTGCTCGTGGGCGAAGGCGAGGTTCAGGATGATCTCGTTTTTCATCTGTTCCTTCAGGTGAGCCGCCCGGGCAGCCAGGCCCGGCACCTTGTCCACCACGTCGATGACCAGGTTGAAGCGGTCGGTCTGGTTGAGGATGGCCAGCTCCAGGGGCGTGTTGATATTGCCCCGCTCCTT
>DASRUX010000253.1:0-2953 GCA_035655235.1 Rhodocyclaceae bacterium | reverse complement strand
TTGTCGACGAGGCCGGCTTTCAAAAACTGGTCCTGCAAAGAGGCCATGGGTGCTGCTCCGATAAAATGGTCCGTTAGCTTAGCAAAGAAGTCGCGGCATCGGCCCAGGAGGGGGCGGATGGATGCCATTCGTGAAGAAATTCACTTCTAACGGAGAATAGACACGTTGCATAATTCGATCTTCCTGGAATACTGGGCGTCGGGCCTTCGTATGGGACCAGGAAATCCGGACCGTCACGGGGCCGGAGACGCTACCTCAAATTGCTGATCGATCGCCGCCCATGGCCCTTGCTCTCGTCATCGAAGACCACCCCCTGTTCCGCAACGCCTTGGTACACCTGATCCGTCCGGTACTGGACGTAGAGCTGTGCCTGGCCACCAACGCGGAGGAGGGCCTGGAAATCCTGGACCAGGAATCGGAAATCCGGCTGGTGGTGATGGACCTGGGCCTGCCCGGCCCCCTCCGGAGCGCAGCCGCCGTGGCCGCCGTGCGCAAGGCCAGGCCGGATGTGCCGTTGCTGGTGGTGTCGGGCACGGAAGATGATGCGGGGATCGAGGCGGCCCTGGCGGCCGGTGCCACTGCCTATGTGTCCAAGTCGGCCTCGGCCACCGAATTGAGCGATGCCCTTCGCAAGCTGGCGGCGGGCGGCAGGCGGGATGAGCCCAAGAGCCTCACCCGGCGCCAGCATGAAATCCTCTGCCTGCTGTGCGAAGGGCTTTCTAACAAGGAGATCGGGCGCAAGCTTGATTTGTCCGATGCGACGGTCAAGATGCACATGACCGCCATCCTGCGCGCCCTGGGGGTGTTGAGCCGCACCCAGGCAGTCCTGATCGCCCGCAGCCTGGGCCTGGACACGCTGCCGGCCCAGGGGGCGATGGACGAGGCCTGACCGCCCGCCGATCAGTCCGCCAGGACGGCTTCCGCCATCTTCCGGGACTGATCGCAGGCGCGCAGCAGGGCCGCCTGCAGGGCTTCCGGCTGCAGGGGCTTGTGGAGCATGGGCAGCCCGCTGGCCCGGATTTCCCGAATGCGGCCCGGCGCCGTGTCCCCGGTCACCAGCAGGGCCGGGATGTCGGTACAGAACTCGGCGCGCAGCTTCTCGATGGCATCCAGGCCGGTTTCCTCGCCCCGCAGGCGATAGTCGCAGATGATCGCGTCGGGAACGCGGATTCCCATGGCCAGTGCCTCCACCGCCTCGTCCCCGCTGCCCGCCACGGCCACGGTGCAGCCCCACTTCTCCAGCACGGTCCTGAGGGCGTCGCGGATCATCACCTCGTCATCGATCACCGCGATCAGGCAGTGTTCGAGGCTGCCCAGGCGCGGGTTGCCGGCGACGTCATGCTGCTTGTCGGCAATATCCCGGCGGACGAATTCCACCGTAAATATCGAGCCCCGACCGGGCCTCGATTTCAGGGCGAGGGGCGTCTCCAGCAACCGGGACAGGCGCTTGACGATGGCTAGGCCCAGGCCCAGGCCCTTGTTGCGGTCCCGTTCGGGATTGCCGAGCTGGACGTATTCCTCGAATACCACCGCCTGTTGTTCCTCGGGGATGCCGATGCCGGTGTCGGCCACTACGATCTGCAGGCGGTCTCCTCGCCGGCGGCAGCTCACCAGGATGCCCCCCCGCTCGGTATAACGCACCGCATTGGCCACCAGGTTGCGGATGATCTGCTCCGCCAGGGCCCGGTCGGTCTGGATGATCCCGTCCGAGTCCCGCACCCGCAGGGAAAGGCACTTTTCCTGGGCGGTCGGAGTGAATTCGACCCGGATCCGGTCCAGGATGCTGGCGACAGGGAAGGATGTCACCACGGGCTGAATGACTCCCGCATCCAGCTTGGACATGTCCAGGAGTACCGAGAACATGCTGTCCATGGCGGCCGCGCATTGCCGGGCATTGTCCAGGTATTGCCGCGCCTCGTCGGACAATGGGGCGTTGTCCAGGGCGTCGTGGTAGAGGTGGATGGCGTACATGGGTTGGCGCAGGTCGTGGCTGGCGGCGGCCAGGAAGCGGGACTTGGCCAGGGCCGCCTGCTCCGCAGCCTCCTTCTGCACCGTCAGCTCTCGCACCAGATCCAGGTTTTCGAAACGCAGGCGCAGGGATTCCAGGTAGCTTGCGCTGAAGCGGTTGCCCGACCACAGCATGTAGAGGAAGAACAGTGCCGAGGCCAGCCCCATGCCTATATCCATCCAGTTGCCCTGGGCTAGCAGGCCGGCCGACATGGCGGGCAGCAGGGTGATCAGGAAGGCGCGGTAGGTGGGAAGGTGGGTGGCCAGGCTCGCCATCGCCCCCACGGAAAGCATGGCCGAACCGGCCAGGGCCGCAAACTGGAGCGGCGTGTTGTCCTGGAAGAAGAGGGGGATGTACAGGGCACCCCAGAGCACGCCCAGGGCCGTGATGCTGATGACCGACCAACGGAACCACCGGGACAGTTGATGCGGGTCGGCGAGGCTCTCCCGGGGCATCTGGCGGCGTCGGTAGAAACTGGCGCCAGTATGCATCAGGAAGAAGGCGAACCACCCGTACAGGAAGCCGTGGGGAAGCGCGTCGCTGTTGAGCAGGATCAGCATGGCGCACAGAGCCCCGCCCAGGTTGCCCAGGCTCACCAGGGGGACGCCATCGTGCAGGCTTTGCCCCTGTTCCAGACGTATTGCGTGATTCCTATTCAATCAAAATGCCTCCGACATAATCGGGCGCCATTATCTCATCTGCCTGCCCGGGATAGTACAGACCAAGGTCGATACAGACTTTGGGCTAATTGACCGGCATATGCCCGGAAAATAACCTCGCGCCCTCGAGAGGTTCGTGCCGGATGGCCGGCGTCCAGACCTCGATCAACTCCGAATCGGTTTTTCCCTGAGGGGCAGCAGCGTGTCATCCCAATACCGTAGTTTCCACTGTGTCTTTCCGCTATCCATCGCTCTCCTCCTGAGCGGCTGCGCCTCCCTGGCCCCG
>DASRUX010000252.1:0-2206 GCA_035655235.1 Rhodocyclaceae bacterium | reverse complement strand
ACGGCGAAGGAGCCGCCGCTCACCAGACAGGCGGGCCACACTTCCAGGCCCTTCTTCCAGCCGGCCATGAGGATGACCAGATAGAGGGGGATGAAGACGCTCAGCAGCGGCAAGGTGCGGCCGACCAGCTGGCTGAGGGCGAAATCGGGGATGCCGGCGACCTGGCCGCCGACCACGATGGGAATGCCGATGGCGCCCCAGGCGACGGGGGCGGTATTGGCCAGGAGGCAGATGCCTGCGGCGTAGAGGGGGTTGAAGCCCAGGCCTGCCAGCATGGCGGCGGTGATGGCCACCGGCGTGCCGAAGCCGGCAGCACCCTCGATGAAGGCCCCGAAGGAGAAGGCGATCAGGAGCGCCTGGAGGCGGCGGTCATCGGTGATGGAAGCGAGGGAGTTCTTGATCACCTCGAATTGCCCGGTCTTCACCGACATGTTGTAGATGAACAGGGCCGTGATGACGATCCAGCACACCGGGAAAAGGCCGAAGGCGCCGCCGTACAGGGTCGCCAGGGCCGCCAGGTCCACCGGCATCTTGTAGACGCCCACCGCGATCAGCAGCGCCAGCCCGGTGCCGCCCATGGCCGCAAAATGGCCTTTCATGCGCTTGATGGCAAGCGCCCAGAACAGGAAGACGATCGGTATCACCGCGACAAGCGCGGAAAGCCCGATGCTTCCCAGTGGATCCACATTCATCTGCCAAGTCATCTCTTCCTCCCTTGAGCACTGAGCAATGCTCAGTTTTGGTTGCGTAACAGTTCCTGGGCGACCGGCCTCACATGATTGGTCTGACCAATCGGCATTTCCCCACCAAGGGAAGGGCCTGGATGCCTTTCACGCCAACATGCACAAAGACGGATTTTTTGTAGGGATACCGGACAAAACGCCCGAATACTGACCCTTGGTTTCACCGCCTTCGATGCGCCTCGCATGGATCATTGGTCTGACCACAAACATGGCGCGAGGCGTACGATACAGGGGGAAGCAACAATCCTGAATTAGGGTTTATCCCTATCCCGGGGACGGAACCAAAAAAGAACCCGCCGGATTGCCCGGCGGGCAAGGGTCCACACGACTCCCAGGGAAATCAGGCAGCCAGCTTTTCCGTATGGGACTGCTTTTCGTACAGAAAACGAAGGACGGCAGCGCGGCAGTCGATATAGGCGGGATCGTGGGCCAGGGTGAGGCGATCCCGGGGCCGGGGCAGGTTCACCTCCAGGATTTCGCCGATGGTGGCGGCGGGACCATTGGTCATCATGACGATGCGGTCGGAGAGGAGCACCGCCTCGTCCACGTCGTGGGTGACCATGACCACCGTGGCCTTCGTCACCTCGCAAATCTTCATCAGCTCGTCCTGGAGCTTGGCACGGGTCAGCGCATCCAGGGCGCCGAAGGGCTCGTCCATGAGGAGCACCTTGGGCTCCATGGACAGGGCTCGGGCAATGCCCACCCGCTGCTTCATGCCCCCGGAAATTTCGTGGGGAAACTTGGTTTCAGCATGGGTGAGGCCGACCAGGGCCAGGGCTGCCTGGGTGCGGGCCTTGAGCTTGGGCTTGCCCTCCTTCTGGCCGAAAACCTTTTCCACGGCGAGATAGACATTGTCGTAGCAGGTGAGCCAGGGCAGCAGGGAATGATTCTGGAAGACCACCGCCCGCTCCGGCCCGGGGCCGGCGATTTCCCGCCCGTCGCAGATGAGAGCGCCAGAGGTGGGCCGGGTGAGGCCGGCGATGAGGTTGAGGAGGGTGGACTTGCCGCAGCCCGAGTGGCCGATGAGGGCGATGAATTCCCCCTGGCGGATGTCCAGGTCGATATCCCGCAGGGCGACGAACTTGCCCTTTTTAGTATCGAAAGTCTGGTCGACGCCTTCGATGGTGACGAACTTTTCCATGGTGGCCTCCGTTAGGCGTGGTCGTAGGAGAACTTCTTGGCGATCAGGATGAGGGCCTGCTCCAGCAGGAGCCCGACGATGCCGATGACGAAGATGGCGATGATGATGTGCTCCACCTTGAGGTTGTTCCATTCGTCCCACACCCAGAAGCCGATGCCGACGCCGCCGGTGAGCATTTCGGCGGCGACGATCACCAGCCAGGCCACGCCGATCGACAGCCGCACGCCGGTCAGCACGTAGGGCAGCACGGCGGGGAACAGGATCCGGGTGAACACCTTGAGTTCGGACAGGTTGAGCACGCGCGCGACGTTCAGGTAGTCCT
>DASRUX010000251.1:0-2394 GCA_035655235.1 Rhodocyclaceae bacterium | reverse complement strand
CAGGAACGGCGCGGCTTCATCTTACCCCGGCGGGGCGTTTATTCGCCGACCGGGCCGCAGGCGCAGAACAGGTTGCGGTCCCCGTAGACGTCGTCGATGCGGTTCACACTCGGCCAGAACTTGTTGGCACGGACGTAAGGCAGCGGGAAGACGGCTTCGTCGCGGCTGTAGGGGCGGTTCCACTCGCCGTCCACCAGGTCGGCCTGGCTGTGGGGAGCGTTCTTGAGCGGATTGTTGTCCGCCGGCCAGACGCCCGCCTCCACCTTGCGGATTTCTTCCCGAATGGCAGTCAGGGCCGCGATGAAGCGGTCCAGCTCAGCCTGGGATTCCGACTCGGTGGGCTCGACCATGATGGTGCCGGCTACCGGGAAGCTGACGGTGGGCGCGTGGAAGCCGTAGTCCATCAGACGCTTGGCGATATCCGTCTCGGTGATGCCGGAGGCCGCCTTGACGGGACGGATATCCAGGATGCACTCATGGGCGACGCGTCCGTTCTTGCCCACGTATAGCACCGGGAAATGGTCCTTGAGCTTGGCGGCCACGTAGTTGGCATTCAGGATGGCGACCTGGGTCGCCTTCTTGACCCCGGCGCCGCCCAGCATGGCGATGTACATCCAGGAGATGGGCAGGATGGACGCCGATCCCCAGGGCGCGGCGCTCACCGCGCCACGACCCTGGTGGGGACCTTCCACCGTCTGCACCGCATGGTTGGCCATGAAGGGCGCCAGATGGGCCTTGAGGCCGATGGGGCCCATGCCCGGTCCGCCGCCGCCGTGGGGGATGGCGAAGGTCTTGTGCAGGTTCATGTGGCTCACGTCGGCGCCGATGAAGCCCGGGGCGGTGAGGCCCACCTGGGCATTCAGGTTGGCGCCGTCCATGTAAACCTGGCCGCCGTACTGGTGGACGATGTCGCAGATTTCCTTGATGGCTTCCTCGAACACCCCGTGGGTGGAGGGATAGGTGATCATCAGGCAGGCCAGGTCGGCGGCGTGCTTTTCGGCCCGGGCCCGCAGGTCGGCCACATCCACGTTGCCGTTGTCGTCGCAATTCACCACTTCCACCTGCATGCCGCACATCTGCGCCGTGGCCGGGTTGGTGCCGTGGGCGGAGCGAGGGATGAGGCAGATATTGCGGTGACTGTCGCCACGGCTCTCGTGGTAGCGGCGGATGGACACCAGGCCGGCGTATTCGCCCTGGGCGCCGGAGTTGGGCTGCATGCAGATGGCGTCGAAACCGGTGACGGTGGCGAGCCAGGCGGCCAGGCCGCGGATCATTTCCAGGTAACCCTGGGCCTGGTCCAGCGGCGCGAAGGGATGGATGCCGCCGAATTCCGGCCAGGTGACCGGGATCATCTCGCTGGTGGCGTTGAGCTTCATGGTGCACGAGCCGAGCGAAATCATGGAGTGATCCAGCGCCAAATCCTTGTTCTGCAGGGCCTTGAGATAGCGCAGCATCTCGTGCTCGGTGTGGTGGGTGTTGAACACCGGATGCTGGAGGATGGCGTCGGTGCGCAGCAGGGAGGCCGGCACGGCCGGATCGGCCGCCGCCACCTGGGCGTCGATGGTTTCCATGTCCAGGTTGATGCCGGCGATGGCCTTGAACAGGTTGGCCACGTCCTGGCGAGTGGTGGTCTCGTCGAAGGAGATGCCCAGCACGCCGGAGGACACCTTGCGCAGGTTGTAGCCGGCTGCCTGGGCCGTGCGGTACACCGTGTCGGCGCGGGCGCCGAGGTCGAATTGGACGGTATCGAAGAACTGCTTGGTCAGCAGCGTGACGCCGGCGCGCTTCAGGCCTTCTGCCAGGATGGCGGTGAGGCGGTGGATGCGGGCGGCGATGGTCTTCAGGCCCTTGGGGCCGTGATAGACCGCGTACATGCCGGCCATGTTGGCGAGCAGTACTTGCGACGTGCAGATATTGGAATTGGCCTTCTCCCGGCGGATGTGCTGTTCCCGGGTCTGCAGGGCCATACGGAGCGCCGTGTTGCCCCGGGCGTCCTTGGAGACGCCGATGATGCGGCCCGGCATGGAGCGGACATTGGCTTCCCGGGTGGCGAAGAAGGCGGCGTGGGGGCCGCCGAAGCCCATGGGGATGCCGAAGCGCTGGCTGGAGCCGAGGGCGATATCGGCCCCCATGGCACCGGGGGACTTGAGCAGCACCAGGGCCATCAGGTCGGAGGCCACGGCCACGACGCCGCCTTTGGCCTTGATGGCGGAAATCAGGTTGGTGAGGTCGGTGACTTCGCCGCGCTCGTTCGGGTATTGGAGCAGGGCGCCGAAGACCTCGTGCTCGGCGGCTTCCTCGGCCGGGCGGATGACCAGCTCATAGCCGAAGTAGGCGGCCCGGGTCTTGACCACGTCGATGGTCTGGGGGAAGGCGGCGCTATCGACGAAGAAG
>DASRUX010000250.1:0-13411 GCA_035655235.1 Rhodocyclaceae bacterium | reverse complement strand
GACCTACGTTCAAGGAAACTCCCCTCAGCGCCTCCTTGGCCGGTTTTCGCCATGCACGCGGATAAGTCTTGCGAAGATTCTCCACCCTGATTGCACTAGTCATGGCTTTTTCTTTCACTCTTTTCCGGGACTACAGTGGCCGGCGCTACTTGTGCTTTGCCATCGGCACCGATTATGTAGCGTTCGCCAAACGGATCCTGCGGAACACCTGCCAGCATGTGACTATCCACAAGCTCCTTCAATCTTGTCGGCCTGTGCCCCTCTAGCTCGTTGTATCTATCGATGGCGCAATCAAGTGCCAAGAGGTTCTCCAGACGCAGGGCTCGCTTCTCCAGATGGTCCGCAAAACCCTTATGCTTTGACTCCTTGGCCATAAGGCGATGCAAACGAATAGCAAATTCCTTATCTTCGCCCTTAGCAATCCACAGCGTTGCAAGATTCTGGAGTTGCAGGCGTTCGTTCTCATCCTGGCTATGATTCGCCGCAACCAGAAGCCACTCCCCCGCCTCCACAGGTCTTTTCAGAAAATGTAGGGCATTGAACCCGTAGAAAAAAGCCGGCTGCATATCGAAAGGCCTAGCGTCGGAAGCCCGACGCAACACGGTTTGGGCTGCCGCCACCTGACCATTCCAAGGAAGGATAGCCGCTGCGATATAGTAATTATCCTCGTGTGCACCATTGAACCAGGCGACATCCGACTGTACCACCCCCTGGATACGATAGTTCTCGGGCCCCATATTCTCGGTAGACGCTATTAGCGTCCGAAAACCTGCTAGGTTAGCGGCAAAGAATCTATCGCCCCCGGACATGATGACTTGTGCAAAACGAGGCAACGCGACCTGCATTTCAACAAGAACTGATGTTCGGGGACGACTGTAGAGTGAAGGCACCACTGCGACAAACAAGGCCATTCCAAGCAGTGCGGAGAGCCCCCCTGAGCCGTTCCTAAGCCTCATCTTCTACAGAAATTCCCGGCGGGAGAAAGCATGAAGAGCCAGTCCCACCATGACAACCATATAGGCCACTCCCATCACTGCAGCAAGAATCATGGCTTCGCCATCCGGCTGTAGTCCGTACATGGGCCATACACGCCAATCCAATCGGGAAAGGTCCGGAATCAGGTAACGGATCATTTCCATCAGGGGGCCATAAACAGCCACCATATCCTCCTGCCCATCGGCCCCCCTAGCCAGGTAATCAACAACACTGCCTAGGGCCTTGCCAGCGATAGCGAAGATGGCCCCAAGGGCTAGAGGCAACATACGAACTGTAGAAATGGAAGCAATCCAAAGGACGAATGCGGCAACTACCATGACATCCAGCCAGATGCCGAAGATGGCAATCCAATAAGGTCCTCCGAGGGATATGGCAAATTGCTGCTTGTACTGGAGCGCAGAGGAGTATACGGCTATCCACAGTATCCCGCCCAGTATCAAGGCTGAACACCCCGTCAGCGCAGCAACTCCGAGATAGCGACCCACCAAGTAATGAGCCCGGGAAACTGGGTAGCTGAGAGCGAGAACGATGCACCGTCGCTCGATCTCATTGCCAACCAACTCCTGAACGATCGTGATCGCGAACAGAACCAAGCTGAAACGGAGCCCCGACAGACCAATATCCAGGGCAACCGTACGTGGCTGCCGAGGTGAAAACGAAGCGGAAAAATAAGCGACAGCGACAAACGCGATTCCTAGGAAAAATACTCCCCAAAAACCGCGCCCCCGAAGGCCGGAACGCCAGGCGGAAAGAAAAAATTGGGGCATAAAAAGAAAAGCGCTCCCAGCGGAGCGCCTTCTCTAATTCTCAGTAGATTAGCCCGAAGAAGCAGCGGTAAGAGCAGTATCCGCGGCAGTACCAGCGCCACTGGCCGCACTAGTCGCGGTACAAGCATTACCACTACAGTCTGAGGCCCTGGTTACAGAACCTCCATTAGTGTGACCAGACCAGATAGTCTTGCCTTTGGACGACGCAGAACCAACACTCATCGCATTGGAGCTACGACCATACTGCAGGAAAACGTTGTTCGAGCAATTAAGTTTGATCTCAGCAACGTTAAAATCGGTCCCGGCAGTACCGGCAGCAACAGTTTTCGGCGTTCCAGTTCCATCGCAAAGCGCTGTGGCGGCCATAACACCGGTAGAAGCGATCCCGATTACAGCAGCCAGAATGACTTTCTTCATTTTTCAATCCTCCAGATTACTGAGTCGAGGCGGCGATGGAAGCCGTCAGGAAGTTACGTGCGTCCGACTGGGCGGCCTTGTCTTCCCCCTTCTTCGTGTACTCGCTGAACTGCGGAATAGCAATAGCCGCGAGAATACCGATGATCGCTACAACGATCATCAGCTCAATCAGGGTAAAACCCGTTTGAAGCTTTTTCATTCGAAATCCTCCTTAAACAGAGTAACGGACGGATATTCCGTTAGTTTTACTCTAACACAAAATGTGCCATGAAATCCCCCACACACCAGCAAGGTGCCATCGACACTTTCCACAAAAAACTGACATTTTTCGTCACATAGTTCCCTGTAATGTCACGCGTCTGTTGTCTGCTCTGCCCCTATATCGATCTGCCCCTCCCCCAAAAACTTCCGGGCATAGGCAGAAAACACTTCCTTCTCCTTGAACACCGCAAACAAATCCGGATCGATATGCCCGCCGTTCTTGAAGTTCTCCATGATGGAGAGGGCCTGGGACAGCTTCATGGCCTCCTTGTAAGGCCGGTCCTTGGCGGTCAGCGCCTCGAAGATATCGGCGATGCCCATCATCCGGGCCTGCCAGCTCATCTGGTCGCGCTTCAGCCCCTTCGGGTAGCCCTTGCCGTCCATGCGCTCGTGGTGCCCGCCGGCGTATTCCGGCACGTTCTTCAGGTGCTTGGGCCAGGGTAGCTGTTCCAGCATCTTGATGGTGGCGACGATGTGGTGGTTGATGATTTCCCGCTCGGCCGCCGTCAGGGTGCCGGCGCGGATAGTCAAGTTCTCCAACTCGTCGTCGCTCAGGAAGGGCACGTCCTCCCCCACCGGGTTGCGCCAGCGATAGTCCCGGCCGATGCGCTTGACCCGCTCCACGTCCTCGTCGTTCATGCGCTCGCCGCCGATGTTGGTCTTGCGCAGGAAGGCGCGGTCCTCGTCGTAAAGGGCAACGCGCATCCGGTAGCGCTTTTCCAGCTCCACCCGGTCGCCGCCGTCGGCGATGGCCCGCAGCATCTCGATTTCCGCGTCACGCTTCAGCACTTCGAAACGTGTATCCACCAGTTGGATGCGGTCGAAGAGGGTCTGCAGCTTGGTGGCCTTGTCCACCACATGGACCGGAGTCGTCACCTTGCCGCAGTCGTGGAGCAGGGCAGCGATCTTGAGTTCGTAGCGGTCCTTGTCGGTGAGATGGAAGTCCGCCAGGGGGCCGTCGGTGGTGTCGTTCACCGCCTCGGCCAGAAGCATGGTCAGCTCTGGCACCCGCTGGCAGTGGCCGCCGGTGTAGGGCGATTTTTCGTCAATGGCCGTGTTGATGAGCTTGATGAAGGACTCGAACAGCTCTTCCAGCTGCTGCACCAGTTGCCGATTGGTGAGGGCGATGGCCGCCTGGGAAGCAAGGGATTCCGCCAGCCGCTGGTCGGACAGGGAAAAGGCGCGCACGACGCCGCTTTCCGGATGGATGGCGTTGATGAGTTGGAGGACGCCGATGATCTCGCCCTCGTGGTTCTTCATCGGCACGGTCAGGAAGGATTTGGAGCGGTACCCCGTCCCTGCGTCGAAGCGCCGCGTGCCGGAAAAATCGAACCCTTCCGCCTCATAGGCATCGGCGATGTTGACCGTCTTCCCGGTGATGGCCGCGTAAGCCGCCACCATGGAATTGTTAGGGGAGCCGTCCTCCCGGTAGAGGGAGAGGTCGGGGAATTTGCTGGAAGTCGGATTGCCGCTGGTGCCGCCGAAGGCGATGCCCAGGGAATCGGTACGCACAATGGCGAAGTGGAGCCGCTGCCGATCTTCGGACATTCGGTAAAGAGTACCGCCGTCGGCGAGGGTGATGGTCTTGGCCGCCACCAGGATTTTCTCCAGCAGGCGGTCCAGGTTGCGCTCGTTGGAGAGCGAGGCGCCGATATCGTTAAGCTGCTCCAGGCGCTTGAATAGCCCTTCGACGGTTTCCATGGGCACCCCCTACTTGATACAGACCGCCCGGACCTGCTTGATATCGGTGATGCCCTGCACCACCTTCTCGATGCCATCCATCTTGAGGGTCCGCATGCCTTCATTTAAGGCGCATGCCAGGATTTCGGCAACCCGTGCTTTCTCCTGGATCAGCTTCTTGACCGTGTCGGTGCCCACCAGCAGCTCATGGAGGCCCACGCGCCCCTTGTAGCCGCTTCCGTTGCAGGCATCGCAACCCTTGGTGCGGTAGAGGGTGAACTTGCCGTCCTTGGCATAGCGGCTCACCCACTCCTTGTAGATGGATTCCATGGAGCCCTTGGGGTCCTTCTTCCAGAAGTCCGTGTTGGTCAGCTCCTCGCAATACTCGGTGAGCAGGTGCTTAATCTCTTCCTGGGAAGGCTGGTAGGCCTCCTTGCAGCTCTTGCACAGGCGCTTGGCCAGGCGCTGGGCCAGGATGCCGAGCAGGGCATCGGCGAAGTTGAAGGGATCCATGCCCATGTCGAGGAGGCGGATGATGGATTCCGGCGCCGAGTTGGTGTGCAGGGTGGCGAAGACCAGGTGGCCGGTGAGGGAGGCCTCGATGCCGATGCCGGTGGTTTCGGCGTCCCGCATTTCGCCCACCATGATGATGTCCGGGTCGGCCCGCAGGAAGGCCTTCATGACCGTGGCGAAATCAAGGCCGGCCTTCTTGTTCACCTGGACCTGGCGCAGGCCCTTCTGGGTGATTTCCACCGGGTCTTCGGCCGTCCAGATTTTGGTGTCCGGGGTATTAAGGTAGCCCAGGACCGAGTGCAGGGTCGTGGTCTTGCCGGAGCCGGTGGGGCCGCAGACAAAGAAGAGGCCGTAGGGCTTCTCGACGCACTTGATCAGGTTTTCGTGGTTGCGAGGCGTCAGGCCCAGCTGGTCCAGCTTGATAGGCTCGCCCGCCGCCAGGATACGCATCACCACGTCCTCGACGCCGCCGGCGGTGGGGATGGTGGCGACCCGCAGCTCGATGTCCAGAGGGCCGTACTTCTTGAACTTGATCTTGCCGTCCTGGGGTTTGCGCTTCTCGGAGATGTCCAGGTCGCACATGATCTTGAGGCGCGTCACCAGGGCATTCCGGTAGGAGGCCGGCACCTCGATGTAATTGACCAGGGAGCCGTCCTTGCGGATGCGGACGGCCGTCTTGTCCTTGCCGGGCCGCGGCTCGATGTGGATATCCGACGCCCCCTGCTGGTAGGCCTCGATGATGATCTTGTTCACCAGCCGGACCAGTTCGTTGTCGGCCGCGGCGGAGATGTCGTCGGAACCGCTGTCGACGCCCTCCTCCCCTTCTCCCAGGTCGGAGAGCAGGTCGGTCATCGAGCCGATATCGGCCAGGGCGCCGAAGAACTGATCCACCGTCTGGACGAATTCCCGGTTGGTGGTCACCCGGTAGATGATCTTGCTCTTGGGGAAGACGTTGTTCGCCACCCGGGAACTGCGCACCCGCTCGGGATCGGGGGAAAGGATGACGATGCCGTCCTTGTTCTCCTCCAGGGGCAGCCAGCGGCTCTCGTCCACGTATTCCCGCTTGATGTTGCGCAGGAGATCCATGGGCTTGATGCGGTCGGCCTTGAAGGGCTCGTAGGGGGTGCCGAAAAACTTCCACAGGGCGTCGCCGATGGCGGCCGGCTTCACGCCCCAATCCTTGATCAGCACCTCCTCCAGATCGCCGCCCTGCTGCCGGGCGGCGCGCTGGGCCTGCTCCATATCGGCAGCGGAGATGAGCCCGTCGGCCACCAGGTGATCGTACTTGGAACGGATGGCGAAGGCAGGCCGCTGGCGCTGGTTCAGGGCGATGGCCAGGGTCTGGCCCAGTTCGCCGGCGCCCTCCTCGGCCACGGTGGAGAATGGTGCCCCCGCTTTGTTGTTGATGAGCTGCAGCACCCCCAGCAGCTCCCCCTCGCCGTCGACGATGGGAGCCACCAGCATCTCCTTGGAGCGATAGCCGGTGCGCTTGTCCACCTCCTGGAGGAACTTCATCTTCGGGCTGTGCCGGCCGAGTTCCGCCTCGTCATAGACATCGCGGATATTCACCGTCTTCTTGGTGGCCGCCACGTAGCCGGCAACGCTCTGCTCATTGATGGGCAGCTTGATGTCCTTGAAGGAATTGAGCCCCATCTTCACCTTGGAGACGATGGACTGCTTGTCCTCGCTGACGATGTAGATGGTCAGGCGGTCGGCATTGAACAGGCTGGAGATGTCCTGGGACAGTTCCAGCATGATCTCGTCCACATTCCGGGTCGCATGGATCTTGTTGGTGACCGTCTGCAGGTTCTTGAGGAAGAGCAGTCGGCTGGCCACATCCCCGGTGCTGGTGATATCCGGCTTGGCGGGAGAATTCATCTCAGTGGCCTCCCCGGCCGGCCAGCCCGCCTTCCAGCCAGAAGGCGTCGAAGCCGTGCTGGGCGAGCAGGAAAGCGGCGGTGGAACTGCGCCGGCCGCTCTGACAGTAGACGATGTACTCCCGGCCCCGGTCCAGGAGGCCGAAGGCGTTCCGGATTTCATTGAGGGGAATGTTGACGGCGCCGGCGATGCCGTCGGATGCAAACTCGACGGCATAGCGGACATCCAGCCAGATAGCGCCGCGCTTCGCCACCCGGCGCTCCGCCTCGTCCCGGGAGATGCCATGGAGCAAGGGAGTACGCAACAGTTCGATGAAGTCGGGCTTGGCCAGACGCAGGACGACGCCATCGGTTTTCATGAGGACGGAGGCGTTGCGCTTGGCGTCGGACACCAGGGCTTCCTCGCCGAAGGCTTCACCCGCCTTCAGCTCGGCCAGCAGGACATCGGCGCCGCCGATGCTGCGCCGCACTTCGCAGCGGCCGGATTCGATCAGGTAGTAGTAATCCCCCTCGTCCCCTTCCCGCACCATCACCTGCCCGCTCTTGACCTTGACCCGCTCGAAGCGTCGCAGCAGCCCCTGGACGTGGGCCGGCGGCAGTTGGCCGAGGCCGCCGGCCGCCAGGGCGTGGGCGGAAAAGGCACCGGTCATGGTCCGCCACAGGGCGGCGTCCTCCGGCTTGGAGACAGCCAGGTCGGAGGCGGAGGAAAGGTCGTCCCAGGTCATCATGAGGTCGAGGAGGTCCGAATCGATACGGACCAGGTCCACATCGGTGATCGCCTTGCCGCCCGCCGGCAGCTGGGATTTGTACCCGAGGGGCCAGTTGGCCATGTCGCAGCCGCCGACGATGAGGCGCATGCTGCCATCCGGCAGGACGACCTTGAGTTCACCGGCAAGCACGTAGACCAGTTGGCCGTCGATGGAGACGGCCCGGAAGGGATCGACCCCGAGGGGATAATGTTCCGGCTTGCAGAAGGAAGCCAGCTCTTCAAGACGCTTGCCGGAGAGTCCGCGAATCGGCTCCAGGCGGCTGAGGGTTTGGGGATTGAGGTGTTCCATGATGGGGTTCAAAACTCGATGACCTGGTTGTTCTGCAGCATCTTCGGTTTGAAATCGCCCAGACAATCGGCGATTTCTTCCATGGTGAGCTCGATCTGCCCGGGCTTGAGGTGGGTGATGTAGATGTCGCAGCTGCGCTCCAGCTTCTGCAGCTCCGCCGCCAGCAGGCTGGGATACATGTGCTTGGAAGCCAGGGCCAGGCGCTCTTCCCGGTTGGAGAAGGCGCATTCGACAATGAGGTGCTTCAGGTTGGCGATGCGATTGACCGTCTGCCAGAAGGCATCGCAGGCGCCGGTATCCCCGGAGAAGACCAGGCTGCCGGCGCCGGAATCCAGGTGGTAGCCCACGGCCGGGACGGTGTGCTCCACCGGCAGGGAAGTGATCTTCCGCCCATCGACGGTCACCGTCTCCCCCTGTTTCATGGGCTGGAAGCGCATGAAGGGCTTGGCAGCGTTGGGAATCTCCGAAAAATCCGGCCACACGGCCCAGTTGAAAACATGGTTCCGGAGGATGGTGATAACCGCATCCGAAGCGTAGATCGTCAGCGGCTTGCTGCGGCGGTCCCCCACCGTATCGACCATGAGCGGCAGGGAGGCGATGTGATCCAGGTGGGTGTGGGTGAGGAACACATGGTCAATGACCGCCAGCTCCGCAATGGAGAGATCCGCCACCCCGGTGCCGGCGTCGATGAGGATATCGTGATCCACCAGGAGCGACGTGGTGCGTAAATGCCTGCCGCCGATGCCGCCGCTGCAACCCAGGATTCTCAGCTTCATGTTTATTTGGTCTTGAAGGTGAAGGCGCCATCCCAGTTTTCACCGGGCGGATTGGCCCGGTACAACCGGACTCGTTCGGAGTAGAGCTGATATAGATGACTTTCGGGATGGCGCTGGAGGAGATTGACCAGCTGCATTTCCGCCCCATCCCAATCCTGGGCCCGATAGAGGCGCAGGGCATTCTGCCAAAGCTTGAGTTCGTCCATGGCTTCCTGGGGCACTTCGCCGGCCACGCCCAGGGGCTCATAGATGGCCACCGGCTCGTCCTTGCCCTTGACCCGGACGCGGTCCAGCTCCCGGAAGACGATGTCCTTCAACTGGTCGCGGGTGGCTTCCCCGACCACAATGCCGACCCCGTATTCCTTGGTGATGCCTTCCAGGCGGGAAGCCAGGTTCACCGCGTCGCCCATCACCGTGTAGGCCTGGCGTACGGGCGAGCCCATGTCGCCGACGGTCATGGTGCCGCTATTGACCCCGACGCCGATGCGCAGCTCGGGCCAACCCCGGGCCTTGAAAGGTTCGGCCAGCTTCTTCACCTCCCGCTGCATTTCCAGAGCAGTGAGGACGGCATGGCGGGCATGGTCGGCGTCGGCCACCGGCGCCCCCCAGAATGCCATGATGGCGTCGCCGATGTACTTGTCCAGGGTGCCTCGGTTGCGGCGGACAACCGTGGTCATCGGCCCCAGGTATTCGTTCATGAGCAGGGCCAGCTCCTTGGGGTCCAGCCCCTCGGAAATGGTGGTGAAGCCGCGCACGTCGGAGAAGAGCACCGTCAACTCTTCCTTGCGGCCTTCCATGCTGTAGTTCTCCGGGTCGCGGGCCATTTCGTCCACCAGTTCCGGGGGCACGTACTGCCCGAACAGTCCGGTCAGCTGCCGTTTGGTGCGAGATTCGACGAAGTAGCCCCAGGACATGTTGAGGCCGAAGAGGATCACCACCAGGAAGATGCCGGATGCCAGGGGCAGGACCAGGTGCTGGGACTGCCACAACCAGTAGTTGGCGGTCAGGATGAGGCCCAGGATCAGCAACGCCAGCAGGGATGAGCGGAAAGGCGACAGGAGCGGCAGCAGCAGGGCCAGTAGGCAGCCGAAGAAGAGCAGTTGCACCACCTCAGCCCCCAGGACGTAGGAAGGCTTCTGCTTGACGTTGCCGTCCAGGATGCCGGCGATGAGGTTGGCGTGGATTTCCACCCCGGGATAGGTCGCCCCTACCGGGGTGGACCGCAAGTCCATGAGGCCGGGCGCCGTGGTCCCCACCAGGACGATCCGGCCGAGGAGCTTCTCGGCGGGCACCCGTCCCTTCAGGACATCCACCGCCGACACATAGGGAAAGCTGCGCTCAGGGCCGCGATAGGGAATGAGGGCGGCGCCGTATTCATCCACCGGGATCTTCAGGCTGCCCCGGGGAGTGGCCACTTCAAGCCACTCCATGCCGGAATCGTTTTCCGGGAACCCCGGCCGCAGCTCCGCATTGCCCAGGATGGTCCGCACCATGGCCAGGGACAAGGCCTCGTAATAGGCACCGCCATGTTCCACCACCAGCGGCACCCGGCGGGACACTCCGTCGAAGTCCGGTAGCGGATTGAAATGGCCGGCGCTGGCCGCCTTTTCCTGGAAGACGGGCAAGTTGCCGCCGAAGCCCTTCCAACTGGTCAGGTTGACCGGGCGATCCTTGAAGTAGCCCTCCGGAAAGACCGGCGCGGGCAAAGCCCCCGCTTCCCGGGCATCGGCCATACTGGAGAAGTAGTAGCCGAGGACCACCGGCCGCCCCTTCAGGGTATTGGCGAACAGGCGGTCGTAGTTGAGGCTGCTGCGCAGGCCGTGGAGGGCCGTCTGGTAGGCGCCGACTTCCCGAAGCTGGCCGCGGCCGATGTCTTCCAGGACCTTGAGGCCGGAGCTCTCGTCCGGTTCGGCGAAAACCACGTCGAAGCCGACCACCGCCACCTTGTAGTCGTCGGTCAGGCGCTTGACCATGGCCGCCACCGTATTCCGGCTCCAGGGCCAGCGCCCGACTTCGGCGAGGCTCTTCTCGTCCAGATCCACTACGACGACGCGGTCGTCTACCGTATCGGATGCCGACAGCCGGACCCGGACATCGTACAGATAGGCATCCACCACACTGACAAAGGGAATCTGCCACAGGTGAGCGGCATGCCCGATGACCGCCAGCACGCAGGCGATGCCCAGAACGAAGCGGGAAAAGTGCTTTTTCAAGCCACCCTCGGTTTAGCCATGGCGCAACTCCTCAGACCTTGAAGAAGAACTCCATCTTGACCCCGGCGATCTCGATCACGTCGTGGTCCGCCAGGGGGTGGGCCTGGGCGTCCAGGGGCTGGCCGTTGAGGACGGGGAACTGGGCGCCTTCCACATGGGTGATGAAATAGCCCTGGGGACGCTTGGCGATGACCGCCACCTGCACGCCGGGCTTGCCGAGGGTGGTCAGGGTCTTGGTCAGCTCCAGTTCCTTGCCGGCATTGCCGCCATTGAGAAGCTGGATGGCGGCCACCTGGGCAGCCGGCGCAGTTGCGGCGGGGGCCGGAGCGGCAGCAGCAGGCGCGGAAGCCGGCTTCGGCGCATCTACCACCGGATGGGTGTCGGTGTGGTCCTTCACCGGCTCGGCGGGCTTGGCCGCCCCCGGCCTGAGGATCATGGTCTTTTCGAAATCAGGCGCACCGCCGGCGATGACCGGGTCGCTGATGTACTTGAGGCGATATTTGCCCAGTTCGATCAGGTCGTTGTTGCGCAGGAAATGCTTCTTGATCGTCTGGCCGTTCACGATGGTGCCATTGGTGCTGTCCAGGTCCTCAAGGAAGGAATCGTTGAGGATGGTGACAATGGCAGCGTGCTCGCCGGAAATGGCCAGGTTGTCGATCTGTATGTCGTTGTGCGGCTTGCGCCCGATGGTCATACGCTCCTTGCCAAGCGGAATTTCCTTGAGCACGAGACCATCCATGGAGAGAATCAATTTCGCCATCTTGCCGTTCCCCTTACTTCAACCAGGCCAGCAGCTTCTGCCACCAGCCTCTCGGCACGGCGAAGTCCGCCCGTACCTTGACCAGAATAACCGAAACATTGTCCCGGCCACCATTGTCGTTCGCCATCTGGATCAGTTGATCCGCGGCAAGCCCCAGGTTGGCAGCCAAAGTCTGGACGGTGAGGCCGATTTCCTCGTCGTCCACCATGTCGTTGAGACCGTCCGAGCACAGGAGATAGATATCCCCGGGCTGGACGTCGTAATCGTGGATTTCCGGCACCACCGCCGGATCGACGCCGAGGGCCCGGGTTACCAGATTCTTGTTCTGGGAGTAGCGGGCCTCCTCGGCGGTGATCATGCCGCTGTCGATCTGCTCCTGGAGCAGGGAATGATCCCGGGTGACGACCTTGAACTCCTCGCCCCGCAGGCGGTACAAGCGGGAGTCGCCGATGTGGGCCACTGTCATCTGGTTATCGTAGAACCAGGCCATGACCAGGGTCGTACCCATGCCGGCGTACTGGGGCTGGCTCTGGGCAGTGTTGTAGATGGCCGAATTGGTGGCGGCCACCTCTTCCTCGATATGGCGATGGGCGTGCCGCTTACCGGTTTCCGGATCCATCGCCTCGGGTTTGCAGTGGGTGAGCAGACGGGCGAAGTTGCTGGACAGCAGCGTCGTCGCCATGCCGCTCGCCACTTCGCCGGCGTTGTAGCCCCCCATGCCGTCGGCCAGGATGACCAGCCCATCCTCGGCACTCCCGAAGACCGCGTCTTCGTTGTGGGAGCGCACCTGGCCCGGGTCGGTCCTGGTGACGACTTCTAGCGCTTGGGCAAGATTCATTGTTGTTCTTTCCCCTCCTTAGAACTGGATGTCCACGCCGGCGGCGGAAGCGTTCTCGAGGCCCTCCAGGCACTTTTTCAGGTCGGCGGCCATCTCCGCGCCCCGCTGGTAGCGCTGGGCGATGTCCTTGTTCATGGCCTTGTCGATCACGGCCACCACTGCCGGCGGCAGGGTGGGATTGATGGTCGTGATGTCGGTGGGCGCCTCGTTGGCGATCTTGAACATGAGCTGGGCCATGGATTCGCCGGTGAAGGGCAACTGGCCGCAGCTCAATTGATAGAGGGTCACCCCCAGGGAGAAGAGGTCGGAACGGCCGTCGATCTTCTTGCCGGCCAGTTGCTCCGGCGACATGTAGGAGGGCGTGCCCAGGACCATGCCGGTCTTGGTCTTGCTGGAATCAGTGATGCGGGCGATGCCGAAATCGGTGACCTTGACCTGGTCGGATTCCGGCTCGTACATGATGTTGGCCGGCTTGATGTCCCGGTGGACCACGCTGTTCTGGTGGGCGTAGTCCAGCGCCTCGGCCACCCGGGCGACGATGGACACCACCTTGGGTAGGGGCAGAAGGTGGTCCGGCTTGACATAGGGAGCCAAGTCCTTGCCCTTCAGGAATTCCATGGCGATATAGGCCAGGTCGTGCTCTTCCCCGGCGTCGTACATGGTGACGATATAGGGGTGGTTGAGCCGACCGGCGGTCTCCGCCTCCCTGAAGAAGCGTTCCTTGACGTCCGCCAGTTCGTCCTCGTCGAACTCCTGGGAGAGGGCCATGGTCTTGATGGCCACGATGCGGTTGATCTTGGGATCGCGGCCCAGGTACACCACGCCCATGGCGCCCTTGCCCAGCTCCTTCTCCACCTGGTAGCGGCCCAGCATCGGCTTTTCCACCTGCCCGTCGGTGAGGATGACGGTCCCCCCCGCCGCCTGGCCCCGGCCGCCGCCCAGCATGACTGTCTCGGACATCTGCTTGGCCTTGGCGATGCGCTGGGGCAGATCGCGGAAATTGAGGTTGAAGTCCGCCATGTAGCGGAAGACCGCCTCGGCCTTGTTGAACTGGCGCTTGCGCTCGTAATCCAGGGCGAGGTTGTAGAGGTTCTCCATGAGCCCCTCGTCCATGGGGCACTTGCGGAACTTGTCGAAGGCCATGTCCAGCTGCCCCTGGCCTTGGAAGGCCAGGCCCAACATGCGGTTGGACTCGGCGGATTCCATGTCCGACCGCTGCTTGCCCTGCTCGGTGTGGAGGAAGCGCTTGGTGGTC
>DASRUX010000249.1:0-4963 GCA_035655235.1 Rhodocyclaceae bacterium | reverse complement strand
CGCCATCAAGCTCGCCCGGAAATGGGGCCAGGTCCACAAGGGCGGCGCCTTCGAGATCATCACCTTCGCCAACGGCTTCCACGGCCGCACCCTGGCCACCATGTCGGCCAGCGGCAAGCCGGGCTGGGACAGCCTGTTCGCTCCCCAGGTACCGGGCTTTCCCAAGGCCGTCCTGAACGATCTGGAGTCCGTCCGCACGCTCATCAGCGGCAATACGGTGGCGATCATGCTGGAGCCCATCCAGGGCGAGGCCGGGGTGATTCCGGCTTCCCGGGGATTCATGGCCGGGCTGCGGACCCTGTGCGATGCCCACGGCCTACTCCTCATCGCGGACGAGGTGCAGACCGGCTGCGGCCGCACGGGCAGCCTGTTCGCCTACGAGCAATACGGTATCGAGCCGGACATCATGACCCTGGGCAAGGGCCTGGGGGGCGGCGTGCCCCTCTCGGCCCTGCTCGCCAAGGAGGCTTGCTCCTGCTTCGCCCCGGGGGATCAGGGCGGCACCTACTGCGGCAATCCCCTGGCCTGCGCCGCCGGGGTGGCGGTAATCGAGACCCTGCTGGCGGACGGCTTCCTGGCGGCGACCCGGGACGCCGGGGAGCGGCTGGCCGAGGGCCTGCGCGCCCTCTCCCGGGAATTGGGCCTGGGCGAGGTGCGGGGCCAGGGGCTACTGCTGGCCCTGGAACTGGGGAGGGAAATCGGGCCGGAAGTGGTCGCCCAGGCGCGGGAGGCCGGCCTGCTCCTCAACGCCCCCCGGCCCCACTGCCTGCGCTTCATGCCGGCCCTCAACACCACGGAAGAGGAAATCGAGGAAGGCTTGGGGATTCTGCGCCGGGTGATCGGGATGGTGCTGAGCTAAAGCCCGAGCTCGTCGGGGATGTCGAAGATCAACTCCACGAGCTTCAAGCCCAGGGCTTCCACCTCGTCCAGGGCGCCGCCCTCGAAGCCGGCGGGCCGGGTGCCGGTGACTTGCTCCCAGAAGGCGGCAACGTCGAAGGGCGTCACCGGCGTCGTGGCCTCCCCCGGCGCTTCCAGGCCGGCCTCGAAGCCGTGCTCCCAGCGGTTCTGGGGGGCATGGCGGAAGCCGATATGCTGGATAACGGAGAGGGCCTCGGGCCGGTCGAAGGCGAACCACTGGCCCGAAGCGCTGCAGGCGAAGGCCCCGCCGTCGGGCAGGGGAATGAGCACGGCGGATTTGGGCTCCCCATGCCTGAAATTGTGGGTAAAGCGCAGCCGTTTCAAGGCCTTGCCCTCGATGGCCGGGAGGATACGATGCCCGATCAGCCAGGAATCCACCTGATGGACGCCGCCCATGATCAGGCGGACCAGCTCGCCGCTGCCGGCGGCCTCCTGCCGGGCCCGCTCCAGCAGGGCCAGGGTGCCCAGGGGTTCTCCCATGCATTCCGCAGTCATCTCTTGATCCGTATCGAAGCGAGGCCGCCAGTCTACTTCCTAAACCCGGCCTTGCAGAAGGGGGGAGCCGCCCTCAGTCTCGGGTGCCCGGCAGGGTGGCGACGGTGAACCAGTACTCGGCGATGATCTGGATGATGCGCTGGAATTCCTCGAAATCCAGGGGCTTGACGATGTAGCTGCTGGTGCGCAGCCCGTACATTTCCTGGATATCCTGTTCGTTGGCCGAGGTGGTCAGCACCACCACCGGCACATGGCGGAAGCGCTCGTCGGCCACCAGGGTCTTCAGCACCTCCCGGCCGTCCATGACCGGCATATTGAGGTCGAGGAGGATGAGGTCGGGGGTCGGCGCATCGGCAAAGGCGCCTTCCTTCCTGAGAAAGGCCAGGCAATCCTCGCCGTTCTCCACATGGTGCAGGTTGACGGGATAGCCGCTGCGCTTGAAGCCTTCCCGGGTGAGTAGGATGTCTCCCATGTTGTCCTCCACCAGCAGGACTTCCGCCGGCCGGCGAGTGGTCAGGGAAACGCTCATCTTGCCCCCTCGGGATGGTCCGGCAGGGTGAAGTGGAAGGTACTGCCCTTGCCGGGCAGGGAATCGACCCAGATGCGCCCACCGTGGCGATGGACCACCCGGCGGCAGATGGCAAGGCCGATGCCGGTGCCGGGATATTCCTGCTGGGTGTGCAGACGGCGGAAGATGTCGAAGATATTCTCCAGATGCTTCTCGGCGATGCCGATGCCGTTATCCTGAACCCGGAATTCCCAGCCCTCGGCCTCCCGCCGGGCGGAGATCCGGATATCGGGCGGCGCCTGGCCGTGGTATTTGAGGGCGTTGTCGATGAGGTTCTGGAGCACCTGGGCCAGTTGGGTCCGGTCCCCCAGGACGGTGGGCAGATGGTCCCGTCTGACCCGGGCGCCGGTTTCCCGCATGGGGGCATCCAGGGTGGCGAGCACGTCATCCACCAGTTCGTTGAAATCGGTGGGTCGGAAGGCGTTGCCCCGGGACTCGACCCGGGAATAGGCCAGGATGTCATGGACCACGTCCCGCATGCGGTGTACCGAGCGCACCAGCTGGTCGAGCCAGGCTTCGGCCTGGGGATCGAGGCGGCCCTCGTAGTCCTTCCGCAGCAGTTGGGCAAAACCGCTGATGGAACGGAGCGGCGTCTGCAAGTCGTGGGCGGCGATGAAGGCGAACTGCTGGAGTTCCAGGTTGCTGCGCTCCAGGGCCTCGTTGGCCCGGATAAGCTGGGCGGTGCGATCCTCGATGCTGTATTCCAGCTCCTCATTGCGGCCCAGAAGCGTCTCTTCCAGGCGCTTGCGCTCGGTGATTTCCAGGGAGATGCCCCGCAGCCCTACCGCTTCGCCCGTCCGCTCGTCGTGGAGATCGCGGCCGATGCATTCGAGCCAATGGACACTGCCGTCCTTCCAAACAACGCGCTTTTCGAACTTGTACTCGACGCCCTCCCGGATTGTGTGCTGCAGCGCAGCTTTGACCCGGTCCCGATCGTCCGGATGGATGGCGGCCATGACGTGTTCGAAGTTGAGGGTGGCATCGAGCACGACCCCGAAAAGCTGGCGGCAGCGGGCCGACATGTCCACCGTGCCGCTGCGCAGGTCCCAATGCCAGATGCCGATGTTGGCACCCCGCACGGCCAGCTCCAGGTCCGCCTTGCTGCGCTGCAAGGCCGCCTCGGCCCGGATGCGCTCGGTGATGTCCCGCAGGAAGACGGTCATCTGCCAGCCGTTGTCCACCCGCACCTTGGCGATGGTGGCTTCGATGGGGAATTCCTCGCCGTCTGCCCGCAGCCCGGAGAAAACCCCCGGCAATCCCATGGTCCGGGCGGTGGCGCCGCCTTCGGCGAACTGGTGCACATGGCGCTGATGGGCCGTCCGGAAGCGCTCGGGGATGAAGCGGTCGAGGGGCGAGCCGATGGCCTCCTCCACGGTACAGCGGAACATCCGGCAGGCGGCGGGATTGAAGCGGACGATGCGCTGCCCGACGTCGACGCTGATGATGGCGTCGATGGCCGAATCCAGGATGCCGGACAGCTCGGCCCGGCTATCAACCACTTTCTGGGCCGCGGCCCGGGCGTCGGTGACATCCATGACGATGCCGGTGGCCGCCAGGGGGCGGCGCTCCTCCCCGCTGCCCATGAAAAAAGTCCGGCCCCGGACGCGCACCCAGCGCACCACCCCGTCCGGCCTCACCAGCCGGTGCTCGTGGTCCAGGTCGCCGCTGCCGGCGGGATCGAGGGCGCCCTTCAGCTTTTCCATCCAGGCCGGCCGGTCATCGGGGTGGATCAGGGTTTCCACCTCGTCCATGGTGACCGTTTCCAGGTCCTGGGGCAGGCCGGCAATGGCCTTCAGCTCCGGCGACAGGTGGTTGTGGCCGGTCAGGCAATCGAAATCATAGGTCCCGAAGCCCGCCGCCTGGGCCGCGAAGCGCAACCGTTGCTCCCGGTCGTAAAAGGGAAAAACGTTGCCCCGGCGATCGGCCTTTCGGCGGTCGCCGGACAGACGCCGATCCTCGGCCCCCGGGGGCATGGCTTCATGTTCTCCGACATGCAGGCGGGAGAAAATCGCCTTCAGGGCTGACATGCTAATCTTCCGACCTAGCTAAAGCCCGCGGTTCATCATCGAGCGGGGAATTCCAGACATTTCCCGGGAGGTGCCGAGAAGGCGGCGAGGCCCCCGGCGGGGGCCTTCGAGGTCTCGGGGCTGAGTCATACTAGGACGCTGCCCTCAAGCCCAAAGTTCGCGGTCGCGGCTCGGCTACAGGGTAGCCGGGGGATGGCTCTACTGAGCCTGGCCGCCCGGAACCGAACTTTTCGCCACCTGGACCTGGGCCGCCGCCAGGGTGAAATAAAAGCACGACCCGCGCTCCACCTCGGCCTCGGCCCAGACCTTGCCGCCATGGCGCTCGATGATGCGCTCGACGATGGCGAGCCCCACCCCGGTCCCCTCGAACTGGGCCACCGAGTGGAGGCGCTGGAACACCTTGAACAGCTTGCCGGCGTAGGCCATGTCGAAGCCGACCCCGTTGTCCCGGACAAAATAGGCCCCCTGCTCCGGCGACCAGCCGAACTCGATACGGCACACCTCCCGGGGGCGGGAGTATTTCCAGGCGTTGCCCAGCAGGTTTTCCAGAACCGCCGCCAGGAGGCCGGGGTCGCCCTGGGCCACCAGGCTGTCGGGGACGATGAAATCCAACTTCCGGTTCGGGTCTTCCTGGCGCACCCGCTCCATCACCTCCCGGGCGAGGGCGGCCAGGTCCACCGGCTGGAAGTGCATCTCGGCCCGGGAATAGCGGGCCAGATTGAGCATGTCCTCCAGGAGCTGGCCCATGCGCTGGGCCGATTCCCGCACCAGGCGCAGGTATTCCCGGCCGGCGTCGTCCAACTGGTCGGCATTGTCCCGGAGCAGGATGCGGGAAAAGCCGTCGATGCTCCTGAGCGGCGCCCGCAGGTCGTGGGCCACGGAATAGCTGAAGGCCTCCCACCAGCGCTACTTCGATCACGGTCGCGGTCGGCGACAGTTTGCCGGAGCAGACCAT
>DASRUX010000248.1:0-7106 GCA_035655235.1 Rhodocyclaceae bacterium | reverse complement strand
CAGCGACGGCGTCGCCGGCCTGGCGGCCATCCGGGAGGCCGGCGGCGTGACCTACGGGCAGGACGAGGCCAGTTCGGTGATCTACGGCATGAACCGGGTCGCCGTCGAACGGGGCGCCGTCCAGCGGACGCTGCCCCTGGGCGACATCGCCGGCGCCATGGCGGCGGCCGCCCGCGGCTTCGGCGGAGGAGCCGCATGAGCTTGGACACCGCGCCCTTCACCGACCTCATCAAGGTCCATTGCGGCCTGCTGTTCGAGGGCAGCGGCGAGGAGAAGCTGTGCCGCGCCCTGGACCGGCGGATGCAGGCCCTGGCCCTGCCCGCTGCCGGCTACTACGCCCGCCTGCAGCAGGACGGCGCCGAATTCCAGGAGCTGGTAAATCTCCTCACCATCAACGAAACCTACTTTTTCCGCGAGCCGGACCAGATCACCCTGCTGGTGGACCGCCTGGTGCCCCGTTTCCTGGCCGCCGGCGGGGGCACGGCGCCCCTGCGCATCCTGTCCGCCGGCTGCTCCTCCGGCGAGGAGCCCTACTCCATCGCCATGGCCCTGCTGGACCGCTACGGCGAAAGCGTTTCCCGCCTGTTCCACCTGGCAGGCGCCGATATCGACAGCACCGTGCTGGCCAAGGCCAGGGAGGGCTGCTACAAGGACTTCTCCTTCCGGGGCGTAGCGAAGGAGGTGAAGGAACGCTATTTCACCCGGACCCCCCAGGGCGACCTCCTCAAGGAGGACGTGAGGCGACTAGTCGACTTCCATGAGCTCAATCTCCTGGCCAAGGATTTCCCGCCGGCCCTGAGGGATTTCGACATCATCTTCTTCCGCAATGTCTCGATCTATTTCGACACGCCGACCCGCAAGACCATCCAGCGCAACCTGGCCTCCCTGCTGAAGCCGCGCGGCATCCTCGTCGTCGGCACGGCGGAGACCCTCGCCAACGACCTGGCTGTCCTGCCCTTGGTGGAGGAAGACGGCCTGTTCTATTTCGTGAAGGGGCGCCCGCCTCTGCCGGAAAAAGGCTTCGCCATGCCCGGCCGCTCCGCCGAATACCGGGAGTCGCCCCCCCGGCTGGCCGCGCCGTCCCTGCCCCCCCGCCCGGAACCCTCGGCGCCCGCCCCGCTGCCGGTCCTGGTTCCCCCCGGGGAATGGAGCCTGCCGGCGACCCGGTCGGCCAGCGCCGCCGATCCTGCCACCCTGCGCCAGTTGGTCCATGACAAGCGCTACGACGAGGCCCTGGCCGCCCTCGACGGCGCCCTGGCCGGCGGCCACGGGACGGCGGAAGCCCGCCTCCTCAAGGCCCATGTCCTGATCGAGCGTAAGGACTTCGCCGCCGCGGACGCCCTGGCCGAAGCGGTCCTGGCGGAGGACCCCTGGTCCATCGACGCCGCCCTCCTGCGCGGGCTGGCAGCCAAGTGGAGCAACCGGCCGGAAGACGCCATCCGCTGGTTCAAGCAGGCGGTCTACGGCCGCCACGAATGCTGGCCCGCCCACTACTACCTGGCCGACCTCTATCGTCAGGCCGAGGCCCTGGAACCGGCCCGCCGGGCCTATCGGGTGGTCATCCAGCTCCTCTCCGGCAACCCGCCGGACACGGGCATCAAGCATATGCCCGTCCAACTGCCCGCCAGCGAAGTGCGCTTTCTGTGCGAACACCATCTGTCCCGGCTGGGCGGCGGCCGGACCGCCGGAGGGCCGGGTTAAGCCATGGCCATCGACCTCACGAAATTCGTCGTCCGCTTCGTGGAAGAAGCCCGCGACCACCTCAACCGGATCAACGACGGCCTTGCCGCCCTGGATACGGGGAGCGCCGACGGCGAATCCATCAACTCCATCTTCCGCTCGGCCCACACCATCAAGGGCTCGTCCCGGATGTTGAAGCTGCTTTCCATCACCGAGACGGCCCACAAGCTGGAGGATGTCCTGGGAGCGATGCGGGAAGGCAAGCTGCCCTACAGCCCCGCCCTCGGCCAATTGCTCTACCAGGCCGGCGATGCCATTTCCGCCCTGGTGGATGCACTGGCCGAAGCCAACGACCCGGCCGCCCTGCCGCCCCCGGATGCCGCCCTGTGCGCAGCCCTGGCCCAGGCCGCAGCCGGGGAAGCCGCCGCGCCCGAATCCAAACCTGAACCCGAGCCTGCGCCCACCCCGGCGGAGCCGCCGCCCCCCGCCCCGCCGGCCGGCCCGGCCACCGTCGAGCCCAAGCTGAAAACCGCCGAAACCGTGCGGGTGAAGCTGGCCAAGCTGGACGAACTGATCAAGCTGATGGGGGAAGTGGTGTCCAGCCACGCCCGCATGCGCCAGCGGCTCCAGGATATCCACGCCATCGACCGGCATCTGGGCGAACAGGCCGGCGGCGATGGGGATGGCCTGGCGGCAATCGCCAGCCGCTTCCATGGCTTCGCCCAGGTGTTCAAGGACGATGTCCAGGCTCAGGAAAGCCTGATGGCGGAGCTCCACGACAAGACCTTGCTGATGCGCATGCTGCCGCTTGCCATCGTCTTCGAGCCGGCGGCCCGGCTGGTGCGGGAGCTGGGGCGCTCGGTGGGCAAGCAGGTGGATTGCGTGGTCAGCGGCACGGACATCGAGCTGGACCGGCAGATGATCGACAAGCTCTCCGATCCCATCATCCACCTGATCCGCAACGGCATCGACCACGGCATCGAGGCGCCTGAAACCCGCATCGCCGCCGGCAAGCCCCCCAAGGGCAGGCTCGCCCTGTCGGCCCGCCAGGACGGCGGCTGGGTGGTGATCGACATCGCCGACGACGGCGCCGGCATCCCGGTGGCCGCCATCCGGGACAAGGCCGTGAAGAAGGGCTTCCTCAGCCCGGAGAAGGCCGCTGCCCTCACCGACCCGGAAGCCATCGACCTCATCTTCCTGCCGGGCTTCTCCACCAGCTCCATCATCACCGACCTGTCGGGCCGGGGGGTCGGCATGGACGTGGTCAAGCAGTGCGTCCTCGACGACCTGCAAGGAGTGGTCAATGTGGAAACCCGGCCGGGAGCCGGCACCACCTTCTCCCTGCGCCTGCCCCTGTCCCTGGCGGTGATGCGGGTGCTGCTGGTGGAGGCGGCCGGCCTGCCCTTCGGCTTCACCAGCCAGCACGTCAGCGAATTGCTGCGCCTGCCCCGGGACAGCCTGATGCGGGTCGCCGAGCGGGACGCAGTCATCATCCGCAACGAATTCGTGCCGGTGGTTCCCCTGGCCGAACTGCTCGATATTCCCCCCGTCCAGTCTCGGGGAAGACCGGCTTCCCAGTTGGGGATGCTGCTGGTGGTGCTGCGGGTACGCCATCAGAAGATCGCCGTCCAGGTAGACGAACTGCTGGACGAGCGGGACATGGTGATCAAGCCCCTGCCGGAACACCTGCGCAAGCTGCCCCTGGTTTCCGGCATGGTCACCACCGGCCGGAACGAACTGGTGAGCGTGCTGCACGCCCCGGCCCTCCTGGATGCGGCCCAGCGGCTGCGGGGCCAGGCGGGGGGCTCCCGGTCCGAGGGGGAGGCTGGCGTCTCCCGCTTCAAGGTGCTGGTGGTGGACGACTCCCTCAACACCCGGGAAATCGAGAAGGACGTGCTGGAAGCCTACGGCTACCAGGTCACCCTGGCGGAGGACGGCCTGGACGGCTACCGCAAGGCGATGGACGGGGATTTCGACGCGGTGCTGACCGACGTGGAGATGCCCAACCTGGACGGTTTCTCCCTCACCGCCCGCCTGCGCCAGGAGGAGCGGTACAAGGACCGGCCCATCGTCATCATCACCTCCCGGGAAAAGGAGGAGGACAAGCGGCGGGGCGTGCAGGTCGGCGCGGACGCCTATATCGTCAAGGGCGACTTCGACCAGAACAATTTGGTGGATACTTTGCGGGCTCTGTTGGGCTGACGCGGCAGGAGGAGACAGGACAATGAGAATACTGGTGGTGGATGACGATGCGATGGCCGGCGAAATGACCGCGGCCGTTCTCGAAGAGATGGGCCACGAGGTGGTCCTCGCCGAGGACGGCGTGGATGCGGCCGGCAAGCTGAACGGGGATGGCGGCATCGACATGGTGATCAGCGACTTGAACATGCCGCTCATCAGCGGCATCGACCTCTTCCGGGAATTGCGGGACCAGGGGAGCCGGCTGCCCTTCATCCTGCTCACCGGCGACGAACCGGAGGGCCCCCTGGCCCTGGAGCCCCGACTGGACGCCTGCCTCCTCAAGGACTTCACCCTGGAGGAAAGCCTGCCCCCCATCGTCACCGAAGTCCTGGCCCGCTACGGCAAGGATTGAGCGCTGCCATGACGACCCCCGCCCCCAAGCCGCAGACAGCCCGCGAGAGGATCGCCAAGCTCCGGGCGGCCTTCCTGGAGCAGTTGCCGGCCCGGATCGACAAGGCCCGGTCCCTCCTTGAACAGATCACCACCGAACCGGAAAGCCAAACCATCAAGGCGGAACTCCACCGGCTGCTCCACTCCCTCAAGGGCACGGGCCGTTCCTTCGGTTTCCGGGAACTGGGCCTGGCCGCTTCCCTGGGCGAGGCGCTCCTGGCCAAGCTCATCGAGGCCCCCACCGGCCGGCACCATGCCGACTGGCTGGGGGAGCTGTCCCGTTGCCTGGCGGAACTGGAAACGACGACGGCCACCCTTTGCCGCCAGGGCGGTAGCGGCATCGAGGACGATCCCGGTTTCTGCCTGCCGGTCAGCGCCGAACCGGACGGCCTGGCGGGGGATGAGAAGCGCCGCCGCCTCGTCTACCTGTGCGATGACGAGCCCCTGGTGCTGGAGCAACTGGCCTGCCAGCTCGGCTGCTTCGGCTACGAGACGGAAAGCTTCACCGAACCCGCCATGCTCTACGCCGCGGCCCTGCGCCGCCAGCCGGACGCGGTGGTCATGGACATCAATTTCCCCCAGGGCGAGCAGGCCGGCACCGACGCCCTGGAGGCCTTGAAGGGGCAGACCAGCCGCCCCGTCCGCTCCATCTTCCTCTCTTCCCGGGACGATTTCGCCGCCCGCCTGGCGGCAGTGAAAGCCGGCGGCGAAGCCTATTTCCGCAAGCCGGCCCAGGCCCTGAGCCTGGTCGCCGCCCTGGATGAGCTGACCGGCCAGCACGAGCCGGAGCCCTACCGCATCCTGATCGTGGACGACGAGCCGGATATCGGCGATTACCACAGCATCATCCTCCAGGAAGCAGGCATGATCACCCGCCGGGTGAGCGACGCCAAAGAGGTGCTGGAGGTGCTGAAGGAATTCAACCCGGACATGGTCCTCATGGACATGTACATGCCCTGCTGCGACGGCCGGGACCTGGCCCAGGTCATCCGCCAGGTGCCCAACTACGTCGGCCTGCCCATCGTCTACCTGTCCAGCGAAACCGACCGCAGCAAGCAATTCACCGCCATGCGCGGCATCGGCGCCGAAGGCTTCCTGACCAAGCCCGTGGTCCCCGGTGAGCTGGTGGCCGCCGTGGCCATCCGGGCCGAGCGCATGCGCACCCTGCGCTCCCTCATGGCCCGGGACAGCCTCACCGGGCTCTTCAGCCACACCACCACCACCCAACTGCTGGAAACCGCCATCAACTCGGCCCGGCGGGAGCGCGCCACTCTCTGCTTCGCCATGCTGGACATCGACCATTTCAAGTCGGTGAACGACCGTTACGGCCACCCGGTGGGGGATCAGGTCATCCAGGCCATGGCCCGGGTGCTGCAACAACGCCTGCGCAATTCCGACATCGTCGGCCGCTACGGCGGGGAGGAATTCGCCGTGGTCCTCAGGAACGTCGACACCAAGCAGGCTGCCCGCCTCCTCGACGGGCTGCGGGAGGATTTCGCCAAGATCGACTTCCATTCGGCGGCGGGCGACTTCAGCTGTACCTTCAGCGCCGGCATCGCCAGCTTCCCCGAACACGACTCCATGGAATCGATCCGGGAAGCCGCCGACCGGGCCCTCTACCAGGCCAAGCGCGGCGGCCGCAACCAGGTGGCCATCGATTAGGCAAGAACCATGAGCGAACTGACTCTCGACCAAGTCCTGACCCAATCCCGGGAGGCCCACAAGGACACCGTCAATGCGGATGAGCCGACGGTGAAGCTGGTGGTGTTCGCCCTGGGGGACGAGTGGTTCGCCTTCTACGGCCACCACATCCGGGAAGTCCTGGCCAGCGCCGATGTCTATTTCATCCCCGGCTGCCCGCCTTCCCTGGAGGGGGTGATCAATGTGCGGGGCGACATCGAATCGGTCATCCGGCTCAACGACATGCTGCACCTGCCGGACAGTGCCGGCCGCTCCGGTTCCAACATCCTGCTCGGGCGGGTGGAAGCCATGGCTAGCGGCATCCGGGTGGATCGGGTCATCGATGTGCTGGAAGTCCCCCAAAGCAAGGTCCAGGCGCCCCCGGCCAACCTGCCGGACCACCTGCGCCCCCTGGTCCTCGGCATCCTCTCCCTGCAGGGCCGGCCGGTGGCCGTGCTTGACCTGGACCGAATTTTCTCCGACTACGCCCGCGGCCTGGGATGAGCGAAGCCCGGGATAGCCAGCCGGAAAGCCCGGCCCTGGCGATGGTGCTGTTTTCCGCCGGCCCCTGGCGCATCGGCATCGAGGCGCGCTGGGTGGGGGGCTCCCGCCGGGCGGCGGCAGACGGGCCCGGGGAGGCTATCGAAAGCCTCTTGGGGTTGCCGGCTGAAGGCAGCCGCACCGGCCCGTGCCAGACTCTTTCCCTGAAGCATCCCGAAGGCGGCCGGGCGCTGCGGGTGGGCGAACCCGTCGCCCTGGCTGAAATCCCCATCTCCCGGCTACACCGCCTTCCCTCCCTCATCGCCGCCCGGATCGGACTGCGGGGTGCCAGGGCGCTGGCCCTGGCAGACGACGGCCAGGCCGTCCTGATCTTCGATCCGTCCCGCTGGTAACAAAAAGGGCGGCCCAGGCCGCCCGCTGATCAGAAGGTTACGGATTCCTAGCGGCTTCCCTGTCCTTTGCCGCCTTGGCTGCCGCCCTGGCTGCCCTGCCCGATGTTGCTGCCCTGCTGCTGGCCGCTCTGGCCGCCTTGCTGCCCGCGTTGCTGGCTCTGGTCCTGCTGGCGCTGGCCCGACTGCTGGCCTTGTCCGCCCTGTTGCCCCGGCTGGCCGGTC
>DASRUX010000247.1:0-23659 GCA_035655235.1 Rhodocyclaceae bacterium | reverse complement strand
ACCGAGGGCGGCTTCGGCGAGTTGTGGAAGACCCGGAAGGAGTGCCTACAGCGGCTTTACCGGCAATACGGCGAGCGGAGCTTCGCCCTGGAACACAAGACCCTCACCGAAACCCCCATCGACAACGCCTTGCAGTTGGCGGAGGCCCTGCCGGCCAACGCCCGGCTGCACCTGGTGAGCCATTCCCGGGGGGGATTGGTGGGCGAACTTCTGTGCCGGGGCGGCCGGCTCGACGACCAGGGCAAGCCGACAGATCCCTTCGACGACCTGGATTTCAGCCAGCTCGGCAACGATGACGTGCAAGTGGGCAAGCTCAAGCGCCTGGGCGACTTGCTCAAGGCAAAGCGCTTCCAGATCGACCGCTTCGTACGGGTGGCCTGCCCGGCCCGCGGCACCAGCCTGGCCGCCGGCCGCATCGACCGCCTGCTGTCCCTGCTGTCCATTCCCGTGTCTGGAAACCTGCCTTCCCTGGGCATCTCGCCCCTGGACATCGGCAAGGATATCGGATGGTTCATCGCCACCGTCGTCAAGGAACGGACCAACCCCGAAGCGATCCCCGGCGTCGCGGCCCAGCGCCCGGACTCTCCCCTGGTCAGCCTGTTGAACCGGGCGACGGTCAAGGTCGGCGCCGACCTGCGGGTGATCGGCAGCGACTATCGCAGCGACGGTATTTTCCTGCCCCTGGCCGACCTCGTGTCGGAGGGAGTCTTCGCCGGCGAGAACGACCTGGTGGTCAACACGCCCTCCATGTACGGCGGCGCCACCCGGGCCGGCAAAGCGTGGTACTGCCTGGCCAAGGAGGCGGGGACCTGGCACTGCAATTACTTCAGCCGCCAGGAAACCGCCGGCCTCCTGGTGGATGCCCTGCTCAACGACGACCCCGGCTTGAGCGCCTTCAAGGACATCACCACCGCCCCGGACCGCAATGCCTATATCGCCCGGGGCGCCCAAGAGGGGATGGGCCTGCCGGCCCGGGAGCCCCTGACCCAGCGCTCTCCCCGGAGCGACGGTAACAAGCCCCTGCTGGTGCTGGTACCCGGCATCATGGGCAGCGAGCTGATCATTGGCCAATTCCGGGTCTGGGTGGACGTGCCCCGATTGCTGGAGGGCCAGTTTTCCAAGTTCAGCCTGGACAACGGCTCGGGGAATGTCGCCCCGAGCGCCTTGATGGACATGTCCTACGGACGGATTTTCGATGACCTGACCCGGACCCACGAGGTTTTGCCCTTCCCCTACGACTGGCGCCTGTCCTTGGAAAAGGAAGGCAAACGCCTGGCCGACTACCTGGCAGCGGAGGTCCTGCCCGCGGCGGTGAAGAACAAACGGCCGGTGCGCATCCTGGCCCATTCCATGGGCGGCCTCCTGGTGCGGCGGGCCATCGCCTATTCGGAGGATGCCACCGACGCCGCCGCCAAGTGGTGGGACACCCTGAAAACCCTGCCCTGCAGCCGCTTCATCATGTCCGGCACTCCCAACCGGGGTTCCTGGCTGCTGCCCTACGTCCTAGCCGGCCGGGAAAACCTGGTCAAGACCTTGTCCGGCGTCGATCTTCGCCATTCCCTCAAGGACACCCTGCAGACCATCGCCACCTTCGACGGTTTCCTGGAGATGATGCCGGTCGAGGACGGGCGGGATTATTTCAGTCCCGCGGCCTGGCAGGAGCTTCGCGACTGGGATGACAGCGGCCTGGACTGGCCGCTGCCCCAAGGCAACCGCCTGGCCCACTGCCACTTGGTGCGCCAACGGATCGACCAGGTGGCATTCGACGGGAAGTTCATGGCCTATATCGCCGGCCATGCTCCCCGCACCCCCACCCAACCCAGGAAGGGCAGCCTGGAGTTCTCCTGCACCCCGAACGGCGACGGGCGGGTTCCCTGGTCCCTGGGCATCCCCGAGGGCTGCAAGCCCTATTACATCGACGCCATCCACGGCGACCTGCTGAACACCCCCAAGTCGTTTGTTGGCATCCAGGAATTGCTGGCCATGGGGGAGACCAAGCTGCTGACCCAGCAGCCGCCCCTACCCCTGGAGAAATGCCCCGACATCCTGCCCCGGGGCGCCCTGCCTTACCTTCCCGACGAAGCCATGGTCAGGCGGGCGGCAATCGGCAGCCGCCTGGTGCCGCCTCGTGAGGAAGGCATTTCCGGCCAGCCCCGCCTCAAGGTCAGCATCCGCCACAGCGACCTGAGGGCCGCCTGCCACCCCGTGGCGGTCGGCCATTACCAGGGGGACACCATCATCAGCGCCGAAGCCATGCTGGACCGCCGGCTGGGCGGCGTCCTCACCCGCAACCTGGCCCTTGGCATCTACCCGGGCAGGCTTGAGACCGCCGAGGTATTCGCGGATGGCGAGGGCAAGACCGCCGGGATCGTGATCGGCCTGGGGGAGGTCGGCTCCCTCACCGCTGCCCGGCTGGGCCAGGCCTTCGCCACCGGCCTCCTCCGGCTGGCATGCCACGCCCCGGTCTCCAGCGAGGTCCGCGAACTCACCTTGAGCACCTTGCTGATCGGCACCGGCGCCGGGGGCATTCCGGTCAAGGACTGCGTCACCAGCCTCATCGAGGCGGCCAACCATGTCAATTCCATGCTCGCCGGGCGCCAGGCCTGCTTTACGGAACTGGAGTTCCTGGAGATTTACGAGGACCGTGCCCTGCAGGCCCTGAAGGCCATCCGGGACATCTATCAGGACCCGAACAGCCCCCCCATGGACTTCGATGGCCAGCTGCGCACCGGCGACGGCGGGCGCAGCCGGGCCAGTTTCGAGGAGGCCCCCGGCTGGTGGCGCCGCATCAAGATCGAAGCCACCGAGGACGACACCTTGAAATTCTCGGTGCTGACGGACCTGGCCCGGGCCGAAGAGCGCATCCTGCCCACCCAGCTTTCCCTGGTGGAAGACTTCGTCCGTTCCGCCATCAGCAATCCCTACGTCAGCCCCAAGGACATGCGCGCCCTGTTCGAACTGGTGGTACCCAACGCCCTCAAGGCCAGAGCCGGGGACCGAGGCAACCTGCAACTGGTGGTGGACGAGGCCGCGGCGGCCTACCCCTGGGAAATGATGTACGGGAGCGACGGTAAGGAGTTGCGTCCCCTCGGGCTGCAGGCCGGGTTGCTGCGGCAACTGTCCTGCGAAACCTTCCGGGAGTCCGTCCGGCGCTGCCGAACCAACCGGGCCTTGGTGGTCGGCGTGCCGAATCCCGGCGGCAGCTTCGCCTCACTGCCCGGCGTCGCCAATGAGCAGGACTCGACCCTCAAATCCCTGGAGCAGGGCAACGGCGCCGGCATGGAAGTACGGCTACCGGACAGCGCCGCCCCCAAGGACGTGATTTCCGCCCTGTTCGACGGCGATTATCGGGTGCTGCACCTGGCCGGCCACGGCGTCTACCTGCATCCGGTGACCTATTCCGTCGGCCGGGAGCAACGTGTCCGCTACGTATCCGGCATGGTCCTGGCGGCCGCCAAGGCTGCCCCCGACCAGTCGGAATCCCTGGTCCTGCTGACCCCGGCGGAAGTTCGCCAGATGAGCTGCGTGCCGGAGCTGGTGTTCATCAACTGTTGCCATCTGGGGGCCATCGAGGCCCGCAAGAACCAGGATTTCAGCGAGCACAACACCCTGGCCGCCAATCTGGCGACGGAGTTCATCCGTAACGGGGTACGAGCCGTCATCGCCGCCGGCTGGGCCGTGGACGACGGGGCCGCCGCCTGCTTCGCCGAGACCTTCTATCGCCACATGGTCCACGGCAACACCTTCGGCGAAGCGGTGCAACGGGCCCGTGAAGCCGCCTTTGGCTGCAATGCGGACTCCACGACTTGGGCCGCTTACCAATGCTACGGCGACCCGGCCTATCGCTTCCGGGAAGACGGCGAGGCGGCGCCTCCCCAGGTGTTCCTCTCCCCTTCCGAGGCCCTGTGCGAAATCCGGGCGATCCGGAAATCCCCCGACATCAATCCGGCTGTCCGGGATACGCCCCAGCTCCAGCGCCTGGACCAGATCACCCGCAACCTGCCCCACGAATGGCTCAAGCGGGGCGAGCTGCGGGCAGCCCTGGGCGCAGCCTATGCGGAGCTGGGCAGTTTCCGGCAAGCCCTGGTCCATTACGGCGAGGCCGCCCGCTGCAACGACGGGGGCTGCACCCTCAACGATCTCGACCTGATGTCCGATCTGGAAATCCGGATGGCCTCCAGGGAAATCCAGGACGCCCGGAACAACGGGGTGCCGAGGTCCGAACTGCTGGCCAAGATCAAGATCGCCGACAGCCGGATTCGACACGCCCTAACCAAACTGGAACGCCGTGCCGAGGATTACGGCGAAACGCCGGAGCGTTGCTCCCTGATCGGCGACGGCTACAAGCGTCTGCTGGTGGTTGCCAGCAAGGCCCGAGGTGCCCGGCAGGCGATGGTCGACTGGTACAAGAAGGCGGCCTGCCTGGATGGGGACCTGAATCCCTTCGGTGCCACCAATTGGGTGGGGGCGGTGCTGTTGAAGCATCTGCCCACGGCGCCCCCCGCCGCCGACGCCGATGTCCTCAACGCCACCCTGGCCGCTGTGCGGGTCAAGAGCCGGGCTTTGTTCCGTACCGATCCCGATTTCTGCCACGGGGTGTACGAGATCGACGCCGACCTCCTGCAAGCCCTCCTGGATGGCCCGGCAGCGATCACCGGCGAAAAGGCCACGGAACTGGCCCAACGCTATACCAGACTCAACACCGACTACCGCTCCAGCCGGAGGTTCGACTCCGTGGTCACGAACATCGATTTCCTGCGGGGTTATCTGGCGACGGTGCGGAATGCCGAGGGGATCAACGGGTTCCTGGATGCCTTGCTTGACGCCATGAGGTGAGGAACCGACCGGAGGGGGAGCCTTCCCCCTCCTCCGCTACGGAACGATCCGGCCTTCCGGGTCCGGTTACTCGTCCTCGTCCTTGAGCTGGAACTTGGACGCCAATTGCTGCTGCAACTGGGGCGGTACCGGGGCGTAGTGGCTGAAGTCGATGGTGTAGGTGCCCTGCCCGCCGGTGAGGGACTTGAGGCGGGATTGGTAGTCGTTCAGCTCCGCCAGGGGGACTTGGCCGTTGATGGCCACCATGGCGTGGCCGCGGCCGTCGGTGCCGGTGATCTGGCCCCGCCGCCCTGAGAGGTCGCCAGTCAGGTCGCCGATGGCGGCTTCCGGCACCACGATTTCGATATTGACCATGGGCTCCAGGACGATGGGCCGGGCGGCGCGGATGGCCTCGATGACCGCCTTGCGGCCGGCGGTGACGAAGGCCACTTCCTTGCCGTCCACCGGGTGGGTCTTGCCGTCATAGACGGTAACCTTGAGGTCTTCCACCGGATAGCCCGCGACGACGCCGCCCTCCAGGGCCTGGCGCACGCCTTTCTCCACCGCCGGCATGAAGACGCCGGGGATGACCCCGCCCTTCACCGCATCCACGAACTGGAAGCCCTCGCCCCGCTGCAGGGGTTCGATACGGAGGTACACCTCGCCGAACTGGCCAGCGCCGCCGCTCTGCTTCTTGTGGCGGTGGTGGCCTTCCGCCGGGGCGGTGACCGTCTCCCGATAGGGGATGAGGGGCGGCTTGGTATCCACCTCCAGCTTGTACTGCCCCGCCATCTTGGCGAGCTTGGCCTTGAGGTGCATGTCCCCGAGGCCGCGGATGACCGTCTCGTTGCTGTGGGGATGACGCTCCACAGTGAAGGTAGGGTCTTCCAGGGAGAGCTTGTTGAGGATGTCGAAGAGGCGCTGCTCGTCGCCCTTCTTCTTGGTTTCCACCGCCAGGCCGGCCATGGGGCGCGGGAATTCCAGGGGTTTCAGGTGGATGTGGTCCTCGTCATGGGAATCGTGGAGAACACAGTCGAACTCCACTTCCTCCACCTTGGCCACGGCGCCGATGTCGCCGGGAACCAGCTCATCCACCTCCACGTAGTCCTTGCCCTGGACCTGGTACAGGTGGCCGACCTTGAAGGCCCGCTTGCCGCTGCCCACGAAAAGCTGGCTGTCCTTTTTCACCGTGCCCTGGTGCACCCGGAAGACGCCCACCTTGCCCATGTAGGGATCGGAAACCACCTTGAAGACGTGGGCCAGGACATGCTTGCCGGCATCCGGCTCGGCGTGGAAGGCCTCGCCGTCCCCCGGCTCGCCTTTGTAGAAGGGCGGCGCATTGCCCTCCGATGGGCAGGGAGCCAGGGTCGCCAGGACATGGAGCAGTTCCTTGAGGCCGGCGCCGGTCTTGGCGGAAACGAAGAGGATGGGAATCAGGTGGCCTTCCCGCAGGGCCTTCTCGAAGGGGGCGTGCAGTTCGCCCGGGGCCGGGTCGGCGCCTTCTTCCAGGTAGCGGGCCAGCAGGTCCTCGTCCTCCTCGACGATCTGGTCGATGAGGGCCCGGTGGGCGTCGGCGGCGGAGTCGAAGTCGGTTTCGCCGCCATCATGCTCCAGCACTTCCACCACGTCATGGGCGCCGTGGGCAGGCAGGTCGAGGAGCATGCACTCCTTGCCGAAGCGCTCCCGGATTTCGGCGACGAGACCCGGCAGGTCCAGGTTGTCGGCGTCGATCTTGTTGATGACGATCATGCGGCAGAGCTTGCGCTCGCCGGCCCAGCGCATCATGCGCTCGGTCATCAGCTCGATGCCGGTCTGGGCATTGACCACCACCAGGGCGGTATCCACCCCAGCCAGGGAAGCGATGGCCTGGCCGGCGAAATCGGGATATCCCGGGGTGTCGATCAGGTGGATGTGGTGGTCTTCGGAGGCGAAATTGACCAGGGCCGAATTGAGGGAGTGGCCGGCTTCCTTTTCCTGGGGATCGAAGTCGCAGACGGTGCTGCCCTTCTCCACGCTTCCCTTGGACTGGAGGTTGCCGGTGGCGGACAGCAACGCCTCGGCCAGACTGGTCTTGCCGGCGGCGCCATGGCCGACAAGGGCAACGGAGCGTATGGCCTCGGTAGTGTATTTCGGCATGACTTTCTCCCCCGCTTCGGTTCAAGTTGAGATTAAGACTATCTTACGCCGGCCACGATCCTCTCAGCGAACATGGGACCGGCGCCATAGAGACCGCCGACGGCTAAAGCTACCAGCAGCAGGCCGCCGCCCAGTTGCTTGCCCGTTTTCTCGTTGCCCAGCCAATGGGTGGCGAAGAACCGGATGAGCGCCCCCAGGTGCAGCGCCAGGGCCGGGATGGCCAGCCAGCGCGCCAGGGTGGCGACGGGCATGACTTCCATGAACGGCGCCGCCATGAAGGCCAGGGCGCAGGGCACCGCCACGATGGCCGACGGCCCGATCAGCACCGCCCACAGCCACTTGCGTCCGCCGGCCACGCTGGCCGGCACGGCGTTGATGTAGCCGACCAGGGCGAGGGAAGCGCCGCCTGCCGCCGCCAGGGCGATGAGGGCGACGAAAAGGGTGAACCAGATATCCATTATTTCTTTGCTTTCTGGGGCCGCTGCCAGCCGGTGAGGGTGATTTGCTTGGCCCGGGAAACGGTCAGGGCATCCGGCGGCGCATCCTTGGTCAGGGTGGTGCCGGCGCCGAGGGTGGCGCCGCGGCCGACGGTTACCGGCGCCACCAGTTGGGTGTCGGAGCCGATGAAGGCGTCGTCCTCGATGATGGTCTGGTACTTGTTGGCGCCGTCGTAGTTGCAGGTGATGGTACCGGCGCCCACATTGACCCGCTGGCCGATCACGGCGTCCCCCACGTAGGCCAGGTGGTTGGCCTTGGATTGGGCGGCGATCTTGCTGTTCTTCACCTCGACGAAGTTGCCGATATGCACCTCCGGCCCCAGTTCGGTGCCGGGACGGAGCCGCGCATAGGGGCCGACCACGGCGTCGGGACCGACCACCGCATCCTCCAGGTGGCAGAAGGCGGCGAGGCGGGCGCCGGCGGCGATCTTCACATTCTTGAGGACGCAGTAGGGGCCGATTTCAACGGCTTCCGCCAGCTCGACCTTGCCTTCGAAGATGCAGCCCACGTCGATGACTACGTCACGGCCGCAGACCAGTTCGCCCCGCACGTCGACCCGGTTGGGATCGGCCAAGCGGACGCCCTGGGTGAGGAGTTCCTCAGCGAGGTTGCGCTGATGAACCCGTTCCAGTTCGGCCAGTTGGACCTTGCTATTGACGCCAAGCACTTCCCATTCGCCTTCCGGCTGGGCGGTCCGCACCGGCAGTCCCTCGGCTACGGCCAAGGCCACGATGTCGGTGAGGTAGTACTCGCCCTGGGCGTTCTGGTTGGACAGTCGGCCCAGCCAGTCGGCCAAGCGGGCGGAAGGGATGACCATGATGCCGGTATTGACCTCGCGGATGGCCTTCTCGGCAGCCGTCGCGTCCTTTTCCTCGACGATGCGGACCACGTTGCCGGCCTCATCCCGAACGATGCGACCGTAGCCGGTGGGGTTGGCGAGATCGACGGTGAGAATTGCGAGGCCGTCCTTGCCGGCCTGGAGCAGGCGCTTCAAGGTAGCGGCCCGAGTCAGGGGCACGTCGCCGTAGAGCACCAGGGTCTGGCCCTCGCCGGACAGCTCCGGGACGGCTTGCATGACGGCATGGCCGGTACCCAATTGGGGTTCCTGCTTGGCCCAGGCGAGGTCGGGAGCGGACAGGCTGTCCCGCACCGTTTCGCCGCCGTGGCCGTAGACGACCACGAGCTTTTGGGGAGACAGCTCCCGGGCGGTATCGATGACGTGCTGGGCAAGGGCCTTGCCGGCGATGGGATGGAGAACCTTGGGCAGGTTGGAATGCATGCGCTTTCCCTGCCCGGCAGCGAGTATGACGATATTCATTTGAGGCGGATGGTTGGTGGCCCGCCGTGGGCGGGCCTTTGTTGTCAGGCGACCTTCTTGTCGTCCTGTCCGGCGAGGATGTCGCCCAACACCTGCTTGCCGCGCGGCGAGACAAACCAGTGCAGGACATTCTTCTCATTGATGCGGGTTTCGATAACCCCCAGGTTCTTCATCACGGTCAGGCGCTGGCTGACGAAATCCCGGGCCAGGCCGGTCTTGTCGCACAGGGCCGCCAAGTTGCCGTAGACGAAGCTCTCTTCGGACAGGGCGCGCAGGATTTCGACGTCGTTGTAGCTGAGGGATTCCCGGGGTTCGGGCTTCACTTCGGGCTTGGGCGGCTCCACCTTCTCCTCGCGGACGACGACAGTCGCGGCTTCCTGCTGCTTCTGCTGCTTGAGGTGGCTCATCTCCCGCTTGACCTGGTCCACCTGGGCCAGGAGCTTCAGGGCGACGTTCTCGAACATGCGCCGGGAAGCGACCACGTACATCAGGCAGAAGCCGGCGAAGACGTAGAAATCCACCGGCTTGGTGCGGGCGCCTTCCAGCAGGGTGCTGGAGATCATGTTGAGGAAGAGAGGCACGGTGAGGGCGGCGACGATGCCCAGGATGGGATACTTGACCCAGTCGCCGCTGCGCATCTCGGCATGGCGGTCGGACAGGAAGAAATTGGCAATGCCGCCCAGGATGCCCGCCACGATCATGATGGCGAAGATGATGAGCATGTGCCCGTCGAAGGCGCCGCTCGGGGGCGTGACCTGAAAAGCTGCTTGCAACTCAGAGGCCATGATGTCTCCTTGGTAACAGTGCGCGTATTTTTACATTAATGACATCGGCTGTCCCAAGAAAAACGCCCCGTGGTTTGCACCGACGGGGCGTTTTCGGGATTGCAGCGACCGGTTAGCGCGGCAGGGTGGAGCTACCCATCAGGAAGGCATCCACTTCGCGGGCACACTGGCGTCCTTCGCGGATGGCCCAGACCACCAGGGACTGGCCCCGGCGCACGTCGCCAGCGGCGAACACCTTGGCGGCGCTGGTGGCGTAGCAGCCGACACCGTCAGTGGTAGCCTTGGCGTTGCCACGGGCATCCTTCTCGACGCCGAAGGCTTCCAGCAGACCGCCCACCGGGTTGGTGAAGCCCATGGCCAGGAAGACCAGATCGGCCGGCAGCTCGAATTCGGAGCCGGCGACTTCGGTCATCTTCCCGTCCTTCCACTCGACGCGAACCGCCTTCAGCGCCTTGACGTTGCCGTTGCCGTCGGTGATGAACTCCTTGGTGGCCACGGCGAAGTCGCGGTTGCAACCTTCCTCGTGGGAGGAGGAGGTACGCAGCTTGTACGGCCAGTAGGGCCAGGTCAGCTCCTTGTTCTCCTGCTCCGGGGGCATCGGCATCAGCTCGAACTGGACGACGGAAGCCGCGCCATGGCGGTTGGAGGTACCGACACAGTCGGAACCGGTGTCGCCGCCGCCGATCACCACCACATGCTTGCCCTTGGCGTCGATCGGGTTGGGCTTCTTGCCGGCCACCGCCTTGTTCTGGGGAATCAGGAATTCCAGGGCGGCATAGATACCCTTCAGCTCCCGGCCCGGGATGGGCAGGTCGCGGGGCACTTCCGAACCGGCCGCCAGGACGACGGCGTCGAAATCCTTCTTCAGCTGCTCGGCGGAGAGGAACTCGGTGGCGTCGTTGACGATGCCCTTCGGCAGCTCCTTGGTGCCGACGGCAACCTTGGTGCGGAAGGTCACGCCCTCGGCTTCCATCTGGGCGGCACGACGGTCGATGATGGACTTTTCCAGCTTGAAGTCGGGAATACCGTAACCCAGCAGGCCGCCGAGACGGTCGTTCTTCTCGAACACAGTCACGTCGTGGCCGGCACGGGCCAGCTGCTGGGCAGCCGCCAGACCGGCAGGGCCGGAGCCGACAACGGCAACCTTCTTGCCGGTCTTCTGCTTCGGCGGCTGCGGCACAACCCAGCCGCTTTCCCAACCCTTGTCGATGATGAAGTGCTCGATGGACTTGATGCCGACGGGAGCGGCATTGATGCCCAGGGTACACGCCGCTTCGCAGGGAGCCGGGCAGATGCGGCCGGTGAATTCCGGGAAGTTGTTGGTGGAATGCAGCACATCCAGGGCCTGCTTCCAGTTGCCGCGGAACACCAGGTCATTCCAGTCGGGAATGATGTTGTTCACCGGGCAGCCGCTGTTGCAGAAGGGGATGCCGCAGTCCATGCAACGGGCGCCCTGAACCTTGGCGTCGTCGTCGGACAGATGGGAGACGAACTCCTTGTAGTGCTTGACCCGAACCGCAACCGGTTCGTAAGCCTCGGACAGACGCTCGAATTCGAGGAATCCGGTGGGCTTTCCCATTTTATGCAGCCTCCTTCTGGCCCGCAGCGGCGAGCTCGGTGAGAGCCCGCTTGTACTCGTGCGGATAAACTTTGACGAACTTCTCGCGGTAGGCATCCCAGTTGGCGAGGATGTCCTTGGCGCGGGCGCTGCCGGTGTACTCGGCGTGGCGGGTGATGAGGTCCTTCAGCTGGTCCTCGTCGGTCAGGCCGCGGTGCATCGGCTCGTTGGCCGGCTGGCGGGAAGCCGCCACCACCTTTTCGAGGGCCACCTGGGCCAAGTTGCAGCGGTTCTTGAAGCTGCCATCCTCGTCCAGGACGTAGGCGATGCCACCCGACATGCCGGCGGCGAAGTTGCGGCCGGTCATGCCCAGCACCACCACGGTGCCGCCGGTCATGTATTCGCAACCGTGATCGCCGACGCCTTCCACGACGGCGGTGCCGCCGGAGTTGCGGACGCAGAAGCGCTCGCCGCCGACGCCTGCCAGGAAAGCCTCACCGGCGATGGAACCGTACATGACGGTATTGCCGACAATGATGTTCTCCGGGGTGTTGCCGCGGAAATCGGGGTGCGGACGGACGATGATGCGGCCGCCGGACAGGCCCTTGCCCACGTAGTCGTTGCCCTCGCCCACCAGGTCCAGGGTCACGCCCTTGGCCAGGAAGGCGCCGAAGCTCTGGCCGGCGGTGCCGGTCAGCTTGACGTGGATGGTGTCGTCCGGCAGGCCGGCATGGCCGTAGCGCTTGGCCACTTCGCCGGACAGCATGGTGCCGACGGTGCGGTTGACGTTGATGACCGGAGTCTCGATATGGACCTTCTGGCCCTTTTCGAGAGCCTTCTGGGCCTGCTCGATAAGCTTGTGGTCCAGGGCCTTCACGAGGCCGTGATCCTGTTCATCGGTGTGACGACGCGGCTCGCTGGCCGGAACCGGCGGCTGGTAGAAGACCTTGCTGAAGTCCAGGCCCTTTGCCTTCCAGTGCTCGATACCGGCGCGCATATCCAGCAGGTCGGAACGGCCGATGAGGTCGTCGAACTTGCGGATGCCCAGCTGGGCCATGATTTCGCGCACTTCCTCGGCGACGAAGAAGAAGTAGTTGACCACATGCTCGGGCTGGCCGGTGAAGCGGCGGCGCAGGACGGGGTCCTGGGTGGCGACGCCCACCGGGCAGGTGTTGAGGTGGCACTTGCGCATCATGATGCAGCCTTCGACCACCAGCGGAGCGGTGGCGAAGCCGAACTCGTCGGCACCGAGCAGGGCGCCGATGACCACGTCACGACCGGTCTTCATCTGGCCGTCCACCTGGACGCGGATACGGCCGCGCAGGCGGTTCAGCACCAGGGTCTGCTGGGTCTCGGCGAGGCCCAGTTCCCACGGGGTACCGGCGTGCTTGATGGAGGACTGGGGCGAAGCGCCCGTGCCGCCGTCAAAGCCGGCGATGACCACATGGTCGGCCTTGGCCTTAGAGACGCCGGCGGCAACGGTGCCGACGCCGACTTCGGACACCAGCTTGACCGAGATGGAGGCCTTGGAATTGGCGTTCTTCAGGTCATGGATGAGCTGGGCCAGATCTTCGATGGAGTAGATGTCGTGGTGCGGCGGGGGCGAAATCAGGCCGACGCCCGGCACGGAGTGGCGCAGGAAGCCGATGTACTCGGACACCTTGTGGCCGGGCAGCTGGCCACCTTCGCCCGGCTTGGCGCCCTGGGCCATCTTGATCTGGATTTGGTCGGCATTGACCAGGTATTCCGTGGTGACGCCGAAGCGGCCGGAGGCCACCTGCTTGATGGCGGAACGCAGGGAATCGCCGTCCTTCAGCTCGATGTCGCGCTCGATGCGGGTCTTGCCGACGATGTCGGACAGCATGGTGCCGCCCTTCACCGGGGCGAAACGCTTGGCATCCTCGCCGCCTTCGCCGGTGTTGGACTTGCCGCCGATGCGGTTCATGGCCAGGGCCAGGGTCGTGTGGGCCTCGGTGGAGATGGAGCCCAGGGACATGGCGCCGGTGGCAAAGCGCTTGACGATTTCCTTGGCCGGCTCGACTTCTTCCAGCGGGATCGGGGTCCCGGTCGGCTTGAATTCGAACAGGCCGCGAAGCGTCAGATGGCGCTTGGTCTGGTCGTTGATGATCCGGGCGTATTCCTTGTAGGTATCCGCCTTGCCGGAACGGGTGGCGTGCTGCAGCTTGGCGATGGCGTCCGGGGTCCAGACGTGATCTTCGCCGCGCACCCGGTAGGCGTACTCACCGCCGGCATCCAGCATGTTGGCCAGGACCGGATCTTCGGAGAAGGCCGCCTTGTGCAGGCGGATGGCTTCCTCGGCCACTTCGAAGACACCAATGCCCTCGATGTTGGAAGGAGTGCCGGTGAAGTACTTCTCGACGAATTCCTTCTGCAGGCCGATGGCTTCGAAAATCTGGGCGCCGGTGTAGGACATGTAGGTGGAGATGCCCATCTTGGACATGACCTTCATGAGGCCCTTGCCGATGGCCTTGACGAAGTTCTTGACGAACTTCTCGGCCTTTTCGGCGTCGCCCTTGGCCAGGGACTCGATGGTCTCCAGGGCCAGGTAGGGATGGACGGCCTCGGCACCGTAGCCGCCCAGCAGGGCGAAGTGGTGCACTTCCCGGGCGGAACCGGTTTCCACCACCAGGCCGGCGCTGGTACGCAGGCCCTTCTTCACCAAGTGCTGGTGGATGGCGGAAGTGGCTAGCAGGGCCGGGATGGCGACACTATTCTGATCAACCTTGCGGTCGGACACGATCAGGATATTGGCGCCGGAACGGACGGCGTCCTCGGCATCAGCTGCCAGGGAAGCCAGGCGGGCTTCGATGCCTTCCTTGCCCCAGGCCACCGGGTAGCAGATGTCCAGCTCGAAGGAGCGGAACTTGCCACCGGTGTACTTCTGGATGTGGCGCAGCTTTTCCATGTCCGACTTGGTCAGGACGGGCTGGGAAACTTCCAGGCGGATGGGCGGATTGATGTCGGTGGTGTTCAGCAGGTTCGGCTTGGGACCGATGAAGGACACCAGGGACATGACCAGCTCTTCGCGGATCGGGTCCACGGGCGGGTTGGTCACCTGGGCGAACAGCTGCTTGAAGTAGGTATAGAGGGTCTTTTCCTTCTTGGAGAGGACCGGCAGGGCGGAGTCGGTACCCATGGAACCGGTGGCTTCCTCGCCGTTCTGGACCATCGGCTCCAGGATGACCTTGAGGTCTTCCTGGGTGTAGCCGAAGGACTGCTGGCGATCCAGCAGGGAAGCAACAGCGGCTTCAGTCTTCTCCACGGGAGCGGGCACTTCGTCCAGCTTGATGCGGATTTTCTCGATCCACTCGCGATAGGGCTTGGACTTGGCCAGGGAATCCTTCAGCTCGCCGTCGTCGATGATGCGGCCCTGTTCCATGTCGATGAGGAACATCTTGCCGGGCTGCAGGCGCCACTTCTTGACGATCTTCTTCTCGGGAATGGGCAGGACGCCGGATTCGGAGGCCATGACCACGAAGTCGTCGTCGGTGACCAGGTAGCGGGCGGGACGCAGGCCGTTACGGTCCAGGGTCGCGCCGATCTGGCGGCCGTCGGTGAAGGCCACGGCGGCGGGGCCGTCCCACGGCTCCATCATGGCGGCGTGGTACTCGTAGAAGGCGCGCCGGTTTTCGTCCATGAGGCTGTGCTTTTCCCAGGCTTCCGGGATCATCAGCATCATGGCGTGTGCCAGGGAGTAGCCGCCCATGACCAGCAGTTCGAGGGCGTTGTCGAAGGACGCAGAGTCGGACTGGCCGGGATAGTGGAGCGGCCAGATCTTCTTCAGGTCGTCGCCGAGGATGGGAGAGGAAATGGCCTGCTCCCGGGCCTTGAACCAGTTCACGTTGCCGCGCACGGTGTTGATTTCGCCGTTGTGGGCGATCATGCGGAACGGGTGAGCCAGGTCCCAGGTCGGGAAGGTGTTGGTGGAGAAACGCTGGTGCACCAGGGCCAGAGCGGAGGTGACGCGCTTGTCCTGGAGGTCCAGGTAATAGACGCCCACCTGGTCGGCCAGCAGCAGACCCTTGTAGTTGACGGTGCGGGCGGAGAAGGACGGAACGTAGAATTCCTTGCCGTGCTTCAGCTTCAGGGACTTGATGGCATTGGCGGCGCGGCGGCGGATGATGAAGAGCTTGCGCTCCAGGGCATCGGTCACGAACACGTCCGGGCCACGACCCACGAAGACCTGGCGGATCACCGGCTCCTTGGCCTTGACGGCTGGGGACATGGGCATGTCGCGGTTAACCGGCACGTCGCGCCAGCCCAGCACCACCTGACCTTCGGCCACGATGGAACGCTCGATTTCTTCAATGCAGGCGAAGCGGGAGGCGGCTTCCTGGGGCAGGAAGACCATACCCACGCCGTACTCGCCGACGGGCGGCAGGGCTACGCCCTGCTTGGCCATCTCTTCCCGATAGAACTGGTCCGGAATCTGAATGAGAATACCGGCACCGTCACCCTGGAGCGGGTCGGCGCCGACGGCGCCCCGGTGATCCAGGTTTTTCAGGATCAACAAACCCTGCTCGACGATGCTGTGACTCTTCTGGCCCTTGACATGGGCAACGAAGCCCACACCGCAAGCGTCGTGCTCGTTGGCGGGGTCGTACAAACCCTGCCGCTCAGGTACTGCCGGTTCCATCAATCTCGTTCCTTCAAAAAACTTGGGCGAGCCAAAAGGTGAAAAAAGCCGGCCAGTGAAAACCTCGGCCGGCTTCTACGAATCTTACGGACGACCCAAAATTTTACTGCCGATCCCTTGCTTAATCAAGAGAATGCAAAAGGTCAAGTAGGGGCTGAACTTATATTTTTTACCGGCAGCGCACCCTGATCGCCTCCGCGATCTGCGTTGCGGTGGCGAGGTCGGAGACCACCGCCTTGCCGACCGATTCGAGCAGCACCAGCCGCAGCTTGCCATCCTGCACCTTCTTGTCGTGCTGCATCAGTTCGATGTAGCGGTCTTCGCCCATGACCGGGCCGAACACGGGAAGCCCGGCCCGAAGGAACAGGCGCTCGACACGGGCCACGTCGTCAGGAGATATCCAGCCGAGAAGGCGGGACAGCCCCGCTGCCATCAGGGTGCCCGCCGCCACCGCCTCGCCATGCAGCCAGGCGCCGTAACCCATGCCAGTCTCGATGGCATGGCCGAAGGTGTGGCCGAGATTGAGCAGTGCCCGCTCGCCGCTCTCCTTCTCGTCGGCCGCCACGACTTCCGCCTTGTTGGCACACGAACGATGCACAGCAAAGGACAACGCCTCTGGATCACGACGTAACAGGCTCTCCACATTGGCTTCCAGCCACAGGAGGAATTCGAGATCGCGGATCAGGCCGTATTTGATGACTTCGGCGACGCCGGCTTTCAGTTCCCGATCCGGTAGGGTATCGAGAGTTCCGATGTCGGCCAACACCAGCTTAGGCTGATAGAAGGCGCCGATCATGTTCTTACCGAGGGGATGGTTGATGGCAGTTTTGCCGCCGACGGACGAATCCACTTGGGAGAGCAGGGTGGTTGGCACCTGGATGAAGGGCATTCCCCGCTGGTAGCAAGCGGCGGCGAAGCCGCCCATGTCGCCGATCACACCGCCGCCGAGGGCAATGAGCGTGGTACTGCGCTCGCAGTGTGAGCCCAGCAGGGCATCGAAGATGCTATTCAGGGTTTCCCAGGCCTTGAACTGCTCACCATCGGGCAACACGACGGGCAACGCGGCAACCCCAATGCCGCCGAGGGTGGACAGGAGGCGATCAAGATAGAGAGGGGCAACGGTCGTATTGGTGACCACAACCGCCTTCTTCTGCTTCAGATGGGGAACGATGAGATCGCCCCGTTCGAGGAGCCCCGCACCAATATGGATGGGATAGGAACGCTCGCCGAGGGCAACGGTCAGGGTTTGCATTGTCTGGAATATTCCCGCAGAAGGTATTGGACGATGCCGCTGGCAACCAGGCGGGCCCCATCCACGACCAAGTGGGCGACCTCACGATAGAGGGGATCCCGCGCCGAGTGGAGTTCCTCAAGTTTGGCCAAGGGATCGGGCACCCTGAGCAATGGGCGATTGCGGTCGTGCCGGGTGCGCTCATAAAGAAGTCGCGGCGGCACGTTGAGATAGACCACCCAGCCGGATTCGTGCAGTCGCTTCCGGTTTTCAGGGTTGAGCACCACGCCGCCGCCGGTGGCAAGGATGATATTCCGTTCGGCGGTCAGTTCAGCGATGGTGTGAGCCTCCCGCTTGCGAAAGCCGTCTTCGCCTTCGATCTCGAAGATCGTGGGAATCCGGACGCCGGTACGGGCCTCGATCTCGTGGTCGGAGTCGAAAAAAGTACGCCCCAGACGTTTCGCCAGCTGACGCCCAACGGTGGTCTTGCCCGCGCCCATGAGGCCGACCAGATAGATGTTTTGGTTTTCTTGCACGCGGTGGATTCTAACCGATTCAGCGATAGCCAAAGCAAAAGGGCCGGCAAAGCCGGCCCTTGGTCTAACGCTGATCGGATCAGCGAACGGTCATCTGGTCGTTAAGGATCCGCGGCGTAATGAAGACCAGCAGCTCACGACGACTATTTGCCTGCTGTTGGTACTTGAACAAGAAACCAACGTAAGGCAGATCACCGAAGAAGGGCACTCGCTCAGCAGTATTGGATGTGTTGGTAGTGAACACCCCGCCGATCACCAGGGTTCCCCCGTTCTCGACGACCACATCCGTTTCAACGGTCGAACTCTTGATAGGCGGATTGTTCTGGACCGCCCGGGTCCAGTCCGGCTCCTCTTTCTTGACCACAAGCTTCATCCTCACGGTGCCCTCAGGGGTAATCTGGGGCGTCGCTTCCAGGGAAAGCTTGGCCGGCTTGAAAGAAACCGTCGGCGGACTACTCAGAGTACCCGGAGTAACAACCGGCACTTCGGTACCATCCTCGATTTTCGCCTTGACGTTGTTCGCGGTGATGACTCGTGGGCTGGAGATGATTTTCCCGCCGCCGTCAGCCTCAAGCGCCGCCAACTCCAGATTCAGGATGCGGGTTAGAGAACGGTTGAAGAGAGACAGCGTCAAGTTGCCTCCGGAGTTGCTGAACGACGGCAGGTTCACCCCAACCATGTTGGAAGACGACTGACCATCCGCTGCGTAACTCCCACCGCCCAACACAACCGCCTTATCACCACCGGGGAAATTACCCGCCGTTACCGCGCGAGAATTGGAGAAATTCAGTCGAACCCCCAGGTTCTTATTGAAGTTATCGTTAGCCTCGACCACCCGCGCTTCGATCAATACTTGGCGAGCTGCGACGTCGATCACCCTGATGAAATTCCGGACTTCCTCGATCTTCGAGGGAATGTCATTCACAAAAAGAATGTTGGAATTGGGATCGGCGACAACACTGCCCCGCTTGCTGAGGAAGCGCTGTGCTGCTGCCCCTTGCTGCCCGGGCTGAGCCAGCAGTTTGGCCACGTCCGCCGCCTTCTGGTAATTGAGCTGGATGCTCTCCGTCCGCATGGGCTCCAATTCGCTGATCTGCTGACGGGACTCGAACTCAAGCTTCTCCCGGGTCGCAATTTCGTCGCGGGGCGCGATCAGGATGACATTGCCGTTCTTCCGCATATCCAGCCCCTTCTGCTGGAATATGATGTCAATCACTTGGTCGGCCGGAACGTCCTTCAACACAAGCGTCGTGACCCCGGTAACGGTCTCACTGATGACCGCGTTAAGACCGAGTTCCTCCGCCATCAGGCGCAGAAGGGCTCGCACATCGCCGTTTTGGTAATTGATACTGACACGCGGTCCCTGGTAGCCGATCTTGGACCCTTGAACCAGCTTGTTGGGATCCTCAACAATTCTCTTCACTTCGACGATGAACTGATTGTCCGTTTGATAGGCACTATGCTCCCACAGCCCCTTCGGAGTAATCGTCATCCGAACATTGTCATTCTGAGTCGTCGTGGTGACGGAGGTGACCGGCGTAGCGAAATCCGTCACATCGAGTTTGCGATTCAGCTTTTCCGGCAAATTCGTCTTCAGGAAGTCCACTACCAGTGCGCTACCCTGCTGGCGGATATCGATGCCCGTTCCGCTATCGCCTAGGTCGACAATGATGCGCCCCTCTCCATCCTTGCCGCGGCGGAAGCTCACGTCATTAATGGTGTGTTTGACACCAACGATCCGCTCCTCGGCAAAACGCGCCGCCTTCTGGGCGGTGCCGTCGGCTGCGCCACGCGTTCCATCCGACAGGGTCAGATAGACCACCTTGCCGTCAAGCCGAGTGGTGAAATTCATGTTGCGAGTCAGGTTCAGGACAAGGCGAGTCCTATCCCCGACCTGGACGATATTCAGACTTCTCAGATCGCCTTCATTGACCGTCTGTGTGCTGCGTCCCATCCCATTCGAGGTGCCGGGGAAATCAAAGGCAATCCGGGGTGGATTAAGGACATTGAACCCAGCGGGAGCGGCTGCAAGCGCCTCCTTCATATCCACCCGGACGACAATATCGCCCCCCTGCTGAGCGACCCCCACCTTCTCGATGCTGTTTGCCCCAGCAGCATCCTGGGCCCGTGCAGAAATCCCGAAGACAACGCACGAAGCGACAAGTGCCGCCGCAATCCATTTACCCACCTTCATTTCCTGCCCCCCTCCTTGCCCTGCAGGTATAGCGTATTGGGCCGCTCCATCCAGTCTCCGGCGGAGTCCTGGATCAGTTCGCGTACAGCGACCTCTCGCTCGGAAATTTGCGTCACCATCCCAAAATCCAATCCCAAGTATTCGCCCACCTTTACCTGCTTGATATTTTGATCAACCTGTACCACAGCTATTGGGCGACCGTTTACGTTCAGATAGCCAATCATCTTCAACGACTCAAGGGGATATTTCTCCAGCGGACTATTGCGAATATCCCTAGCTTCAAAATCCGGTTGCAAACCACCCACCTTGCCGCTCCCCTGCTTACCCTTGGATTCCGGTTCGATCTTCGTGGACTTGAAGGGGTCCAACATACTGTCGGCGTCATAGGGGACCGCTTCATAGGGCTTAACGTCCGGAAGCGGAGGAATGCTACCCCGTAAATCCTTGGTATTTTCTTTCATCCATTGCCGCAAGTCTTCGTGATCCCCCCCCGAGCATGCTGCCAGGGTTGCAGTCAGGGCAATGAGAATTGGCCGCCGCATCACTTTTTGCCCCCTTGGGCCGCCTTCTTCTGGCGCGCAACTTCTTCCTGATCCAGGTAGCGGAAAGTCTTGGTAGTCGCATCCATGACTAGCAGCCCCCCTGACGAGGATGAGATGGCTATGTTGTTCAAAGTCACGATACGGGGCAATTTGGCGATATCCGCCGCAAACGCCCCGAAATCATGATAGGTGCCGGAGATTTTCACGGTAATCGGCAATTCCGCGTAAAAGTCCCGAATTTGCTCCTGCCCGGGCTTGAACAGTTCGAACTGCAGCCCACGCCCCAATCCTGCCTGGTTTACTTCGACCAGCAGCGATTCTATCTCCGACTTATTCGGCAACTGCTTCAGCAAGGCACCGAAGGAGCGGTCGATTTCCGCTAACTGCTGAGTATAAAGATCCAGATTGATAGCCTGTTTCTTCTTGTCGAGATATTCCTGTTTCAGCTTCTCTTCTTCTTGCTGCTTCGCCTCCAGTTCCGTCATCTGGTCGTTCCATAGGAACCACCAGCCTGCTAGCAAAAGGAGTAGAAACAGAAGTACCAGAACAACGGCTTTCGGCGCCACGGGCCATGCGCCAGGATCGTTCGGATTCAGGTTCTTGAAATCGTCGGCGATCTTCTTGAAATCAACCTTGGGCAGCGCCGCTCCTTTAGGCAGAGAAAGATTCGGGCTCTTCATTTCTTCCCCTTACCTTGGTCATCAGGCCTGGCTCGCGTCACGTTGATGAAAAGATTGAATTCGTTGAGTCGACGTTTATCGACAGTAACCGCCTTGATCTCAACCAAGTCGGGCCTTTCCATCCATGGAGATGCGTCTAGATTACGCATGAGTGCCGAAACCCTGGCGCTGGACTGGGCGTAGCCGTTCAGTTGAATTCGTACGCCATCCTGCTTGATCGATTTCAGATAGATGCCGTCCGGAATCTGTTTCACGAATTCGCTCAACAGCAAGACCGTCTCTCCCCGATCCCGCTGCAGGGATTCAATGACCTGCTTGCGGGCCAGCAGCGCCTGGGTCTGCTCCTTCAGCCGCTTAATCTCCGCGATATCCTTGTCCAGGGTAACGATTTCCTTCTTCAGGATATCGTTCTTTTCTTCCTGGCTCCCGATGTAACCACCGATGACAGAGTAAATGAAAAATACGGTCAGCGCCCCCAGCACCGAAACCATCCCGATCAAGGCATAGAACTGTTGACGCCTGGCCTTGCGGGACTCTTCCCGGTGAGGCAGAAGGTTGATGCGAATCATGACGGATCAAACCTCCGCAAGGCGAGGCCGCACGCCACCATCAAGGCCGACGAGTCGGCCAGCAGGCTCTTGGCCCGGACTCGGTCCGACAGCACCATATTGGCGAAGGGATTGGCAACGATGGTATTGACCTGGGTGCGGGTTGCAACCACCTCGTCGATTCCAGGGATGACCGCGCAGCCGCCGGCTAGAACAAGATGATCGATTTGATTGTACTGGGTCGATGTGAAGAAGAACTGCAGCGCCCGAGAGACCTCCAGCGCAAGGTTCTCCATGAAAGGCTGGAGAAGTTCGGTCTCGTAGCCCTCGGGAAGGTTGCCGGCCCGCTTGGCTGCTTCGGCTTCCTCGTAGCTCATGCCGTAATGGCGGGCGATATCCTGAGTCAGCTGACCACCGCCGAAGGCTTGTTCCCGGGCGTAGACCTGGTCGCCGTTACGCAACACGGTCAGATTCATGACATTGGAACCGGCATCCACCAGAGCAACGATCTGATTGTTTCCGCCATCGGGGAATTGTTTCTCGATGAGCTCGAAGGCAGACAAGGCGGCAAAGGATTCGACATCCATGACTACCGCTTTGAGGCCAGCCGCCTCGGCGACGGCAACGCGATCCTCCACCCGCTCCTTCTTCGACGCTGCGATCAGCACCTCCAACTCATCAGGGGCCGAAGGCGCCGGGCCGAGAACCTGGAAATCCAGATTAACTTCGTCGATGGAAAAAGGAATGTACTGATTCGCCTCCGATTCGACCTGGACTTCCAACTCGTCCTCGCGAAGCCCGGAAGGCATGATGACCTTCTTGGTGATAACCGCCGAAGCCGGCAAAGCCATCGCGACATTGCGCGTGGAAGTCGCCATCCTTTTCCACGCCCGCTTGACGCAATCGACAACGGCTTCCAGGTTCGTGATATTGCCGTCGGACACCGCATCTTTGGGCAGAACCTCGATGGTATAGCGCTCGACGCGGTAGCCATCCTTTCCATTGACCACCAGTTCCACCATCTTCACAGCGGAGGAACTGATGTCGAGCCCAATCAAAGGGCGCGCCTTGGGATTGAATATCGATAGATCGAAACCCACCTGACCCCCGAAAAAGCCTTTTAAAATGCGATGTTAGGCAAAAAATCAATAATTCACTTCAGATGCTAGCAACAACACCCCGGTGTGTAAAGCGATTTTTCAGCCGGAAAAGGGTTGGGCGTATAATCGCCGCAACATCACTCTGCCTACTGCGTCTTGTCTACTCCCCGCCTGGCACTGCGCCTCATCGCCTACCCCCTCCTGGTCATCGCCGGCCTTGCAGCCATCGGAATCGCCCTGGCCCTGATCGTTCTGGCGCTCACCTATCCCAAGCTGCCGTCTCTTGAAGTACTGACGGATTATCGTCCCAAGATTCCCCTGCGCGTCTATACCGCCGACGGCCACCTCATCGGCGAATTCGGCGAAGAGCGCCGCGCCGTCGTCGCCATCAATGACGTTCCTGCGGTCATGAAGCAAGCCATCCTCGCCGCTGAGGACGAACGCTTCTACCAGCATGGCGGCGTCGATACCCTGGGGATCATGCGCGCCGCCGTCGTGAACCTGGTAGGGGGCGGCAAGAAGCAGGGTGCATCGACCATTACCCAGCAGGTCGCCCGTAATTTCTTCCTGTCCGGGGAGAAGACCTACACCCGCAAGCTGTACGAGGTGCTGCTGTCCTTCAAGATCGAGAACAATCTTTCCAAGGACCAGATTCTCGAGCTCTATATCAACCAGATTTTTCTCGGCCAGCGCGCCTACGGTTTTGCCGCTGCTGCCCAGATTTATTTCGGCAAGCCGCTCAAGGAGATATCCATCGCCGAGGCCGCCATGCTGGCAGGCCTGCCGAAGGCACCATCGGCCTACAACCCGGTAGTCAACCCGAATCGAGCCAAGCTCCGGCAACAGTATGTGCTGCGGCGCATGCACGAACTGGGCTACATCACTGATACTCAATATGCCGCAGCGATCAAGGAGCCCTTGGTTGTCAAACGAGAATTATCCGGCTACGCAGTCCACGCCGAATATGTCGCCGAAATGGCGCGCCAGATTGCCGCCGAACGCTTCCCGGAAGAGGTCTACTCGCGTGGCATGAAGGTTTACACGACCTTGATCAAGGCTGA
>DASRUX010000246.1:0-2658 GCA_035655235.1 Rhodocyclaceae bacterium | reverse complement strand
GGCGGGTACGGTCCTTTTCCGTGGGAATGGTGTCGACGCCGCCGCCCTTGTAGAGGTGGATGCCGTCGGCCCCCATGCCCAGCAGCAGGTCGGGCAGGCTGTGGTTGGTTTCCTGGGCCGTGATGGTCAGGCGGGGCAGGTAGCGCACATGGGCGTCGGGACAGGCGTTGAGGGCTTCCAGGACATGGGTGGCGGTGAGGCTGTCGCCGATGAGCTGGTAGTCCAGCAAGAGGAGGTCGAAGCCTTGTCCGGATTCCCGAGCTTTTGCGACGGCTTCGACAACCTGCTCCGCCCTCTCGGGCTTCAGGATGGTCACGGAGAATACCTGGCCGTCGGTGGTCAATTCGGCGGCGGCTTTGGCCATGGCGTCGCAGAAGGCGGGGTCGTCATCCACCAACAGCATGCGTAGTCCCCGGTCGGATTGTTGGCCGCTTGTCGTTGCCTGTCGGGCTTGGCGGACGGTAACGGTCCGGCGGGCCGCGGCTTGCAGGCCGGTCGTGGCTTGGCCGAGGTCGCCCAGGGCCCGTCGCAACTCGTTGTCGATGTCCTGGCTGCTCATGGATTCATACCTATTTGTTCTGAATGTCGTGGCTCTGCCAGGGGCAGGCGCACGGCGAAGGCGACCCGATAGCCGGAAGGCAAACCTTCCTGGCTGCGTTCTTCGGCGGTCATCAGGCTGATCCGCCCCCCCAGGTAGGCGCAGACCTGCCGGCACAGGTGCAGGCCCCGTCCGCCGCCGGCCAGGCCCCGGGTGGAAAATCCCTTGCGAAAGATGCGCTCCCGGTTTTCCTCGGCGATGTCGGTATCGGTGTTGGCGACGATGAGCCTGGCGAATTCGCGTCCTCCAGTTTCAAGGGGAGCGAGGCGCACCAGGATTCGTCTTTGCTGGGTGGCCCGCCGCCTCTCGGTGGTGGCATTGAGGGCCATGATGTTGATGGCGTTGTGGATGAGGTTGACCAGCACCACCACCACTAGGCTGCGCTCCGCCAGCACGGCCAGGCGCCGGCGGCCCTGCTTCTCGAAGCGCAAAGCCACCTGTTCCGCCTGGGCGCGGCTATGGACCAGGGTCAGGGCCATGTGGACGCCGTCTTCCAGGGGCCAGGGGGCGGTGGTCTTCAGATCGAGGCCGGCGTAGCTGTGCAGATAATCGTGGAGGCGGGTGATTTCGCGGCTGACTTCCGCCAGCGCCTTCAAGGTTTCCAGGGCGGCCGTCTTGAGTTCTGTTTCTTCCGGCCGTTCCAGGAGGATTTCCGCCAGTTCCCGGCAATGGCGTTGGGCGAGCAGTGTCCAGTCCTGGATATTGCCCACCGGGGACATGAAATCGTGGGCGTAGATGCTGGGCAGGAGGGTCTTGACCAGGTTTTCCTTCTCCTCGGCCACGTCCTGGGCGGCTGTGGCAATCTGGCGGTCGATCTGGCCGTAGGCGATGCGCAATACGTCGAGGACCCGAGTTTCCAGGCGGGCGCCCTTGCCGGGGTTGGGGACCAGGCGGGAACCGATATTGCGGTAGGCGAGGAAGACGATGCGCCGCGGTTCGTCGTCGGCCTTGGCGATAAGGCTTACCGCCGTCAACCAGTAGCGGTCGGAGAGTCCGGCCCCGTGGGGCAGGATCAGGATGGCGCGGGCAAAACTGTCGAATACGCCATCGTAGCCGGGGACCCAATCGGCCAGGAGCAGGGGGAGGGATTCCTCCTGGGCAAACAGGGCGTCGAGAAAGCCGCTGTGCCGGCGCTCTGCGATCTGGCGGGAAAAATTGCGCCAGTGTTCGGGGTGGATGCGGCCGACCCGGGAAGCAAGACGATAGCCAATGGGAACGCGGCCATCGGTGACCTGTTCGATGACCAGGGCGAAGAGGGCGTCGGACTTGCCGGCGTGGATAAGGCGGTCCAGGTCGTCCAGGTACTCGTCGACCAGTGCTTGCTGGGAACAGCCGGTTTCCACCGCGGTGAACAGCTTGGCCATCCAGACGTTGAATTCTTCGGTGGAGGCGCGCACCCCCCGGTCCTCGCTGCGCTCCAGTTCGACCGCGTATTCCGCTTCCAGTCCCCGCAGGGCCTTATCCAGGGCTTCGGGGGTAGTGGGAGGGGACTGGCGCAGGCGGGTGACCAGGCGTTCGCCATAGTCCTGGAGCAGTCGTTGCACATCCAGGGTGAGGCCGCCGCCGACGGACGGTGGAATCGCTCCTTCTCCTAGCATGGTGAGCCCCCTTTGTTTGTCGTCTGCGAGTCTGCCTGAAAACGCAAACCCGCGTTCAGCGGGTTTTGGGGGGGATTATGCCTTGGTAATCGGCCCTGGCCCACCCCAAAGGCTTTTCCAAGCAAAGGCGGAAAAGCTTCACCAAAGAAATAGCGGAGTCGCCCTGGGGGCGATCTCCGCTATTCTTGGTGAGTGAGGCGGCCTTTCTTGCGAAAGCCGCCTTATTTCACGATCTGGTTCAGCTCGCCCTTGGCATAGCGATCAGCCATCTTCTCCAGGGACATGGGCTTGATCTGGCTGGCGCGGCCGGCGCAGCCGAAGGCTTCGTAGCGGGCCAGGCAGATCTTCTTGGCGGCTTCCCGGGCGGGCTTCAGGTAGTCGCGGGGGTCGAACTTGGAGGGGTTCTCGGCGAAGTAGCGGCGGATGGCGCCGGTCATGGCCAGGCGGATGTCGGTGTCGATA
>DASRUX010000245.1:0-5673 GCA_035655235.1 Rhodocyclaceae bacterium | reverse complement strand
CCCATGAGATCGAGGTAAGGTTGCATGGACCTATAATGCAAGACCAAAACGAAACAGAAATTATATGCTGGCTTCCCTGACAACCTTCCCCAAATTGCCGGCCGCCACCCGTTTGGCCAAATTGAATCATGTCCTGGTCCTGATGCCGGCCGCCGACCAACTGCCGGACGATTGTCCGGAGCCCAAGCTCCTCCTGGCGGCTCTCGCCCGGCGGGACAAGAAGGTGGAGAAGCTCAAGTCCGATGCCGTCTCGGCCAATGCATCCCAGGGCGGCCTGCGGGTTTGGACGATGGTGGACGGGAAAAAATCCCGCTTCCAGCAACTCACCCAGGTGCGGGAAGCCTTCGAAATCCTGTTGGAGGAGGAGCCGGAAAGCATCGATGTCCTGGTGGTGGGGGACGAGGCATTCCGCAACGGGGCGGCGGCCCTGGCAGCCTATGTGGGGCTGGCCAACGGGACGCCCATGCCGACCCTGAAGCAGGAAGACGCCCCCAAGCCCCTCCAGGCCCTGAACATCTGGGGCAGCGAGACCGTCGCGCCGGAAGCCAGCATCCTGGCCGAAGCCAACCTGCTGGCCCGCATGCTGACGGCCCTGCCGCCCAACGCCCTGACCCCCGCCGCCTACCGGGCACGCCTCAAGGATCTCTCGTCAGACCTGGGCTGGCGTATCGAGGAATTCGACCAGGAGCGGTTGCGCAGCCTGGGGGCCGGCGCCTTCCTGGCGGTGGCCCAGGGCAGCGCCGTCGGGGATGCTGCCATCGTGCGGCTCACCTATGAGCCCGCCGCGGCCACCGAAACCGCCATCGCTGTGGTCGGCAAGGGCATCTGCTTCGATACCGGCGGCCACAACCTGAAGCCCGCCAAGTACATGGCCGGCATGCACGAGGACATGGCCGGCTCGGCAGTGGCCCTGGCCATCCTGGTGGCCGCCACCCGCCTGCAACTGCCGGTGCGGATGGACGCTTGGCTGGCCCTGGCCAGGAACGAGATTTCTCCCCAGGCCTACCGGCAGGGGGATGTGGTGAACGCCCTGGACGGCAGCACCATCGAGGTGGTCCATACCGACGCGGAAGGCCGCATGGTGCTGGCCGATACCCTTCATCTGGCGGCCAAGGAAAAGCCGGCCCTGATCGTCGATTTCGCCACCCTCACCGGCAGCATGCTGGAAGCTTTAGGTACGCGCTATTCCGGCGTTTTCGCGACCTCGGACGAACTTGGAAGGCAGGCGGTGGCCGCCGGGGTGGAGAGCGGCGAACGGGTCTGCGTCTTCCCCATGGACGAGGATTACGAGGAAGCCCTGGACAGCGACCTGGCCGACATCAAGCAATGCACCCTGGACGGAGAGGCGGACCACATCCTGGCGGCCCTGTTCCTCAAACGCTTCGTCGGCGAGCAGCCTTGGGTGCATATGGACTTGGCGGCGGCCAGTTGCGAGGGGGGGCTGGGGGCTATCGCGTCGGACCAGACCGGCTTCGGCGTCGCCTGGGGAGTCGCTTTCCTGCGGGACTGGCTGGAGGCAAACACCCGGCTGCCGTGAAATATGCAGTCCGTTGGTATAAACTGCCCCGACCATTAGAAATACATCGAGGAGCTGGTGCATGTTGGGCAAAATCGGGGCTTTGGGGGGGCTGCTGGGGCCCAAGATCGACCATCCGCTGGCCGACGCCAAGGAACTGCGCCGCATCATTGCCGAATTGCCCGTCGGCAATGCCTTCAAGACCCTCGACGAGGTTTCCGGCTGGCTGGAATCCCTGGAAAACGCCGCCGATTTCCCGCCAGACCTGCTGCTCCAGATAGTCACCCAGCTCGATGACGCCGCCCAGCCCCATCTGCGCCGCCTTGGCCGCGACTATCTCCAGGCGACCCGCATGTCCCGGGCCGAGGAAAACCGCCTGTGGACCATCGTCCGCAGCCTGTGGAGCCGCCTGGCCTGGTCCTATGAGCTGTGCCTGAAGGCGGCGGCCAAGGGCAAGCTTTCCGACAGCTTCAAGGCCTCCCTGCCCCTGCTGTGCGGCCGCCTTATCGCCGCCCTGGGTGTCTGCTACAAGTGGGATTGCTTCCACTACGCCTCCGCCTCTCCCGCCCTGTGGGGCCGGTTGGGCTATGCCCTCCGGGTGGCCGAGGAGGTCGGACAGGCGAACCGTCCGGTCCAGCTCTACGCCCAGTTCGGCGGGCCCACCACCGTGGTGCAGGAATACCTCAAGGTCCTGGTTTTCCAGGCTTCTTCCATGGACTCCCTGTTGCCCCTGGAAATGGAGCTGGCGGAGAGGCTGATCGCCCATTACCTGCCCGATTTTGTCTTCGGCCCCGAAGGCCGGCCCGATAGCGTCTATTGGGTGGACCTCGCCTCCGGGCAGCCGCCTATGCGCCTGGCCCGCATGCCCAAGGAGCTGGCGCCCACCTTGCGCTTCTTCCAGCCCGGTGCCGCCCATGCCCAGCTGGAGTCCCTGACCAAGACCATGGCGGCGGGCCACGACCTGCCCAAGGAAATCAACCTGGGCGGCCAGTATTCGGCCCGGGTGCTGCTGCCGGTGATCCGGCACCTGGGCTCCCTCCTGGCGCCCGTTCCCCCGCAGCGGCAGCATCGCCGCCATCCGGTCAAGCACCGCATGGCGGTGGTGGGCGGCTTGGCCCATGCCCTGGCCGTCTTCGCCCAGGGGGCGACGGAGCTGCGGATGGAAAGCTGGGTGGTGGAGGATGTCAGCCTGGGCGGCTTCGGGACGGCGGTGAAAGGCCCGCTGCCGGAGTGGCTCAAGATCGGCGCCCTCCTGGCCCTCCAGCCGGAAGGCGGCGAGAACTGGCTGCTGGGCATCGTCCGCCGTTGCTACCGGGACGGCGACGGAGAAATGCGGGTCGGGGTGGAGTCCCTGGCCAAGCAGGTGGCCCCCGTCCAGCTCAAGCCTCGCAACGCCGCCGGCCAGGTGGTCGGCAGCAGCCTGGCGTGCCTGCAGATTCAGGAGGGGAATGAGTCCGGGGAAATGCGCTTCGTTCTGCCCCCCGCCTCTTTCGATTCCCGGGAAAGCCTGGAATTCGACCAGGACGGCAAGCGCGTCCTGCTGACGCCGGTGGTCCTGCTGGAACGCTCCGCCGACTACGAGGTGGCGCGCTACCGGGCGCTGGTTGCCGAGTGATTACTTCGGCCGGACGGCCGACTTGGGCCGGAAGGCCTTGATCACGGCATCGACGGTTTCGACGTAGGGGCCGCCGATCAGGTCCAGGCAATAGGGCACGGCGGCGAAGATGCCGGTGTGCACCACCTGGCCGTCGGCGTTCCGCACCCCTTCCAGGGTTTCCTTGATGGCCTTGGGCTGGCCCGGCAGGTTGAGGATCAAGGCCTGCTTACGGATGACGCCTACCTGGCGGGAGAGGATGGCGGTGGGCACGAAGTTGAGGCTGATGCGCCGCATTTCCTCGCCGAAGCCGGGCATCACCTTGTCCGCCACGGCCAGGGTGGCCTCCGGCGTCACGTCCCGGGGGGCGGGGCCGGTGCCGCCGGTGGTCAGAACCAGATGGCAGCCCACGGTGTCCACGAGTTCGACCAGCGTCACCTCGATGGTCGCCTGGTCGTCCGGAATGAGCCGGGTTTCCATGCGCCACGGCGAGGCGAGGGCCGCGCCGAACCATTCCTGCAGGGCGGGGATGCCCTTGTCCTCGTAGACGCCGGCGGAGGCCCGGTCGCTGATGGAAACCAGCCCGATCAACAACCCGTCATTCGGAGTCATGCGCCTGTTCCTCCAGCTCCTTCAGCACCTGGAAAATCTGCCGGAAGCTCTTGGGCGGCTTGCCCGCTTCCTGTTCCTTGAGGGCATTGCGCCGCAGCTGGCGCAGTTGGGTGAGGTCGGCATGGGGCCAGGCGTCGGCGATTTCGGAGATGACCTTCTCGTCCTCCAGGAAACGGGCCCGCAGGCGTTCCCGGCGGTGGAGCTTGGCGTTTTCCTCAGCCGATTCCCCGCGGAGCAGGGCGAGGCCGGCCCGGATGGGCTCGGGGTCGGCGGTGCGCATCAGTTTCCCGATGTACTGGAGCTGGCGGCGCCGGGCTTCGTGCTTGGTGAAACGCTGCCAGTCCCGAACCGCGGCCAGGATGTCTTCCGGCAGGTCGATACGCTTCAATTGCCCGGGGGAAAGCTCCACCAGGGCGGCGCCCAGGTCCTGCAATTCGTGCATTTCCTCCTTGCGGCGGGTCTTGGATGGGCGCTGTTCGGCTTCGTTGAATTCTTCGTCGTGCATGATGGGGGGCTTCCGGGGGGCTGCTATCATAACGCTTTAACTTCAGCGCTTTCCACCTAGGACGCCGCCTACATGCCAGATAGTTCCCGTTTTTCCTATCCCTTCGCCACCCTGCAGCAACTGGCCCAGGATGTTCTCGACCACGCCAAAGCCAAGGGCGCCACGGCCTGCGAGGTCGATGTCTCGGAAGGCTTCGGGCAGTCGGTGGGGGTGCGCTGCGGCGAAGTGGAAACCATCGAGTACAACCGGGACAAGGGCATCGGCATCACCATCTACTCGGGGCAGAGGAAGGGTTACGCCAGCACCTCCGATTTCTCCAAGAAGGCCCTCCAGGACACCGTGGAAGCGGCCCTGAATATCGCCCGCTTCACCGCCGAAGACGACTGCGCCGGCCTGCCGGACAGGGAGTTGCTGGCCACCGACTGCCCCAACCTGGACCTCTACCACCCCTGGGAACTCTCGGTGGAAACGGCCATCGAGACCGCCCGCCGCTGTGAGCAGGCGGCCTTCGATGTGAGTCCCCTGGTGACCAATTCCGAAGGGGCTTCCGTCTCCACCCAGGAGGCCCAGTTCGTGGCGGCCAACAGCCTGGGCTTCATGGGCGGCTACCCGACCTCCCGCCATTACATCGCCTGCTCCGTCATCGCCGGCGAGCAGGACGCCATGCAGCGGGACGACTGGTATTCCACCAAACGGGACGCGGCGGAGCTGGACGGCCCCGAGGGCATCGGCGCCACGGCCGCCCAACGCGCCATCGCTCGTCTCAATGGCCGCAAGGTGAAGACCGCCGAGGTGCCGGTGCTGTTCGAAGCGCCCCTGGCGGCGGCCCTCTTGGGCAGCTTCGTCCATGCGGCCAGCGGCGGCGCCCTGTATCGCAAGGCGTCCTTCCTGGTCGACCATCTGGGCAAGCAGATTTTCCCGGACTTCGTCCGCCTCGCCGAGCTGCCGCGCATCCCCAAGGGCCTGGGCAGCTCCGCCTTCGACAACGACGGCGTCGCCACCCGGGACCGCAACGTCATCGACGGCGGCGTGCTCCAGGGCTACTTCCTCAACGTCTACACCGCCCGCAAGCTGGGCATGCAGACCACGGGCAACGCCGGCGGCAGCCACAACCTGGTCATCGAGCCGGGGGAGCACGACTTCGCCGGCCTCTTGAAGCTCATGAACCGCGGCCTGCTGGTGACCGAACTGCTCGGCCAGGGGGTCAATTACGTGACTGGGGATTATTCCCGGGGCGCCGCCGGCTACTGGGTGGAGAACGGCGAGATCGTCCATCCCGTCGAGGAGATCACCATCGCCGGCAACCTCAAGGACATGTTCGCCGGCATCGTGGCCGTGGGCCGCGACGTGCTGGCGCGGGGTTCCAAGCAGACCGGTTCCATTCTGGTGAACCGGATGACGGTTGCCGGGGAGTAAGGGTTTTCCGCAATTCGCAGCGCATTTTGT
>DASRUX010000244.1:0-4697 GCA_035655235.1 Rhodocyclaceae bacterium | reverse complement strand
TCGCCGTGGGCGACCCGCATCTGCTTGGCCATGTCCCGGACGTAATCGCCCTGGTAGCAGTTGGGCGGGAAGGGGACGGCCACGCCGTGGAGGTCGAGGTAGCGCATCCAGGTGGACACCGCCAGGATGTCCATCTGCCGGCCGGCGTCGTTCACATAGTATTCCCGGGTCACATCCCAGCCGGCGAAGGACAGCAGGCTGGAGAGGCTGGCGCCATAGGCGGCGCCCCGGCCGTGGCCGACGTGGAGCGGGCCGGTGGGGTTGGCGGAAACGAATTCCACCTGGATTTTCTGCTTGCCGCCCAGGGCGGAGCGGCCGAAGCCTTCGCCGGATTCCAGCACGGACTTGACCACGGCGACCTTGGCGGCCGGGTCCAGGGTGAAGTTGATGAAGCCGGCGCCGGCGATCTCGGTCTTGACCACCAGCGGGGAGGCCGGCAGTTCGGCCAGGAGCTGCTGGGCGATGTCCCGGGGGCTCTTCTTCAGGGCCCGGGCAAGCTGCATGGCGAGGTTGGTGGCGAAGTCGCCGTGGGAAGCGTCCCGGGGGCGTTCGAGGAGGATGGGGGTGTCGGCCGCGGCGGGCGCGACACTGGCCAGAGCTTGCTTGAGAAGGGCTTCCAGCAGGGATTTGACGTCTTGGGCCATTGATTTTTGGCGAAAAAGCAAAAGCTCGATTATACGGCATGGGCTGCGGGTCCTGGCCCGCCGCCGGTCAAGCCGTGAAATTGGGGCTCGAAGCCCACCAACACCACCTCCGCCGCCTGCTGGCGCAGGGGAATGAGGGCCTGGTAGGCGGGGGAATGGAACCAGCCCCGGGCAGCCTCGACGCTGGGGAAGCGGATCACCACAGTATCCGCATGGCCGTGGTCGCCGCCGAAAACCTCGAAGCGCTTGCCCCGGAAGACCAGTTCGGCGCCCCAGGGAGCCAGGGTGGCGGGCACTTGGCTGCGGTACTCCGCCCACTTGCCTTCGTCTTTCACCGTAATGTGGCCGATGACCAGGGCACTTGTCTCGCTCATTCCCATCCCGAATTTAAATGCTGGAACGAGGCCGATTGTACCGTCCCGCTGCTTTGCCAAACGGGAGTTTGTGCGTAGACTTGCCTGTTTTCCTTCGGTCCTTCCGCCGTGCGCCTATTCCGTCTCCTGAAGATCGCTTCTGTCGCCAGCCGTTACGGCCTGGACGAGATGGTGCTGGAACACGAGCCCTCCGGGCGCCTGGTCCGCCTGGCGAACGCCCTCCAGTTCTGGCGCGACCTGTCCGCACCCCGGGCGGTGCGGCTGCGGCTGGCCCTGGAGGCGCTGGGGCCCATCTTCGTCAAGTTCGGCCAGGTGCTCTCCACCCGGCGGGACCTGATGCCGCCGGACATCGCCAACGAACTGGCCAAGCTCCAGGACCGGGTACCCCCCTTCGATTCCCAGCTGGCCCTGGCCGAGATCGAAAAGGCCTATGGCCGCCCCGCCAGCGAGGTGTTCGCCGAATTCGATCCGGTGCCGGTGGCCTCCGCCTCCATTGCCCAGGTCCATTTCGCCCGGCTGCGGGAAGAGGACGGCGGCCACGAGGTGGCGGTCAAGATCCTGCGGCCCAATATGCGGTCCGTCATCGAGCACGACCTGGCTCTGATGGACAACTTCGCCATGCTCCTGGAGAACCTGTGGGCCGACGGCAAGCGCCTCAAGCCCCGGGAAGTGGTGGCGGAATTCGCCAAGTACCTACGGGACGAACTGGACCTCATGCGGGAGGCCGCCAACGCCTCCCAGCTGCGGCGCAATTTCGCCGCCTCCGACCTGCTCATCGTTCCCGAGGTCTATTGGGACTGGTGCACCTCCACCGTCATGGTCATGGAGCGCATGCACGGCACCCCCATTTCCCAGCTTGAAACCCTGCGGGAACAGGGCATCGACCTCAAGAAGCTGTCGGAGGCCGGGGTGGAAATATTCTTCACCCAGGTCTTCCGGGACGGCTTTTTCCACGCCGACATGCACCCGGGCAACATCTTCGTCCATGCCGACGGCCGCTACATCGCCCTCGACTTCGGCATCGTCGGCACCCTCACCGACCTGGACAAGAACTACCTGGCCCAGAACTTCCTGGCCTTCTTCCGCCGGGACTACAAACGGGTGGCGGAGGCCCACATCGAGTCGGGCTGGGCGCCGGCCGACACCCGGGTGGACGAGTTTGAGGCCGCCATCCGGGCGGTATGTGAGCCCATTTTCGACCGGCCGCTCAAGGAAATCTCCTTCGGCCGGGTACTGCTGCGCCTGTTCCAGACCTCCCGCCGCTTCAACGTCGAAATCCAGCCCCAGCTGGTCATGCTCCAGAAGACCCTGCTCAATATCGAGGGCCTGGGCCGCCAGCTCGACCCCGACCTCGACCTGTGGCGCACCGCCAAGCCCTTCCTGGAGCGCTGGATGAGCGAGCAGATCGGTTGGCGCGGCCTGGTGCGGGCACTGAAGCAGGAGGCGCCCTACCTGGCCCGCACCCTGCCCCAGCTGCCCCGGCTGGTGCACCAACGGCTGGCCCGCCCGACCCCGACCGACATCGCCCCCGTCCTGGCCCAGCTGGTTCGGGAGCAGCGGCGGATGAACCACGGGCTGGTACTGGTCGTCATCCTGCTGGCCGTCCTGGTGGTTCTCCAGATTGCCTGATCCCATGCCCAACAGCCTCACCCTGGACGCCATCAGCGCCGCGGACATCAGCCGCTGGCTGGACAAGGCGGAAATCGACAAGGCCCAAGGCTACCTGGACAGAGTCAGCGACCTGGACCTGCGCCGGGACACCCTGAGCGCCCGGGTCCAGGGGACCGCCCGCCAGCCCTATCGGGTCCAGGTGCGGCTCCTGCAACTGCCGGACGGCAACCTGCTCCACAACACCTGCACCTGCCCGGTACGCAACAACTGCAAGCATGTGGCCGCCGCCCTACTGAAATCCCTGGAAATGCGGGACGACCAGGACTACATCAACCCCGGCGTCCTATCCTGGATCGCCGACCTGAAGAGCCTGGCGACGGCGGTGGAGAAGGCCAAGAAGCCCCGCCAGACCAACATGCGGCTCCTCTACCTCCTGGACCCGGGCCGCTTCGGCAAGCACTGGCGCCTATTCCTGGTGAAGGGCCGGGAGGCCAACAACGGCGAGAACTGGCACAGCATCGAGAAGGCCCTGGTGTCGCCGCCCCAGTTCGTCAGCGAGGACGACCTGCCGCTGCTCCGCCTCATCCACGGGCTGAAGCGGGGCTACGACGGTTACGGCGGCTTCTACTGGCAGCTGGAAGGCCACAAGGCCCAGCAGGTGATCGAAGCCCTGCTGCCCACCGGCCGGCTGCATCTGGGCGAACCCTGGTACAGCCTGCTGGCCGCCGGCGAACCCCGGCCCGGCCGGGTGGATTGGGAGCCGGATTCGGCCGGGCGCATCCTCCCCGTCCTGTCCACCAGCCCCTGGGCCGACAAGATCGCCGTCCTGGAGCAGCCCTGGTACATCGACCTGGAAAAGGGCGAGGCCGGTCCTGTCACCGGTGCCGGCAACCCGGCGGTGCTGGCCCGGCTCTTCGCCCTGCCGCCCTTGTCCCCCCAGGAGGCCAGCCTGGTGTCCGGCGTCCTTGCCGAGGTCGCCCCGGACCTGCCGCCCCCCAGCGCCAACCAGGACAGCCTGCGGATCATCGACGAGCCGCCCCGCCCCATCCTGGAACTGGGCTCCTTCGAGAGCGACGGCATGGAATCCTGGGAGGGCTATCCGGCCTCCTACGGCAGCCTGGAATTCGACTTCGCCAAGGTCAGCTTCCGCTACGACGAATTCGACATCCCCGAGGGCCGCGGCCCGGAATTCCTGCGCAAAGCCGACGGCGAACTGGTCCGCCTGCACCGGCAGGAAGAGGACGAGAAGCGCTGGCTCGGGCAACTGGCCGCCGCCGGCTTCAAGCGGGTGGACCTCAACCGCTTTTACGCCTGGGAAAAGCCCGAGGGCGCCCTCTACAGCTTCCCCGCCGCCGACGCCTGGCCGGATTTCATGGAATACGGCATCGCCCGCCTGCGGGATGCCGGCTGGGAAGTGCGCTTCCCCAAGCATTTCCGCCACCACTACCTGGATGTGGACGGCTGGGAAGCCGACCTGCGCCCCAACGACAACGGCTGGTTCGACCTGGACATGGGGGTGGTCATCGAAGGCCAGCGGGTGCCCCTCGCCCCCATGCTGGCCCACCTCTTCCGCACCAATTCGGACTGGCTGGACGCCGGCCGCCTGGACGACATCCCGGACGAGCGCCTCATCACCCTGCAAACGCCGGAAGGCTACCGGGTGCGGGTGGAGGCCGGCCGGGTCAAGCCCCTGGCCCGCACCCTGCTGGACCTGTTCGACGGCTACCGGGACGGGCCCCTGCGCCTCAACGCCTTCGACGCCACCCGCCTGGAAATCCTGGAGGACAGGAGCCGCTGGCAGTTCCGGGGCGACGCCTCGGTCATGGCCCTGGCCGAGCGCCTGCGTGAGGCCCAGGGAATCAGCCCCATCGACCCGCCCGCCGGCTTCACCCTGGAGCTGCGCCCTTACCAGCGGGAGGGCCTGGCCTGGCTGCAATTCCTGCGGGAACACAACCTCTCCGGCATCCTGGCCGACGACATGGGCCTTGGCAAGACCGCCCAGGCCCTGGCCCACCTCCTCCTGGAAAAGGAGGCCGGCCGCCTGGATCGCCCGGTCCTCGCCGTGCTG
>DASRUX010000243.1:0-8542 GCA_035655235.1 Rhodocyclaceae bacterium | reverse complement strand
CTGGCGATTGGCGGCCCAGTAGGGGGCGAAGGCCTCGATGACGTTGCATTGGTCGTCCCGCACCGTCTCGGCATCCACCTTCACCGACTTCAGCCCCGGAATCTCCTGGAGCATGCCCTTGAGGCGGGAGGCACTGAAATGTTTGGGCAGGTAGCCCTGCACCTCCAGGGCATCGCCCTTTAGCGAGGGCGCCAGGGCGGAGCAGGGCACCTGGGCGAGGACCGGCGTGATGGCGGCCAGGGTCGGGGTGGGCGGTGGCGCCTGCACGGCGGGCGTTTCGGGTGGCCTGGGGGCCTCCGCCGCCGGGGGCGGGACGACGGCTTCCCCCGCCGCCTCGTGGCCGGTGCGGAAATTCCAGAAATAGATGAGCATGGCCGAGAACACCCCGGCGATCACCAGGCTGGAAGCCATCAGGGCCACGTAAGTCATGGCCCGGCCTTCCCCGGTCAGTTCCTGGAGGAAGCGGTTCACCGTCGGGGTGCGTTCCTTGCGGTCGAAACAGAGGGCCGCGCGCAGGGCCCGCCATTGCCGCATCCCCAGGCCTTTGGGCCGGGCCGGCCTCATGTTGGCGCTGCGGGCCTGGGTGGCCGGCACCCGGTCAAAGGGATGTCGTCCGGTGAGGAGTTCGTAGGTAATACAGGCCAGGGCGTAGATGTCGTCCCGGGGGTCCGGCTCCAGGTGCTCGATCATCTCCGGGCTGGCGTAGGCGGGGGTGAGGCCGCCCAGGCTGCCCGGGTCGAAGACCGTGGCCTCGGTGTCCTGCTCGGGCTTCTGGAAGACCCGGGCGATGCCGAAGTCGATGACCTTGACCTCGCCTTGGTCGGTGACGAAGACATTGGCGGGCTTCAAGTCGCAATGGACGAAGCCCCGCTCGTGGGCGTAGGCCAGGGCCTTGGCGATGCCGGTGACGATGCGGATGGCCTCGGGCACCGGCAGGCCCTTGAAATTGGGGGCGCGCAGCAGCTGGCTCAGGGGCCGGCCGGTCAGGTACTCCATGGTGAGATAGACCATGGAGCCGTCCCGGTCGAAGTCGTACACTGTGACGATATTGGGGTGGGCCAGCCGCTGGGCTTTCTTGGCCTCCCGTTGCAGGGCGATCAGGGACTTGGGATGGCCCCGGAACTGGACGTTCAGCACCTTGATGGCGATATAGGGATTGCGGTCCGAGGCTTCCAGCTTCCTGAGGTCCAGGGCCTTGTACACCATGCCCATACCGCCGAAACCCAGGCACTCCTCCAGAACGAAGCGACCGTTCAGGGTGTCGCCTACCCCCTTGATCCGTTCCGGATCGCCTCCGGGCTGATCCCGGATGGCGGTCGGCGGAGGGTGGCCTTGGGGCGGGGGACGTTGGGCGGGGGTGATCTGCACCCGGGTCTCGTCGTCGTCCGGGCGGGCCGGGGGCTTTTCCCGGTGCCGGATGCGCTTCTGCACCTCGGCATAGACCTCGGGGGGCAGGGGAAAATTGGTGTGTTCCTCCTTGAGGACTTCCAGGAGATGGGCGGGATTGGCCTTGTCGCTGGCCAGCACCCGATCCACCTGGGCCAGGAACTCGTTGGGGGAGAGGGCGCCGCTGTGGAAAGTGCGGATGGTGTTGGCGAGGTTGGCCATACGACCCCGGCTTCAGCCCACGCAACGCCATCCCCGTCCGGCCGAATCGGGGGCGGATTCCGGGTCGTGGAGGGGTTGGGCGGGCGTGTTCATTACACGGCTACGACGCGGGCTTATCCGGGTCAGTTCCCTTGCCGGGCCGGCGGGATGGGGGCGGGGCACGGCACTGTTGGGCCGGGGCGAACACAGAGACAGAAAGTGTTTGGTCGCGGGCGCCAGCCGGTCCGGCGGGCAAGCATCGCCCGGGATCGGGGTGGCTGGGATTGTGTTGGAAATAGTTTCGCGTTTTCAACGAGTTGCGATTTTTCATCGGCTTGCTGGCCCAGCCTGGCACACCCCCTGCAATAGGTCTGTCGAGCCCAACGAAAGCTCGATTCAACCAACCCCAACCCTGACTAGGAGTCACTGCAATGAAAACCCTGACCATCAAAGACCTGCCCCGCACCGAAGCCCTCGACGCCAAGGCCATGGCCGCCGTGCAAGGCGGCTACAAGGCCGGCCCGTCCTACTACCGCCTGGACCTGTGGGACCTCTCCTCCCACGACAACTCCATGAAGGTGGACCAGTCCATCGGCCAGAGCCAGCAGGTCTTCAACGCCAACGGCAACAACGTGGCTTTTGCCGGCGACATCAGCTCGACGGTCAAGCCCACCCAGACCGCCAGCAACAGCGTCGTCCGCCTGTAATCCGGCCCGCCGGAACCCGCCCCGGGGAGCAATGCCAAAGGTCAAGATCAGGCTTGCTCCGCCCGGTGGCGGGAGGAAGGCGGTGATATGGAAAGAACAATGACCAGTGCCGAGCCGGTCGGTGCGGTAATGGCCTACCTGGAAATCCTCGGGGACGGCACCGCGCCCGCCGCCATGTTTCCCCTCCACGACGAGGCGGTCATCGGCCGGCATCAGCAGGATTCCCTGGAAGCCGACAAATTCGCCTGTGTCGCCGACCAGACGGTCAGCCGGCGCCACGCCCGCATCCTGCGCCGGGGCGACACCTATTTCATCGAGGACCTGCATTCCTTCAACGGTACCTTCGTCAATGGCGAGCCCTTGAGCCCCGGCATCTGGAAGGCGTTGCGGGACGGCGACGAGCTCTACCTTTCCTCCGCCCAGATCATCTTCCATTCCCTGGTGGTGCCCTCCCGGGACAGCCAGCCCACCATCATCACCCGGGCGGTGGACGCCACCCAGTATTCCGCTGCCCTGGATACGACCACCGCCGGCGCCGCCGACCTCCAGCTCATCCTCCAGAAGCTCCACGCCATGGCCCAGGTGAGCATCGCCCTGGGAGCGGTGACCGACCGGGCTACCCTGATCGAAAAGATCATGAATTTCATCTTCGACCTCTTTCCCCTGGCCGAGCGGGCCTTCATCCTGCTCCAGGACAAGGAGGGCGAGGCGCCCACCCCCGTCGCCGCCCGCCGCCGGGACGGCACCGTGGAGGACCCGGGCCGGGCCCGGCTTTCCCACACCATCATCGAAGAGGTGCTGAACAAGAAGCAGGCCATCCTGTCGGTGGATACCCTGGCGGACCGCCATTTCGGCATGCGGGATTCGGTGGTGGCCCAGGCCATCCGCAGCGTCATGTGCGTGCCCCTCGTCCTGGAGGGGGAAGTGCTGGGGATGATCCAAGTGGATACCTCCTCCGACCCCTACGCCTTCAAGGGCGAGGACCTGGAAATCCTGGCTGGGGTGTGTGCCGAGACGGCGGTGGCGCTGAAGAATTTCCAGCTCTATTCGGACATCGAGCATCTGCTGGAGGGCTTCGTCCGGGCCTCGGTGCAGGCCATCGAAGAACGTGACCCGGTCACCGCCGGCCATTCCTTCCGGGTCGCCGGCTACGCCGAGAGCCTGGCCAAGGCCCTGGACCGGGCGGACAGCCCCGGCCTGGGGCCCGTTACCTTCACCCGGGACCAGCTCCGGGAAATCCGCTACGCCGCGCTGCTGCACGATTTCGGCAAGGTCGGGGTGCGGGAGCATGTGCTGTGCAAGCAGAAGAAGCTCCATCACGCCGACCTGCTCCTCCTGGAGCAGCGCTTCAAGTACGCCCGGGCCTGCCTGGAGCGCCATGCCTACCGGCAACTGGCGGAGTCCCACGCCGAAAGGGATTTCTCCATCGCCGCCTTCCGGGCAGAAAAGGAGCGGGTCGAGCAGGAACTGGCCGCCGAATTCGAACGCCTGGACCGCTTCCTGGCCGCCATCCGCAACGCCAACGAGCCGGCCATCTCCTGGACCGAAGCCCCGGCCGAATTGAAGGAGGTCCTGGGCTACGCCTACCCCGAGCCGGACGGCAACCCGGCCCCATTGCTGGCCGAAGGCATGTTCTCGGCCCTGTCCATCGCCAAGGGCTGCCTGACCCCGGAGGAGCGGCACCAGATCGAGGCCCATGTGGTGGATTCCTATTCCTTCCTCATCCTCATCCCCTGGACCCGGGACCTGGCGGGGGTGCCCGCCATCGCCCACGGCCACCACGAGAAGCTGGACGGCTCCGGCTATCCCATGGGCCTGAAGGGCGACCAGATTTGCGTGCAGACCCGCATCCTCACCATTTCGGACATCTACGACGCCCTCACCGCCTCGGATCGCCCCTACAAGAAGTCCATGCCCCCCGAACTGGCCCTCGACCTGATGGCCGAGGAATGCCGGATGGGACATCTGGATTCCCGGCTGCTCCAGGTCTTCGTCGAATCCCGGAGCTGGGCGGCGGCATGAGGGGGGGGCGCTTCCTTGCCGCCTGGGCCGGCACGCTCCTCCTGGCCGGCTGCGCCGACACCACGCCGCCGGTGTATGAGCGCCAAAGCCTGCCCGAGAAGCCCGCCTGGTCCCGGCCGGTGACCGTCTCCGCCGCTGCGACGATCGTCCCCGACTGGTGGAAGACCTTCGAGGACCCCTATCTCAACGGCCTCATCGACCAGGCCATCCAGGGCAATGCGGACATCCGGGTCCTGGCCGCCCGCATCGGCGTCGCCTCGGCCCAGATCGGGGAAGCCCGGGCCGGGGCGCTGCCCACGGTGGACCTGGGGGCGGGGGCGAGCTTCGAGAAAAGCACCGGCCAGAAATTCAGCAAGTCGTTCAACGTCGGCGCCCAGGTGAATTGGGAGGTGGATGTCTGGGGCAAGGTGGAGAAGGGCGTCCAGGCCCAGAAGGCGGAATACCGGGCCAGCGAGGCGGACTGGCGGGCGGGTTATCTCGCCCTGGTCGCCAACCTGTCCACCGCCTATTTCCAGATCCTCCAGTTCGACGAGCAGATCGCCCAGCAGCAGAAGACCCTGGACAAGAACAAGCAGATCCTCGCCATCTACGAGACCCAGTTCCAGAACGGCCTCATTCCCCAGACCCAGGTGCTGCGCCAGCGGGCGGAAATCAACCGGCTCACCAATGACCTCCTGGAGCTGAAGCGCCTCCGCGACCTGGACGAGAACGCCATCGCCACCCTCATGGGCATCCCCGCCGGGCAGTTCAAGGTGCCGGCCGGGAGCCTCCAGGCGCGGGTGCGCCTGCCGGTGGTGCCGGTGGGCCTGCCTTCGCAACTACTGGAACGCCGGCCCGACGTCATCGCCGCCGAATACCGGGTGCTGGAGGCCTACGACTTGGTGGGCCAGGCCAAGCTCGCCCAGTTGCCCTCCATCAGCCTCACCGGCCGGGGCGGGACGGCCAGCTTTGCCCTGTCCTCCCTGTTGAAATCCTTCACCTTCGGCTTCCTGCCCAGCATCAACCTCCCCATGTTCGACCCGGGGGTCAAGGCCCGCATCAAGACTTCCCAGGCCGAGACCAAGGTGGCCGAGGCCCAGTACCGGCAGGCCGTCATGGCCGCGTTCGAAGAGGTGGAGAACGCCCTGGTGAACCTGGATGCCCACAAGAAGCAGCGCACGGAACTGGAGCAGCAGACCGCCCATTTGCAGACGGTGGCCGCCTCCATCCAGTCCCAGTTGAAGGAGGGCATCGTCTCCCAGCTGGAGGTGTTCGAGAGCGAACGCTCCCTCCTGGCCGCCCAGCTGGCGCTGCTCGCCAATTACCAGCTCATCCTGGCGGACACGGTGACCCTCTACAAGGCCCTGGGGGGCGGCTGGCCGGCGGTGGATGTGAAGGAACGCAGCGAGGATCAGAAGGAAGAAGCGAAGGAAAAAGCAAACGAACAACCGACCCATGCCCCCTGACCAGGCGCCCGCGGCCGAGACGGCGGGAGCGGCATCCCAGGATTTCCATATCCTGCTGAAGCCGGTTTCCCACCCCGAGCTGGGGGAAATTCCCATCGACGACGACCTGTTCGCCATCGGGCGGACGGAGGCTCCCTTCGCGTCCTATCCGCCGGCGATTGTCGATGCCCTGTCCCGGCGGCATGCCCGCATCTTCTGCGAGCGGGGCCATGTGTTCGTCGCCGACCTGGGCAGCAAGAACGGCACCACGGTGAACGGCCTCCCCGTCCGGGAGCGGCCCAGCCGGCTGAGGGACGGGGACGAGGTTTCCTTCGGCGGCGAGTTGTCCTTCCGGGTGCAGCTGGGAACGCGGCGGGAGAAGCCCGCCGCCGGGCGGCTGGTGGGCATCACCCTCAACCCGGAACGGGACGACCTGGGCCTGGAACCCATCGCCATCACCCGCTTCCCCTTCCTGGTAAGCAAGAGCGACGAAGCCTTCGCCCGCTACCGGGACGAGTATCCCCACCAGGTGAATTACGTCTCCCGGCGCCACGCCCATATTTTCGTCAAGGGCGGGGTGCCTTACCTGGAAGACCTGGGCAGCACCAACGGCACCTTCGTCGCCGGCAGGCGCCTGGACGAGCATGCGGTTCCCCTGGAGGAGGGGGATGTGATCGCCTTCGGGGGGCACCACTTCGTCTATCGGGTCCATCTGGTGAAGGAACAGGCCCTGGACCCGACGGTCACCAAGGTGGCCTTCCAGAGCGGCGGAGAAGCCTCGGTGGATACCGAAAAGACCACCTTCGTGGCCGCCGCCGATTCCTTCCTGGACATCTTCTGCGTGGATGAGCCCCGGCCGGCGGAGGACGAAGTGAATGACGAGGCCGGGAAGCCGCCCGAGGAACCCGGTAAGACCGTTGGCCGCAAGCGGGGCCGGCTCGCCATTTTCGCCTCCGAGCTGATGGAAGCTTTCTCCGGTGGCGAGCGAGGGAACCTGCGACGCTACGCCTCGTGGGCCGGCGGGGCGCTGGCCCTGGTGGTGCTGGCGGGGATTGCGCTGCATTTCCGGGGCGCCTCCGAACGAGAGGTTCGCGACCTCCTGGCCGAGGGCCAATATGCCCAGGCGGCGGCCGCTGCCGACCGCTACCTGGACAAGCATCCGGACAACGCCGAACTCAAGGCCCTGGGTACCGAGGCGCTGCTGAAGGCCAACGTTCCCCAGTGGATCGCCCAACTGAAAGCCAAGGACTTCAAGGGCGCCGCCGCCACCCTGGCCGGCATGGGTTCCGCCGCTGCCCACAATCCCGACGCCCGGTCCCTGGTTGGCGAGCTGGCGTGGCTGGGCAATCTGGAACAGTTCTACGGGAGCCGGGGCGGCGGCGAGGCGCCCATCCGCATCTACACCGACGAGGAGCGCATCCAGGCCCTCCTGAAACCCTGGGACGAGGACGCCCTGGGCCATCAGCGGGCCTTCGACCGGATCGCCGCCTTCGTGCCCGAGTTCAAGGACTTCTACGCCGAGGCCCTCAGCCACCTGCGTAAGATTCAGAGCGACGATTCGGTCTACCTGGGGGCCATCGAGCGCCTCAAGACCACCATCGCCGCCGAACTCAACCGGGACCGCCCCGAGGTTCTGGAAGCGGCCTTCAAGGACTACGGCGAAAAGTACCCCCGCCTGGGCGGGCTGGATGTCCTCCGCGAAGACCTGCGCCGTTACCAGGAAATCGAGGCGGAGATGCGGGCCCGGCGCCCCGGCCGGGTGGCGGCCCTGCTGGCCCGGGGGCCCTTCGCCACGCCGCCTTTCCAGGCCAAGGTCCGGGCCCTCGCGGCCGGCGGGCAGCTGCCCCCGGCCGATGTCCTGGCCCAGTATCAGGCAGTGGCCAAGGCCTGGCGGGAAGGGGATGCCCAGCAGGCCCTGTCCCGCCTGGAGCAGCTGGGCAACGGCCCCTGGGCCGATTCGGCCGCCCGGGAATTGGCCCGCAAGAAGGCCGTCGCCCGGCAGTTCGCCGAATTGCAGGCGGGCAAGGATGCCAAGGGCTACGACGAACGGCTCCTGGCCTTCTACGGCAGTCTGGACCCGGAGGAGGACGGCTATTTTATCCATGCCGTCGAGGGCGACATCGCCGCCAATCGGGAGCAGGCCCTGCGCCATGCCCAGGAGCAGATGAACCGGGCCCAGGCCCTATGGGCCCGCTACCGGGAAAACGGCGCCATCGGCGAGGAACAGCGGTCCGAATCCAGCCTGTCCAAGAAATTCGACAGCCAGGCCCGGCTCCTTTCCGATGCCCTGGCCGGCGCCCGCCAGGGGGCCCGCATCTACGGCCTCCTGAAGGCGGAGGTGCCGGCCCAGTGGGCCAAACTCCAGGAGGACATCACCGGGGAAGTGGAAATGCAGCGCCGGGCCCTCCTGGACCTGCGTTCCACCCTGGAGCCGGGGCTCTTGAAGTCGAAGCTCGCTTTGTTGGGAGACCGTGGCAGTGAGCAAGGACAATCGCCTTAGACCCCTGGCCGAGGCCCTGGGAGACCACAGCGCCGAGGGCATCGCCATCCTCACCGCCGAGCCCTGGCGCCTCGCCTACGCCACCGTGTCGGTCATGCTGGCCCTGATCGTCTGCGCCCTGCTGTGGTCCTTCTTCGGGCGGGCGGATGTGATCGTCACGGCGCCGGGGACCTTGTGGCCGGAGTCCGAGGTGCGGCGGGTCTATGCGCCGGTGGATGGGGAGCTGGCCAATGTCTACATCGCCGAGGGCCAGCCGGTGTCCAAGGGCGACGTGCTGGCCCGGCTCAACGCCCGGGGGGCCA
>DASRUX010000242.1:0-6972 GCA_035655235.1 Rhodocyclaceae bacterium | reverse complement strand
GTACAAGGCCAAGCTCCAGGCGCTCGCCGACGAGTACGCGAACCCGGGCCGCAAGACGGTCTCGTTCTGGACGATGGGCTTCAACCAGCACACGCGCGGGACCTGGGTCAACAACCAGATCTACAACTGCCACCTGCTGGTCGGCAAGATCTCCGAGCCCGGCAACAGCCCGTTCTCGCCCACCGGCCAGCCGTCGGCGTGCGGCACCGCGCGCGAGGTCGGCACGTTCGCGCACCGGCTGCCCGCCGACATGGTCGTCACCAATCCCAAGCACCGCGAGGAGACCGAGAAGCACTGGAAGCTCCCGGAAGGCACGCTCTCCGACAAGATCGGCTTCCACGCCGTTGCGCAGAGCCGGGCGTTGAAGGACGGCAAGCTCAACTGCTACTGGACGATGACGACCAACAACATGCAGGCCGGCCCGAACATCAACGAGGAAATCTATCCGGGGTGGCGCAATCCGGCCGCCTTCGTGGTGGTATCCGATTGCTACCCGACCGTCTCCGCACTGGCCGCCGACCTCATCCTGCCCTCCGCCATGTGGACCGAGAAGGAAGGCGCCTACGGCAACGCCGAGCGCCGCACCCAGTTCTGGCGCCAGCAGGTCAAGGCCCCCGGCGAGGCCCGCTCCGACCTGTGGCAGTACCTGGAGTTTTCCAAGCGCTTCAAGGTGGAGGAAGTCTGGCCCGCCGAACTGATCGCCAAGAAGCCGGAAGTCAAGGGCAAGACCCTGTTCGACATCCTCTACGCCAACAAGGTGGTGAACAAGTTCCCGAAGGCCGACGTGGCCAAGGTGAACGAGCATGCCATCCCCGGCTACCACAACGAAGAATCGGAAGCCTACGGCTTCTACGTCCAGAAGGGCCTGTTCGAGGAATACGCCAGCTTCGGCCGCGGCCACGGCCACGACCTGGCTCCCTTCGACGCCTACCACAAGGCCCGCGGCCTGCGCTGGCCGGTGGTGGACGGCAAGGAAACCCTGTGGCGCTTCCGGGAGGGCTTCGACCCCTACGTCAAGGCCGGCGAGGAGGTGAAGTTCTACGGCCACAAGGACGGCAAGGCGGTGATCTTCGCCCTGCCCTACCAGGATCCCCCGGAAATGCCGGACAAGGACTTCGACCTGTGGCTGTGTACCGGCCGCGTGCTGGAACACTGGCACACCGGCTCCATGACCCGTCGCGTGCCGGAGCTGCACCGGGCCGTCCCCGAGGCGGTGGTGTTCATGAACCCGGACGACGCCAAGGCCCGGGGCATCCAGCGGGGCATGAAGGTGAAGGTGATGTCCCGCCGGGGCGAAATCCAGCTGCGCGTCGAGACCAAGGGCCGCAACAAGCCCCCCATGGGCCTGGTGTTCATCCCCTTCTTCGATGAAGGCAAGCTGGTGAACAAGCTCACCCTGGACGCCACCTGTCCGATTTCCAAGGAAACGGACTTCAAGAAGTGCGCCGTCAAGGTGGTGCGCGCCTAAGGCAGACCAGGAAGGCAGACGACCATGACCCGCCCCTCCGCAACCCCGCTGCCGCGAGAGACCGGCGACGCCCCCGCATCCCGGGCGCGCCGGACTTTCCTGGCGGGCGTGGCCGGCGCGGCGGGGAGCGGTTGCCTGCTGGCCCTGGGAGCGGCCCTCCATGCCGGCCAGGCCTCGGCCCTGCCGGCCCAGGCCCTGCGCCCCCCCGGCGCCCTGGCGGAGGACCGTTTCCTGGGCGCCTGCGTACGCTGTGGCCTCTGTGTCCGCGACTGCCCCTACAACACCCTGAAGCTATCCCTGCCCGGCGACAAGGTCGCCGTCGGCACCCCCTATTTCACCGCCCGGGATGTCCCCTGCGAAATGTGCGAGGACATCCCCTGCGTCAAGGCCTGCCCCACCGGCGCCCTGGACAAGCAGCTCACCGACATTTCCAAGGCCCGCATGGGCCTGGCCGTCCTCATCGACCAGGAGAGCTGCCTCAACTTCCTGGGCCTGCGTTGCGATGTCTGTTACCGGGTCTGCCCGGTGATCGACAAGGCCATCACCCTGGAGAAGCGCCACAATCCCCGCTCGGACCGGCACGCCATGCTGCTGCCCACGGTCCATTCCGACCATTGCACCGGCTGCGGCAAGTGCGAGAAGTCCTGCGTCCTGCCCGAGCCGGCCATCAAGGTGCTGCCGGCCAAGGTCGCCCAGGGCCGGCTGCCGGACCATTACCGCAAGGGCTGGGAAGAGAAGGAAAAGCACGGCGGTTCCCTGATCGGCGACCAGATTCAGATGCCCGTCCGTGGCCTGGACGACAAGATTCCGCCCGCCCCCGATCAGGGCGGCGCCGGCGGCCTCAATTCCAGGTGGAAGCCATGAGCGCCCAAGCCAAACGCCCCGGCCAGGAAGCCATCGCCGCCAAGGGCTGGCTGCGGGCCCATAAGTGGCTGATCCTGCGCCGCCTCTGCCAAGCGTCCATCCTCGCCCTCTTCCTGGCCGGCCCCCTGTTCGGGGTCTGGATTGTGAAGGGGAACCTGTCCTCCAGCCTCACCCTCGGCGTCCTGCCGCTGACCGATCCCTACCTGCTGCTCCAGTCCCTGGCGGCGGGGATGGTCCCGGCCGGGACGGCGCTCCTGGGCGCCGGCATCGTCGTCGCCTTCTATCTGCTGGTGGGCGGCCGGGTGTTCTGCGCCTGGGTCTGCCCCATGAACGTGGTCACCGACGCCGCCGCCTGGGCTCGCCGCCGGCTGGGCCTCAAATCCGGCCGCCAGCCCCACCCGGATACCCGCTATTGGCTACTGGGGGGAACCCTCGCCGCCGCCCTGGCGACCGGGACGCTCGCCTGGGAATGGGTGAATCCGGTTTCCATGATCCAGCGCGGCCTCATCTTCGGCATGGGGTCCGGCGCCTTCCTGGTCCTGGCGGTGTTCCTCTACGACGTGCTGGTGGCCACCCGGGGCTGGTGCGGCCACCTGTGCCCCACCGGCGCCTTCTACGGCCTCCTCGGCAGGAAAGCCCTGCTGCGGGTCGCCGCTCCCCGGCGAGAGGCCTGCAACGACTGCATGGACTGCTTCGCCGTCTGCCCCGAACCCCATGTCATCCGCCCCGCCCTCAAGCAGGCCGGGCAGGAGAGCCCCGTTATCTACAGCAGTGATTGCACCACTTGCGGCCGATGCATCGACGTGTGCGGCCAGCAGGTCTTCAAATTAACCCATCGGTTAGATCAAAGGAGTTCATTATGAAAACAACGAGCCGCATTCTCCTGGCCTTCGCCTTGGTAGGCCAGCTGATGGCCAGCAGCATGCCCGGATTCGCAGCCGATGGCGGTCTTCCGACCCTGCGCGGCGCCCCCATCGACGCGGCGGAGACGGAATCCACCGATCCCTTCCGCACCGGCAAGGACCAGCCGCCCATCCCTCGGGACTACGTCCAGCAGCCGCCCCTGATTCCCCACAAGGTGGATGGCTACAACGTCACCAAGAATTTCAACAAGTGCATGGATTGCCACGCCTGGAACCGCTACAAGGAGACGGGCGCCACCAAGGTCTCCCTGACTCACTTCAAGACCCGGGACGGCCAGGAGCTTTCCAACATCTCCCCCCGCCGCTACTTCTGCCAGACCTGCCACGTCGCCCAGGTGGACGCCAAGCCGCTGGTGGCCAACACCTTCCAACGGGCCAAGGGCCTGCAATAAGGGAGCCAGAGAATCATGAAAACCGAATCCCTCGCCAGACCGGCGCGCCTGATTGACCGCCTGAAGGTGGCCGGCCCCATGCTGGCCGTCGGGCTGTTCGTCGCCGGCATCCTCTTCTGGGGCGCCTTCAACACCGCCATGGAATGGACCAACCGGGAAGAGTTCTGCATCTCCTGCCACGAGATGAAGGACAACGTTTATATGGAGTACCGGAACACGGTGCACTACTCCAACCGTTCCGGCGTCCGGGCCACCTGCCCCGACTGCCATGTGCCCAAGGAATGGGTGCCCAAGATGATCCGCAAGATTCAGGCCTCCAACGAGGTGCTGCACAAGATCCTCGGCTCCATCGATACGCCGGAGAAGTTCAACGCCAAGCGCCAGCACCTGGCTGAGAACGAGTGGCGCCGGATGAAGGGCAACAACTCCAAGGAATGCCGCAACTGCCATAACTTCGAGTACTTCGACTACGCGGTCCAGGGCCGGCGCAGCGCCCACATGCACCAGACGGGCCTGAACGAAGGCAAGACCTGCATCGACTGCCACAAGGGCATCGCCCACACCCTGCCCCAGGTGGATCAGGATATCGGCAGTAACAATGCGGAAGGGACTACCCAGGAGACGTTCCATCCTCAGGGGGCCCAAGCGCCCCAGGCGGCCAAGTAGAGCGGCGGGAAGACCTTCAGATAGCGAGAGAGCGTGTCCGAGGGCACGCTCTCTTCTCTTGGGTATCGGTAATTGTTGGTTGATGCGCGCTGTGCATGCTGCGCATAGAAGTGGCGGAGGGTTACTCGGTTAGGCCGAAAGCAGTGGGTGTCTCAATCCGACCCAAACCGGGAATATCGAGCTTTGAAAAGCGGACGGTTAGGAACGTCTGAAATAACTAGCACTGCGTAGCTTCATCGCGCAACGCCCGTGGTGATGGATGGGTTGGACACTAGGTCGCATGCTAATGAACTGCAGGCGTTGTGGACCCAAAGGCCAAGCTCACCGACGAAATACGTGCGAAATTCTTCAACTTCGATATTGAAGACTGTAGTTCTAAAGTTCGTAACTGGTCCCTTGAGGCGATTCAAATCATCCAAATCTTCCCCGGTGAACGTCGCACCATGGAAGGCAACCCTGGTATTCCTCGTCGATCGATCGGCATAGACGAAAGGATCGAAGCCATCCAGTTGAGTCGTTCCGTCGAAGCGCATGGTGTAACCGATCTTGCCGTCCCCTATCGCCGAGTTGCTTCCTATGCACACAAATGTGGGATTCTCGGCGTCCGACAGGCTTAACACTGGCGCTCCCAGCGCTTCGTATTCCGCGAAGAACATCGCCTTGCGGCCATTGGCTCGCTCAAACGTCCAATTGTCTATCACATAACGCTGTCCGGGATCGTAGAGTTCCCCCAGCGTCATCCACCCCTGGCCATTGACCCAAATCAGATGGCCTGGCGTCGCAAACAGAAATTCCACCAGGAGTTCGGAGCCATCCTCGTTCATTGTCCCTTCGGCACAGAACGTACAAAGCTCTTCATCTTCCGTCCTAAGAGTGCGCAGCACGCGCTTGAAGGCTTTCTCCCCGGTTGTTTCCGACTTGGAAAGCAGCATATCGCCCACCTGAATCTTCTCTATTGGCACAAGGCCTTTGTCGGTCCAAACCGGGGTGCCTGCGACGAAGCAAGGGCAACTTGACCTAAAGACGGTGGCTAATCCGGGCAACGGGGTCTTCATGATGCTTAACAGTTATTCAACGGACCCGCCGGGTCCGTATATGAATTGTTTTTCATGCACCAATTATCCATTTGGAATGACGGGCGCTGCAAGGAATGCATATCTGTGCCGTCCGCATAACGACTCTAATAATTCGAACGCTAGGAACGTCAGCAAGGATGTCCGCTATTGGGACGAAATCGCAATGGCCGGTCATGGCCGGACTCGGACAGCAAAGACCTAGCGCGCCTGAGTTGCTTCAGAGCACAACACGAAAGCAACCAGCAATTACGGACAGCCTTCTCTCCACGCCGCAAAGTTTTACATGCCATCCCCGCTCCGCGCAGGGAAACCCTCCCCTTGGTGGCATAATCGGGCGCCATATTCCAGCCCGACTGCGACTATGGACATCCAGACCCGTTCCCTTCCCCAGCTGCGGATCGCTACCGTCAGCGGCCGAATCGACCACGCCTCCGCCGAATCCCTGTCCTCGTCCCTGCAAACGCTCCTGGAGGAGTGCAAGGGGGCAGGCCAGAGCCTCCTCCTCGATTTCTCCGGGGTGGATTACATCAGCAGCGTCGGCCTGCGGGCCCTCATGGTGGCCTCCCGCCAAGCCAAGGCCCAGGGCAGCAGGATCGCTGTCGCGGCCCTGCAATCCATCGTCAAGGAAGTGTTCGCCATCAGCCGCTTCGACCTGGTGCTGCCCTGCTACGAAACCGTCGAGGCGGGCATGGAGGCGCTGTCGTGAAGCAGGTGAAATTCTGGGGAACCCGGGGTTCGCTGCCCGTGGCGCTGACTGCCGAGGATGTCCAGCAGAAGATCGTTGCCGCCCTCAAAGCGGCCCGGGGCCAGCGGCTGGAGGATGACGCGGCCCTGGAAGCCTTCGTCGCCGCCCTGCCCTTCGCTACCCGGGGCACCTTCGGCGGCAATTCCTCCTGCGTGGAGATCGTCACCGGCGGGGACAGCCATGTCATCTGCGACATGGGGTCGGGGCTCCGCCCCCTCGGCCAGGCCAAGCTGGCCGCCCATGGTCCGGCCAAGCCCCAGACTTATCATGTGTTCGTGTCCCACCTGCACTGGGACCACCTGATGGGCTTTCCCTTCTTCACGCCCATCTACATCCCGGGAAACCGCATCGTCATCCACGGCTGCCACGCCGGGCTGGAGCAGGCCGTGCGGCAACAGCTTTCCGCCCCCGGTTTCCCCGTCGATTATTCCCAGCTTGCGGCCACCATCGAATTCGACCTCCTGGCCCCCGGCCAAACCCACGCCATCGCCGGGATGGAGGTCACGCCCATGCTCCAGGTCCATGGCGGAGACTCCTACGGCTATCGCTTCGAAGCCGGCGGCAAGGCCGTTGTCTATTCCACGGATTCCGAACACAAGCTGGAGAGCGCCGCGGAAATGGACGTCGTCGCCCGCTTCTTCCAGGATGCCGATCTGGTGATTTTCGACGCCATGTACTCCCTGGCCGACGCCGTTTCCATCAAGGCCGACTGGGGCCACTCCAGCAATCTGGTAGGAGTGGAGCTTTGCCAGCAGGCCGGCGCCAAGCGGCTGGCCCTTTTCCACCATGAGCCGGTCTTCTCCGACGCCAAACTGGCCGACCTGCTCCAGGAAACCCG
>DASRUX010000241.1:0-12962 GCA_035655235.1 Rhodocyclaceae bacterium | reverse complement strand
GGCGCTGCCGGGCTGGGCCTCCATCACCATCCCCCTCTACCTCCTGGGGGGAATGATCATGCTGTCCATCGGCGTGGTGGGCGAATACCTGGGCAAGCTTTTTCTGGAAGTGAAGCGCCGGCCCCGCTTCCTGGTGGATACCACCCTGGGGGAGGGCGGCCGTGACGGCTGAGAAGGCGCCAGCGGTCGACTTCGACGACTACGCCGACCGCTACGAGCCCCTGCTGGCGCGGCAGCTCGCCTTCTTCAGCGCCGACCGGGGCTATTTCTCCGACTACAAGGTCCGGTTGCTCGCCCGGGTGGTGAGCGGCACGCCCGGCCGCATCCTGGATTTCGGCTGCGGCATCGGCCTGACCCTGCCCTACCTGGCCGCCCGCTTTCCCGCCAGCCGCCTCGCCGCCACCGACATCTCCCGGCGCAGCCTGGAGTACGTCGCTCGCAGCCATCCCGGGGTCGAGGTCGTCCCGGACGGGGAGCTGGATTCCCGGCGCTTCGACCTGGTCCTGGCTGCCGGGGTCTTCCACCATGTCCCGCCCGCCCTGCGGCCCGGGGTGCTGGCCCGCATCGCCGGCTTCCTGATCCCCGGCGGCAGCCTCTGCGTCTTCGAGCACAATCCCTACAACCCGGTGACCCGCCGCCTGGTCGCCACCTGCCCCTTCGACGCCGACGCCCGCCTCCTTTCCCGCCGGCACATGGCGGGGCTCATGGGGGCCGCCGGCCTGAAACCGCGGCGGGCCGGCTACTGCCTCTTCTTCCCGCCGGGGCTGGCCGGCTTGGCCCGCCTCGACCCGGCCCTCGCCTGGCTGCCCCTGGGGGGCCAATACTTTGTTCTCGGCAGCCGCTAGGGAGGCCCGGCCCTTCGGCCGTTCCGCCTTGGTCGGCGCCATCAACACCCTGGTCGGCTACGGCGCCATCTTCGCCGCCACCGTCGGCGGGCTTTCCCCCTACGCCGCCAACGCCCTGGGCTACGGCCTGGGCTTCCTCTGTTCCTTCCTCCTCCACCGGCGCTGGGTATTCGCCGCCGGCGGCCATGCCCTCCGCCAGTTCCGGCGTTTCCTCGGTGCCTTTGCGCTGGCTTACGGCCTCAACCTCGCCGTCCTGCATGTGCTGCTCCGGCTGGATGCCGCCCCCGTTGCCGCCCAGATCGCCGCGGCCCTGGCCTATCTTCCCTGTATGTACGCCCTCGCCCGGGGGTGGGTTTTCAGAAGTTGAGCCTGGGGTCATTCCCGGCCGTCCCCCGTCGTTGCCGCCGCCGCCTGGACACTTGGCCCGCCGACGAATGCGGTGATCAGCTAATTAGCAGGAGCCGGGGGCTCCGATATAAATCCCATACCGATATGACTCGTGGAAAAACCCTTCATTCCGAAGGGAAATTTCCGCCTTGCTCCCCGGATATCCCGGGCGATTGGAGATCGATGGATTCCTGTCCTTCCGTGCCGATGGCCGGCACCCGAACCGCGGCGATATCCGCCTTCGGCCTGTCTTGGCCGCTGCTGGTCGGGGGCCTCGCCTGCCTGGGCGCCCTGAACGCCAATCTCCTGAACGACGCCGACACCTACTGGCACCTGGCCGCCGCCCGCTGGATGTTCGAGCACCGGGCCGTCCCTACCGCCGACCCCTTCTCCCACACCATGGCCGGGACGCCCTGGGTCACCCATGAGTGGCTGTCCGAGGTGCTGTTGGGCGCCGCCCACCGGCTCCTGGGCTGGACCGGCGTCATCGCCCTGGCGGCTGCCGCCTACGCCGCCGCCCTGGCCCTGCTCTGCCGCTTCCTGCTCCGCCGCCTGGAACCGGTCTACGCCCTGGGCCTTACCGCCCTGGCAGCCCTGCTCGCCCAGGACCATCTCCTGGCCCGGCCCCATGTGCTTGCCTATCCCCTCATCGCCGCCTGGGGCATCGTCCTCGTCAGCGCCCGGGAAGAGGGCAGGGCGCCGGCCTGGCCCTGGGTCCTGCTGATCGCCCTGTGGGCCAACCTGCACGGCAGCTTCACCCTGGGCCTGGGGCTGGCGGCCTTCTTCGCCGCTGAGGCCCTGGGGGAAGCCCCGGCCGGGGAGCGGGGCCGGCTGGCCAAGGCCTGGGGCGGCTTCGTCGCCCTCGCCCTGGGGGCGGCCCTCCTCACCCCCAACGGCGTGGACGGCCTGGCCTTCTCCGCCCAGGTGAACGGCATGGACTACTCCCTGGCCCATATTGCGGAATGGCGCTCCCCCGACTTCCAACACTTCCAGCCCCTGGAGGTGGCCCTGCTGGCGGGCGGCCTGGTGCTCTTCCGGCGCGGCCTGCGCCTGCCGCTGCCCCGGGCCATCCTGGTGCTGGGCTTGGTGCACCTGGCCCTCAAGCACGGCCGCCATACGGACGTGCTGGGGCTCCTCCTCCCCATCGCCGTGGCCGCTGCCCTGGGCCGGGAGTGGGGAAGGGAATCGAGCCGGTCCGCCGGGGCCGGCGCAACCGCCGCCCTGGACCGCTGGTTCCTGGAACTGTCCCGCCCGGCCAAGCCGCCGGCCATGGCCGCCGGCCTGGCCCTGGTGGCGGGGGCCATTCTCCTGGCCGCTGCGGCCGGCCGCCTGCAACCGCCGGCCGGCACCACCCCGGAGGCCGCCCTCAAGGCCGTCCAGGCCGCCGCTCCCCGGGGAGCGGTGATGAATTCCTACAACTTCGGCGGCTACCTCATCTACGCGGGCATCCCGCCGGCCATCGACGGCCGGGCCGACATGTACGGCGACGCCTACGTCGAGGACTACATCAAGGCCATCAATCTGGAGGCCTCCGACCGTTTCGTGAAATTGCTGGATAAATACGGTATCGGCTGGACTTTATTCTCCCCGGATACCCCAGCGGTGGCCCTCCTCGATTACCTGCCGGGCTGGCGCCGAATTTATGCCGACAAAACGGCCGTGGTGCATATACGGACCGGCGGCGGCTGATATTTCCATTTCGGCCGGATATCCAGATTTCACCCGATTCCGGCGCCCTTCTTATTCAAATTCAATCAAGCGTTTATTTCCGTCGTCTTGCGGAAATCGCTTCGCATGCCTCATGCCGGTGTGCGGGATTTAATCGTTGTTAAACAGCGGGTTGGAGGTGCGTTGTCCTATCCGATACATCGTATCCACGCCGGCCGCTAGGGCCTTTTTCCTACCGCAAATAGGGATTTCGGCTAATTACCCGTAATTCGGATGGAATCTATAAATATGTCAACGGCAAAAGACCGGCTTCATAGTTTTGAATCGGCTTTTTGTAGGGATACCAACAATGACTTGCGCACCAAAAGCAGGCATGGCGGACGGCCGGTAAAACCGGTCGCCACAAAGCAGTAAATCAGGGGGTTTCTTTGTCGATCGCCATATTGGCATTTTTTAGGAGTTGAAAATGGAAAAGCTCATGACCCAAGTGAAGCAGTTCGTTGTGGACGAGGAGGGCGCCTCCGCCGTCGAGTACGGGGTGCTGGTAGCGCTGATCATCGTGGTGTGCATCGCCACCATCAAGGCGATCGGCACCAACCTGAACAACGCCTTCGAAAAGGTGAACAACGCCATCAAGTAAGGGCGGCCCGGCGGGCCCTTGCCGCTGGCGGCACGGGCCCGGTCCGGACGGCTTCCCTGCGGCGACGACCCCAAAGGAAACGGACATGACTCGACTCCTGCGCAATCTCCTGAAGCACCTGGCCTCCCCGTGGCGGGACGAGCGGGGCGCCAGCGCCGTGGAATGGGCCGTCCTCGCTTCCTGCATTGCGGCCGTGGCCATCGTCGGCATCGGCCATGTCGGCCAGTCCCTGGGGGCGTTGTTCCTGCGGGCTCTCGACATCATCCGGACGTACCTCTGATGTTCCTCGACCCCTCCATGGCCTCCCCCATCCCCTTCGCCCGCACCGGCGGCGGCGACACGGCCGTCATGCTGGCCGGCCTCCTGCCCCTCTTCGTCATCCTCCTGGCGGCGGTGGTGACCGATGTGCGGGAACGCCGCATCCCCAATTCCTTGGTCCTGGCGGGCATTGCCACCGGCCTCTTCCTCCATGCCGTCCTGCCCGAGGGCAACGGCTTCCTGGCCAAGTGGCCCGGCAGCCTGGGCGTCCTCAGTTCCGTCCAGGGGCTGGCCATCGGCGCCGGCGCCCTGTTCCCCCTCTATTTCCTGCGGGTCATGGGGGCTGGGGACGTGAAGCTCATGGCCGCCGTCGGCGCCATCCTCGGGGCGGACGATATCGTTCCCGCCATCCTCGGCACCTTCGTCGCCGGCGGCGTGGTGTCCGTGGCGGTGGCGGTGGCCGCCGGCAACGCCGGCCAGCTGCTGCGCAATCTCTACTACATGGTCCAGGTGACCCTGCTCAAGCTCGCCCTGCCGGGGCGTCCCAGCGTCGAACCGCCCATCGAATCCGCCGGCAGCGCCCCCTACGCCGTGGCGGTCGCCCTCGGCACCCTGGGCGGGTTGTGGTGGGCGGCGGGCGGCGCGGTTTAACCCAGAGAGAGGATGGCCAAATGAATCAGACGGTGATCGATCGCTTCCGCAACCCCGGCCCGGCAACCCCGCCCGACAGCGAGCCCCACCCGCAGCCGGCCCGGCTGCCGGCCCCCGGGGACGCGGATGCCACCGGGCTGCCCTTCCCCTTCCTGGTGGAGCTGATGCTGAAGACCCTCTTCCAGGGCGGCCAGCTGCGCCTGTGGGAATGCCGGGAGCAGACCCTCCTGCCCCTGGGGGTGGTGGAATCCATCGTCGGCTTCATGCGGGCCGAGCGCCTGTGCGAAATCCAGCGGGCCGCCGCCGCCGGCAACGACATGTACTTCGCCCTCACCGACCTGGGGCGGCTCCGCGCCCAGGACGCCCTGGCCAAGAACCAGTACATCGGCCCCTGCCCGGTGTCCCTGGAAAACTACGTGGCCCAGGTGGAGAAGCAGAGCATCGTCGGCAGCCGCCACGTCGGGCGCGACGAGATGCGCCGGGCCTTCGACGGAATCATCCTGCCCGACGGGCTCATCGACCAGGTGGGGCCCGCCCTCAATTCCGGCCGCTCCATCTTCATCTACGGCCCGGCCGGCACCGGCAAGACCTATCTGGCGGAACGCTTCGCCCTGGCCCTGGCCCTGCGGGGCGGTATCTGGGTGCCTTACGCCTTCGCGGTCGATAGCGACGTCATCCAGGTCTTCGATCCCCTGGTCCACCGGCCCATGGAGGTGCCCGGCGGCGAATCCCGGGGCCTGGACCGCCAGTGCAGCCACGACGAGCGTTGGGTCAAATGCACCCGGCCGGTGGTGATCGCCGGGGGCGAGCTGACCCTGGATGCCCTGGACCTGGAATTCGACCCGGTCAGCCGCTTCTACACCGCGCCGCCCCAGGTCAAGGCCAACAACGGCCTGCTCATCATCGACGACCTGGGCCGCCAGCGGGTTGCCGCCCAGGACCTGCTCAACCGCTGGATCGTGCCCATGGACCGCCGGGTGGATTGCCTCAGCCTCCACAACGGCAAGAAATTCCGCATCCCCTTCGATGTCAGCCAGGTCTTCTCCACCAACCTGTCGCCCCAGGACGTGGCGGACGAGGCCTTCCTGCGCCGCTTCGGCTACAAGCTCCACCTGGCCGGGGCCAGCGAGGAACGCTACCGCAAGCTGGTCCAGCAGGCCTGCTCCCGCCTGGGCGTCCCCTTTACCGACGAAGCCTTCCGCTTCCTGGTGCAAAGCCTGCACGGCCGCACCGGACGGCCTCTCTACGCCTGCTACCCCCACGACCTGGTGAGCCGGGTGCGGGACCGTGCCTTCTACGAGGGCGTCATGCCCGAGTTGAACCCAGAAACCCTGGAGTGGGCCTGGACGGCCTATTTCGGCGACCTTGAACCGACCGCACCAAGCCATCACAGAGGAGGGCAGATGTCATGAGAAGCACACGGGCATTGACGATGATCGTACTTTCGCTGGTCGCGGGCATCGCGGCCGTATTCGTGGCCGGACAGTGGCTCAACGGCCGGGCCGTCCAGACCGTGCAGGTGGCCGTGGCCTCCCGGGACATCGATCTCGGCTCGCCCCTGAACGTCACCATGGTCGAGATGGTGGGCTGGCCCAAGGACACCATCCCCAGCGGCGCCTTCAACACCAGCGCCGCCCTGGACGGCCGGGTCCTCAAGACCAACCTGGTCCGGGGCGAGCCCATCGTCGAGGCCAAGCTCGCCCCCCAGGGCGCCAAGGGCGGCCTGTCGGCGGTGATCAAGGAGGGCAAGCGGGCAGTTACCGTCCGGGTGAACGAGGTGGTGGGCGTGGCCGGCTTCGCCCTGCCCGGCAACTACGTGGATGTCATGGTGAACCTGACGGATCACAAGAGCGAACAGGTCTCCAAGATCGTCCTGGAGCGCATCTTGGTCCTTGCCGTCGCCCAGGAGGCGAACCAGGACCAGACCAAGCCCAAGGTGGTGAATGCCGTCACCCTGGAAGTGACCCCGGAAGAGGCCGAGAAGATCGACCTGGTGCGCAACGTCGGCACCCTCTCCCTGGTGCTGCGCAACCAGATGGACTCCAAGCCCATCCTGACCGGCGGCGCCTCCAAGCAGGACATCCTGCGGGTCTCCCAGGCGGCGGCCGTGGCCAGCGCCGACGTGCCGGCCCCTAGGAAGGCGGTCGCCCGCAGCCACACAGTCTCCAGGAAGCCGGTGGAGAGAGGTTCGGGAAGCAAGGTGGTGGTCATCCGCGGCCTCCAGAAATCCGAAGTGGAATTCCAGTGATCGCCTGAATCCAGAGGAGAAGAACAATGCGCACCCAACACCCCGCTCCCGGCCGCCGGGCCGTCCGCCCGGCCTTCACCCCCCTGGCCGCCGCCCTGGCCATCGCCCTCCTGGCCCCCGCCGCCCCGGCCCTGGCCGCCCGGGTATCCGCCCAGTCCGCCGCCCCGCTCGCCGCCTCGCCGGCCGCCGCCGGGCCCACCTCAATGGGCAATGCCATCCAGGTGGCCATCGGCAAATCCAACCTGCTGCCCCTGCCTGCCCCGGTGGAACGCATTTCCGTGGGCAACCCCATGGTGGCCGACGTGACCCTCATCACCCCCAAGGAGCTGTACGTGCTGGGCAAGACCTACGGCTCCACCAACCTCATCCTGTGGACCCGGGGGGGCGGGGCAACCATCGTCGATATCACCGTCAGCCTCGATGCGCCCCTGCTCCAGGGCCGCCTGCGGGAGCTGCTGCCCGGGGAGGACGGCATCAAGGTGTCCAATGCCGCCGAATCCATCGTCCTTTCCGGCACGGTGTCCAGCGCGGTGCGGGCCGCCCAGGCCGTGGAGATCGCCGAAGCCTTCCTGGCCTCGGCGAGCCGGGGGATGAACATGCCTTCCGTGGCGGGGGACCGGGCGGCGGCGCCCGGCACCCAGATCGCCGTCACCCAGGCCACCCAGGCGGGCGGCGCCGGCCTGCGGCCCCGGGTGGTGAATATGCTCAAGGTGGCCGAGCCCCAGCAGGTGATGCTGGAGGTGAAGGTGGCCGAGGTCCAGAAGACCCTCCTGGACAAGCTGGGGGTGGAGGTCAGCTCCTCCCTCACCCGGGGCAGCTTCACCTCCTCGATCCTCACCGGCTTTCTCACCAACAGCGCCGGGGTCATTGCCGGGAACGTGGTGCGGGGCGGCTTCCGGTACGGGGTCACCCTGGATGCGGCCAAGAAGGACGGCCTCATCCGCGTCCTGGCGGAGCCCAACATCGTCGCCATCAGCGGGCAGGAAGCCAGCTTTCTGGCCGGCGGCAAAATCTTCCTACCGGTATCCAGCGCGCCCAACGCCCTCACCGGCGTCGTCACCGTCACCCTGGAGGAAAAGGAGTTCGGGGTCGGCATCAAATTCACCCCGACTGTGCTGGAAGGTGGCCGCATCAATCTCAAGGTGGCTCCCGAGGTGTCCGAGCTCTCCCAGACCGGCACCCCATTCACCACCATCAACAACGTGACCGCCGTGCTGCCCTCCATGACCACCCGGCGGGCCCAGACCACGGTCCAGTTGAACGACGGCCAGAGCCTGGCCATCGCCGGCCTGATCAAGAACAACATGTCCGAGACGGTGAACCGCTTCCCGGGCCTCGGGGAGATTCCCATCCTCGGCGCCCTGTTCCGCAGCAACGAGTTCCAGACCGACCAGACCGAGCTGATGTTCGTCATCACCCCCCGGCTGGTGAAGCCCCTGCCGCCCAACTACGCCCTGCCGACGGACAACTTCACGCCCCCGGGCCGGGGCGAGTTCTTCCTGAACGGCCAGATGGAAGGCAGCCCTCCCGCCAAATCGGAAGGCGCCGCCACCCCGCCCCAGGCCGCCCTGCCGGCCCCCAACCCCGTTGCCGACTCCGCCGCCGGCGGCTTCGAAGTCAAGTGAGGAGATTCGCCATGAAGACCAGACTCGCCATCCTCGTGGGCGCCGCCGCCATCGCCGCCGCCGGCTGCGCCTCCACCACCACCCCGGTCTACGACCAGTCCTTCGGCCAGGCGGTGCGCATGGCCCGGGCCCAGCAGACCATCAACCCCGACGCCTCCCGCAACACCGACCCGGTGGCCGGCATCGACGGCGCCGCCGCCAAGGAATCCATCGGGGTGTACCACGACAGCTACAAGGCGCCGCCCCCGACCTTCAACGTCATCAACATCGGCGGCGGCCTCTCGGTGAAGTGAGCGGAAACGGCCGTCCGGACAGGAATCCTTGGAATAGGGAGGCAATCATGAGAGCCGAAAAGACAGCAGGGCAAAGGGGAGGCGTCCTCATCCTGTTCGCCCTGTGCCTGGTCGTGCTGATCGGCTTCGCCGGCCTGGTGATCGACCTGGGCGCCACCTACGTGGGCAAGACCGAACTGCAGAACGCGGCGGACGCCAGCGCCCTGGCCGGGGCCAAGCAGCTGAACGGCACGGCCGCCGGGGTGGCGGCCGCCCTGCAGACGGCCAAGACCATGGCCAACCTCAACAAGTACCGCTTCGCCAAGAGCGCCGTCGCCTTCACCGACGCCGACGTGTGGATCGGCGATTGCCCGAGCGATTCCTGCCTGACCACCCTGGCTGCCGGCGTCACCTCGGACGCCGTGGCCAGCGGCAAGTACTTCCTCAAGGTGGATACCGGCAGCCGCAGCTTCGACACCACCTTCATGAAGGTGGCGAATATCGCCACCACTTCTGCCCGGGCCGTGGCGGTGGCGGGGCGCTATTCCTGGCCCATCGCCCCCCTCGGCATCTGCGCCCTGGACGAGAACCAGTGCCCGGACAAGCTGCCGGGCGGCGAGTGCGGCTTCACCCGGACGCTGACCTACAACCTCAACGACATCAACCGGGCGGTGGCCCCCAGCGGCATCGGCCCCGGCGACCAGATCTGGATCGATCCGGTGGCCACCAATGCCGGCGAATGCAACGGCAGCACCGATTTCGACCGGCCCTTCATGTGCCAGGGCAAGACCAATATCGCGGCGGAGATCGGCAGCACGGTCTACACCAATACCGGCAACTCCAATTCCCTGCTGGCTTCCCTGGATTCCCGCTTCGGCGACTATGCCGCCGCGGGCCAGTGCGACCCGGCCACCGCCCCGCCGGACGCCAATGTCCAGGGCTACCTCTGGAACAAGCCGGGCGGCCAGCTCCCCGCCTCGGAAAACGTCCAGGAGGATTGGGCCGTCACCGCCCCTACCACTCAGTCGGCCCAGATCACCAGCGCCGCCGGGGCCAAGCCCATCACCACGGACAGCAACGGCGTACGGTGGACCTATTCCCGGCCGGCGGCCCCCACCAGCACCTGGGTAAACAGCAACTACCCGGCCACCGGCACCCCTTACAGCACCGTCAGCGGCAAGTACTTCAAGGCCCCCACCACCGGCACGCCCAAGGCCGGGCGGCGGCTGCTCAATGTGGTGGTGGTGAGCTGCAACACGGTGGGCGGCACCTGCCGGCCGGCGACGGTGAAGGGGGTGGGCGAATTCTTCATGACCCGGCGCACCAACATCCCCGGCGACCGCAACATCTATCTCGAATTTTCCCGCTTCATCGACACCAGCAAGCTGTCGTCGAAGGAAGTGAAACTTTACCGGTGAGGCCGACATGCTGAAGCGCGGATACAGGCCCGGCACAACCGGGCAGGGCGGGGCGGCGGCGGTGGAATTCGCCTTCGTCCTGGCCATCATGATCCTCCTGGTGTCGGGGCTGTTCGAATTCGGCCGCGTCTTCTGGTTCTACGACGCCCTGGCCAAGAGCACCCGGGACAGCGCCCGCATGCTGTCCATGACCGAGGTGACCGGCTTGTCGGCGGGCGTCAGCCAGGCCCAATCCATGGTGGTGACCGCCGCCAGCCAGGCCCGCCTGTCCGGGGTGACCGCCGCCAAGGTGTCGGTGCGCTGCGACGACGACTACAGCGATACCACCGACTACGCCTGCACCGACAGCCGCTTCACCGTCGCCAACCCGCCGGTGCGGGTGATCGTCGGCATCACCGGCTATTCCATCACCGTGGGCGGCATCCTGCCCATGGTGCGGCAGGACGGGAGCACCTGGGCGCCCTTCAGCCTGGGCCTGTCGCCCAAGACCACCATGCCCTACATGAAGTAGGAGACGACCATGGCCCTCACCCATCCCTCCCCACGCAGCCGCCAAGCCGGCGCCGCGGCTGTCGAATTCGCCGTGGTCGCCACCGCCTTCCTGCTGCTGGTCTTCGCCACCATGGAAATCGGGCGCCTCATGTACCTCTTCAACTCCGTGCAGGAGGTGACCCGGCGGGCCGCCCGTCAGGCGGCGGTGACCTGGACCACCACCCACCAGACCACCGCCTTCAAGCAGGATGCCCTGCTGGGCGGCGACACCCTGCCGGCGGGGGGCGAAGTGGGCACGGCCAATCTCCAGATTCAATACCTGAACCTGAGCGGCGCCACCACCAGCCCCATGCCGGTTAGCCCCACGGACAACGCCATCCAGTGCGAGAACCTGACCAGCAGCTGCATCGCCAGCGTCCGGGTGTCCCTCAGCGGGGTGACCTATTCCCCCATGGTCGGGCTCCTGCCCTACCTGGCCATTCCCCTGCCGGCCTCCACGGTGACCGCCCCCGTCGAGAGCCTGGGAGGCTAGGCCATGACAAGCGTCTTCAACCAGTACCGCCGAGCGGGCGGCAACCAGAACAACCCCGGGAAGGAACCATGAAATCGACCCTATTGATGCATAAGGCAGAAACCTCGGAGACCTTGAGCCGCATCCTGATGGAGGCCGATGTCGAGTGCGACGTGGCCACCGGCAGCCTCAGGCAATTCGCCGCCAGCGGCGTCCCGGTGCGGGACCTCCTCATCGCCGAAACCGACGGCAGCGCCGCCGACCTGTCCACCGTCGAGCGCATCGCCGCCCAGCACCCCAGCCTGGCGGTGATCCTGGTGGCGGCGGAGCCGGGCAACGACTTCCTGCTCAAGGCCATGCGCCTCGGCGTGCGGGAAGTGCTGACCCTGCCCTTCAAGCCGGAGGCGGTGCGGGAGGTCATCCACCGCCTGCGCCAGCGGCTGGCGCCGGCTGCCCAGCGCCAGGGCAAGATCATCGCCTTCCAGCCCAGCAAGGGGGGCAGCGGCTCCACCTTCCTGGCCGCCAACCTGGCCTACGCCCTGGCCCAGGGCGGCCGGCAGGTGGCCCTGCTGGACTTGAACCTCCAGTTCGGCGACGCCGCCCTGCATGTGTCGGACACCGCCGGCAACGCCACGGTGGCCGACCTGGCCCAGAGCATCCAGCGCCTGGATGGGGAATTCCTCATGTCCAGCATGATCCACGTTACCCCGGATTTCGGCGTCCTGCCTTCGCCGGAATCCCCGGATGCGGCCATGGCCGTGCGGCCGGAGAGCGTGCAGCGCCTGCTGGAGGTGGCCAAGAGCCGCTTCGACTACGTGGTGGTGGATATCGAGCGCAACCTGAGCCCCGTTTCCATCCGCGCCCTGGATTGCGCCGACACCATCATGCTGGTCACCCAGCTGACCCTGCCCTTCATCCGGGATGCCAAGCGCCTCCTGGCGGTGTTCGACTCCCTGGGCTACCCCCGGGACAAGGTGCGGCTGGTGGTGAACCGCTACCAGAAGGGCGGCGACATCGGCCTCTCGGACGTGGAGGGCACCCTGGGCATTGCGGTGGCCTACACGGTGCCCAACAGTTTCAACGCCGTGGCGGCGTCCATCAACCAGGGCACGCCCATCATCCGCCTCGATGCCGGCGACCGGGTTTCCAAGGCCCTGGTGGATATCGCCCACCAGATGGAGCAGCGCTCCGCCGCCCCCGGCGGAGGCTGGCTGAGCCGCCTGTTCAAGAAAGCCGCCTGATTATCCGGACCTCCAAGGAGAACGAAGATGTCGATTAGGGAAAGACTCGAAGGGATCAGGAGCGAGCCCTCCATCCTGCCCAACCCGGTGCATGCGCCCCAGGCCCAGGACGTGGTGGACAGCAACCTGTTCCAGCAGACCAAGACCATGATCCACAGGAAGCTCCTGGAGCGGGTGGACCTGGAGGTGATGTCCAACCTGCCGCCCAACAAGCTGCGGGAGGAAGTGAAGGTGCTGGTGGAACGCCTCCTGGCCGAGGAGGACGTGGCCCTCAACGCCGCCGAGCGCAAGCAGATGGTCCAGGACATCCAGCACGAGGTGCTGGGCCTCGGCCCCCTGGAGCCCCTGCTGGCCGACCCCACGGTGTCGGACATCCTGGTGAACGGCGCCAACCAGATCTACGTGGAACGCTTCGGCCGGCTGGAGAAGTGCGACATCCGCTTCGCCAGCAACGAGCACCTGATGAAGATCATCGACAAGATCGTCTCCCGGGTCGGCCGCCGGGTGGATGAGCTGAGCCCCATGGTGGACGCCCGCCTGCCGGACGGCTCCCGGGTCAATGCCATCATCCCGCCGCTCGCCCTGGATGGGCCGCTGCTGTCCATCCGCCGCTTCGCCGTGGTGCCGCTGCGCATGGACGACCTCCTCAAGAAGAAGAGCGTCACCCCCGAGATGGCCGAGCTGGTGGCCGGCCTGGTGCGGGCCC
>DASRUX010000240.1:0-2798 GCA_035655235.1 Rhodocyclaceae bacterium | reverse complement strand
ACGAACAAGGCGACTCCCCAGAGAGCCAGGAAGACCTTGTGCTGCAAGTAGCGAAGTACCGGCATGACTCTCCGAAACGGAAGAGGGTAGGGGGAGGGGTGGCTAAGCGCGGGCGGATGGGCCCGGTGCCAGATGTTTATCGTGTCATATGCCTGCGAGGTTTTCAAGGGCCGCGCGGCGACAGCGTATAATGCCGGCCTTTGCATCCCCGGGACCCTTTGTGAGCACCCTTGCCTGGATCATTACCGTAGCGCTTGCCGGCGGCGTATTGAGCGTCGTGGCGGCGGCCGGAATCACCTCCATGGTGGGCGCCTCGGGCGTTTCGGTGCTCATCTCCTACGCCATCGGCGCTCTGCTGGGCGCGGTTTTCCTGGAAATCCTTCCCCATGGGCTGGAACATGCCGGCGACGTGCATCGCCTGGCCGGCACCATCCTCTTCGGCATCCTGGCCTTTTTTGTGCTGGAAAAGCTGGTGCTGTGGCGCCATTGCCACCACGACCACTGCGAGGCCCATGAGCCCCATCCGGCAAGCAACGACCACGGCCGCTCCGGCCTGCTGATCCTGGTGGGCGATACCTTCCACAATTTCGTGGACGGCGTCCTGATCGCCGCCGCCTTCCTGGAAGACACCCAGCTAGGCATCGTCACAGCGCTCGCCATCATTGCCCACGAAATTCCCCAGGAGGTCGGGGATTACCTGATCCTTCTCCATTCCGGCTATTCCCGGGCCAAGGCGCTGGCGTTCAACCTGCTGTCCAGCGTCGCCACCCTGGTGGGGGCCATGCTGGCCTATTTCGCCCTGTCCCAGTTGCAGGAATGGATTCCGATCATGCTGGGACTGGCGGCGGCGAGCATGATCTACGTGGCAGTGGCGGACCTCATTCCGGGCCTGCACAAGCGCCCGGAACTCAAGGCCACCGTCCAGCAGGTGACGCTGATCGCCCTGGGCATCGGCTCCATCGCCCTGGTCCGTGCCCTGATCGGCGAATAGCGCCGCACGCCGTTACATGATGCGCTTGCTGAAGTGGGCGCAGTCGGCTTCCTTCATGAGGTCGAGGAAAGTATCGATGTCCATGTGGATCAAGTCCTCATGGTTGCCGGCTTCGAAATAAACGTCGTTCGATACCATCAGGGACTCGTCCATCACGGTCTTCATGCCGTAAGCCTGACCCAAGGGCGGGATGGCGCCCAGTTCGCAGTCCCGGAACAGGTCTTTCAGCTCCCATTCGTCGGCCAGGTGCAGGCGACGGCCCACGAAGCGGGCCAGGGCATCCACGTCCAGCAGGTAGGTGGAGGGAATCACCGCCATCACATAACCGCTGTCGTCCTTGAGGATGACCGGTTTCGCCAGCCGATCCCCGGGGACGTGGGCTGCCTCGGCGGTTTCCATGCTGCTGGCGGTGTGGCTGTGGGACATCACGTCGTAGGGGGCGTGCCTGTCCTGAAGGTAATGCTGCAGGGTATTCGACATGTCCATGATCGTCTCCTTTGAAGACTCAGGGGAACCCTATCCAGCTGGCTCCCCTGGAAATCAATATAGTCGCCCCCCGGAGGCAAGGCGAGGAGTTTTCGGCCAGGGCTCGGCTCGATCAGAAGGCGCTGCCGGCCGCCGCCGGGAGGATGGCCAGGATGTCGTCGGCTTCCAGAGAGGTGCCCAGGCCTTCCAGGGTACGGATATTGGCGGCGCCCAGATAGACGTTGATGAACTGCCGCAATTGGCCGTGATCGTCCAGAACCCGTTCCAGGATCCCCGGGTGCTGGCGTCCAAGGGCTATCAGGGCATCGGCGACGCATTCGCCATTGACGACAACCACTTCGGCACCTCCAGTGTAGGGACGTAAGGAGGCCGCGATGCGGATGAGAATGGCCGGGGGTTCGGTCACGGTGGATATGCTCTTCGGCGAAGTCGCCAATCACCGGGCGTCGAGGACGAAACAGAGGAATCCGGTATCGACTTACGGTAGTGAGACTGCCGCCGTGGCAGGGGAGTTCGCTAGGTCGGTTCCCGGTCCTTTTGCTCGGCGGCGGCCCGCTTGCGCCGCCGCATCCCGGTTCCTCCCAGCCACATGAGGAGGCTGACCGGGAGAAGGCCGTAGAAAAGGAAGGTGGCAATACCTGCGACGATGCTCGTTTCGGTGAAGGCCATGAGAAAGACCACGTAGAGCCAGCCGATAGCGATGATGTAAATAATTCTCTCCGGGTATGCTGCACTGCAACACAAGGCGGATTACAATGCCGCCTCCAGCCTGGATTATGCCGCTGATGACGCATTGACAGCCATTCGGCCGGTATGGAGAATCCAAAGGCTCAACCATAGACAGCTTCGGCAAGCGAGAGTCCTCATGTCCCAGGCGCAGGGATCCAACAATAACGACGCCCTTTACGGTTCGATGATGCAGTTCATGCAAGCGGGCCAGAGCATGGCGCAGCATTTCCTGACTTTGCTGGGCAACTCGGCCGGGCAGAAGCCCATCCCCGAACCCAAGATCGACCCGCTGGCACTGACCGCGCTGCAGAAAGGCTTCGTCAATGAGCAGATGCAGCTGTGGGAGAGCCTGGTGGCCCGCGGGCAGGGCAAGGGCAACGGCAGCGGCTTCACCGTCAGCCCGGAGCCTGGCGACCGCCGTTTCTCCGCCCCCGAGTGGAAGGAAAGCCCGGTCTACGACTACATCCACCAGCTCTACCTGCTCAACTCCAGGTATGTGAAGCATGTGGTGGAATTGCTGCCGGCCGAGGACGACAAGGTCAAGGACCGCATGCGCTTCCTGGCTCGGCAATACATCGACGCCATGGCGCCC
>DASRUX010000239.1:0-7630 GCA_035655235.1 Rhodocyclaceae bacterium | reverse complement strand
TGCCGCCCCTGCGGGAGCGCCGGGAGGATATTCCGGCCCTTTACGACCACTTCCTGCTGCAAGCCTCCCAGCGCTACAACCGGCCGCCGCCGGTGACGCCGCCGGAACAGGTCCGCCGCCTCATGGCCCACGACTGGCCCGGCAATATCCGGGAACTGCGCAACCTGGCCGATTGCCATGCCCTGGGCATCCCCCGCGACGCGGCGCCCAGCAGCGCTCCGGCGGACGGCGCGTCCCTGACCGAAGCGGTGGAAACCTACGAACGGGCCCTGATCTCGGCCGAATTGTCCCGTCAGGGCGGCAACATCGCCCGCACCGGCGAAGCGCTCAAGATCGCCCGGACCACCCTGCACGACAAGATGCGCAAGTACGGCCTCTGCGGCGGGGCGTAGTTCCTGCCGCCGTCAGGCCCGGGGCGGCAGCCAGCCGAGCTTGCGGAAGGCCCATTCCGTCAGCCACAGGCTGAAATAGACGGCGAACCAGGCGAAGATCACATCCGACAGGAAGTGTCCGCCCGGCGCCATGCGGATCAGCCCCATGGCCGCCCCGGAAACAGCGCCGGCCACCAGCCAGCGGCGGCGGAGGTTGGGAGCGGCCAGCCAGCCGAAGGCCATGAGGAAAGAGGCGGTCGCCACATGGCCGCTGACGAAGGAGCAGTTCTTCCGGCACTGGTCGCTGGGGATGAAGGCCGGGGTGAAAACCTTTTGGCCGCCGAAGGGCTGCACATTCACCGGGCGGGCTCGGCCGGAATGGTCCTTGAGGGCGTTATCCACCACCAGCACCGGCCCGACGATGGCAGCGGCCAGCAGGAAGCCGAAAGTCGCCCGGCGGGCGCGAAGGCCGGCGAAGCGCTTTACGAAGCCGAGTCCCCAGAGGATGGCCAGGGCCGCCATGGTGGCCTGCCCGAGGCGCGGCAGCCCTCGGTAGGGCAGGCCCAGCCAGGAAGTATCCCGGTCGGCGACCCAGGCGTTGTCATGGAAGAACAACCCGCTGGCCGCCAGGTCCAGGCCCGGGAAAAGTACGAAGACGACCGCCAGCGCCAGGCAGGCAGCGGCCATCCACCTGAGTTCAGTAGCCCTTGAAGCCATGCAGGAGATAGACATCCATGGTGAGGGCGTGCCGCTCGTCCAGGGGCGCTTTCAGTTGCCGGAGGTGCTCCATGCCGTCGAAGCGGCGGATCATGTCCTGGCTGGGCGTGTCCCGGGTGATGAGCAAGGCGTCCCGGCCGACGTAGGGGGAGAGGTCGGTGGTCAGCTTGTAGTGGTCGGACTTGAGCCCGGTCGGGTTCCAGCTGGCCGCGGCGGGGGAAAGGTCCCGCAGTTCGTAGAGCATGTGGGCAAGCAGGGTGCGGTTGTCGGCGATGAGGACGGCGTCCCGGTGGGCGGCGACGATGGGCTGCAGTTGCCGGCCCAGTTCATCCCAGCCGGTGGCCCGGGTGAAGGGATTCTTCTTGGAGGCTTCCTGGACGCCCGCAGCGGCCAGCATCTGGGGCCAGTGATAGACCAGGGCCACCAGGGCCAGGTTGATGGCGAGCCCGATGGCCAGGAGGCGCTTGCGGTTCCCGGCCAGGAGCCAGGCCACTACCGCGATGGCGGCCGGCGCGAAGGCGGGGGCGGCCCAGTTGGCGTTGGCGTTGCTCTTCACCGCCTGGAGGGAAACCACGGCCCACAGGGGCAGGCTGAACCAGAGCAGCAGGCGCAGCTTCTCGTCACGCCAGGTTTTCCGGGCGCCGGCCAGGAGGACGAGGAAGACGGTTCCGAACACCGGCCCGAAGGCGATCCACTGGGCGGCCAGGAATTCGCCCAAGGCCTTGAAGCCGCCGCCGGCATGCTTGTTCACCGTGATGTCGGCGGTGTGCTTGAGGGTCGGGAAATCGTTGGCCACGTTCCAGGCGATATTGGGCGCCAGGATGGCGAGGGCCACCAGGACGGCGGTCCAGGGGCGCAGGCTCTTCAGCCGTTCCCGGTGGAAGACGGCCAGATGCAGCAGGGCGGCCAGCATCCAGGCCACCATGGTGTATTTGGACATCAGTCCCAGGCCGCAGATGGCGCCGAGAAGCAGCCAGTCCTGCCAGCGGTCCCGCTCCACGGCGTTGAGATAGGCGTAGAGGGCCAGGAGCCAGAAGAGGGTGAGGAGGGCATCCGTGGAAACGAATATCCCCAGCCAGGAGAACATGGGCAGGGTCAGGACCGCTACGCCGGCCCAGAAGGCGGTACGGGGGTCGTAGAGCCGGCCGGCAATGGCGTAGGCGATCCAGGCGGCAGCCGGGTAGCACAGCATGCCCAGGGCCTTGACCCCCAGGATGCCGTCCCCGAACAGGGCGGTGGAGGCAGCGATCAGGGCAGCGACGCCGGGGGGCTTGGAGAAGTAGCCCCAGGAGAGGTGCTGGGCCCAGGTCCAGTACTGGGCCTCGTCCACGTAGAGGCTGATGCCGAGCATCGGCACCACCAGGAAGCGCCAGGCGAGGACGGCGAGGGTCAGGGCCAGGAGCCCTGATGCGGCGTAGCGCTGCTCGAATGCGGACATCAGACGGACTTGCGCCAGCCCTCGTTGTCCGCCAGATGGCGTTCCGGGCGGGCCAGGTAGAGGCGGGCCGTGCCCGATTCGAAATAGATGCGGGCCATGATTTCGGCCAGGACGCCGGTGGTGATGAAGTGCAGGCCGGCGATCATGCCGCCGATGCCCACCAGCAGGAGCGGCCGGCCGCCCACGTTCTCGCCCAATCCGAACTTGACCCAGGCCAGCCAGGCCAGCACCAGGGAGGACAGGCTGGTGAGGGCGAGACCGATGCCGCCGAAGAAATGGCCGGGCCGGGCCCGGAAGCGCATGAAGAAATACACGGCCACCAGGTCCAGGATCACCCGGAAGGTGCGGGAAATGCCGTACTTGGACTCGCCGGCCACCCGGGCATGGTGGCTCACCGGCTCCTGGGCGATGCGCCGGGGCGTGGTGACGGTGGCCAGCCAGGCGGGGATGAAGCGGTGCATCTCGCCGTAGAGGCGCACGCTCTTGATGACATTGGCCCGGAAGGCCTTGAGGCTGCAGCCGTAGTCCTTGAGGTGCACGCCGGTGAGCCGGGCGATGAGCCGGTTGGCGATCTTGGACGGGACCTTCCGCAGGATCAGGGCGTCCTGACGGTTCTGGCGCCAGCCGGCCACCAGGTCCAGGTCTTCGTTCAAGAGCCGCCCGACCATGCGGGGGATGTCGATGGGGTCGTTCTGTAGGTCGCCGTCCATGGTGACGATGACGTCGCCCCGGGCGGCATCCACGCCGGCCTGCATGGCGGCGGTCTGCTTGAAATTGCGGGTCAGCTCCACCAGCCGCACATGCACCCCGTATTCCCGGGCCGCCTGGGCCGCCCGCTCGCAGGTCTGGTCGCTGCTGCCGTCATCCACCAGCACCAGTTCCCAGGGCTGGCCGTAATCGGCCAGGGCCTCGTGCACCCGCTTGACCAGGGGCGCCACGTTGTCCTCCTCGTTATAGAGGGGAACGACGATGGAGAGGCGGTGGGAAGGCAGCGCTTGCGGAGGGTTCATGGAGGTTCCCGTCGGAAAGCGCGGATTTTAAACGAAAACCCCGGGCCTTTCCCGGTTGGGGTGGCTGCGGAGGAGACAATCCGTTTCTTCATGCCCGGCGCGATGGCATCACCGATTCGGAAGAGGGTCGCAAGAAGCGCTTGGCTGGCGTTTCTCCGGATATGCCGTGTGGCGCCAAATAGGGGTTAACTGGTTGAATGGCTGTGATTTATGCCGTTGGTTGTACCCCGGAAATATGAGTATGCGATAAGATGTAGAGACATAAAGCAGTCTCTAACTATTGCTGTCCCCCTCAACGAGAGAGTTCATTTGCCACCCGTCCGGGATGGGATGTGTCTCGTTGTCCTGGCGCCCGTGGCTGGCCAATGGAAATTGCATTTACATCGTTGCAATAAGAAGGGGGTTATCCATGCACAACCGTCTCATCGTTTCGCTGTTTGCCGCCGGGTTTGCTTCCGTTGCCGGCAATGCGCTTGCCGCTGACCACTGCTCGGCCAACGAGGCCAAGGCCATGGCCGACAAGGCCGTCGCGGCGGTGAAAAGCCTGGGGGCAGACAAGGCCTTTGCCGAATTCTCCCAGAAGGACAATCCTGCCTGGCACAACAAGGATTGCTATGTCTTCGTGGTCAAGTACGACGGCATGGTCGGTGCCCATGGCGGTAATGCGGCCCTGGTCGGGAAGAATGTGCTCGACATGAAGGATGCCGACGGCCAGCCCTTCCAGAAACTGATGATCGACAAGGCCAAGACGGGGAGCGGGTGGGTCGATTACAAGTGGAGCAATCCGGTTTCCAAGGAAATCTCCGCCAAGTCGAGTTACGTGCAGCCGCTGCCTGGCCTGAATGCCTTGGCCGGGGTGGGCATCTACAAGTAACCGTTTTCCCGTTCATCCAATCTCCATGGGGGCGGCACCCGGCGTGCCGCCCGGCAGGAGGCGCATCATGCTCAACCGTCTCTCCCTCGGCACCAAGCTCCTGGTATCCCCGATTGCCGTCCTGATCCTGCTCCTGATCGGCAACGGCGTCGCCTACCTGGCGGCGGACCAGCAGCGCGACATCCTCGGCAACCTGGTCAATGTCCGTTTCGCCCACTACAAGGCGGTTTCCGAGAGTGCCACCCGGGCGCAGGATACCTTCGCCGGGGCCTATCGACTCCTGATGCTGGCGGCCGGCAAGGCCTCGGACCAGCGCCTGAAGGAGGCGAGCGAGGCGCTGCAGAAAAAGATCAAGGCCATCGGCGCCGATCTCTCTTCCCTGACGGCATCCGCCGACGACAGCGAGCGCCAGGCCATCGATAACCTGCTCAAGAGCCTGGAGTCCTATCAGAAATCGATGATCGATGTTGCCGATGTGGCCATTGCCGACTATTCGACGGGGATGGGCATGATGTCCGTGGCGGAGCAGTCCTTCACTACCATGACCGCCAACATGAAGGCCCTCCAGGACCTGGAGCAGCAGTTGTCGAACGAGGCCCAGGCCGCCGCCGACAAGGCCGCGGTCCGGCAGAAGACGCTGCTGGCCGTGCTGACCGCCGTGGCGGTGCTTGCCGCCGTCGTTATTACCTTGATGGTCCGGGCCCGCATCCTCTCGGCGGTATTTGGCATCCGCGATGCTTCCATCGGCCTCAAGGGGGGCGACCTGAGCCATCGCGCGCCGGTGGAAGGTGACGACGAGGTCGGCGAAACCGCCCGCGCCTTCAACGATTTCGTCGCTGCGCTCCATGACATGCTGGTGAGCGTCAATCAAAGCGCCGGGGCGGTGGCCGAAGCCTCCACCCGGCTGGCGGAAATCTCATCGTCGGTCACCAATGGTTCCCAGACCCAGGCGAGTTCGGCGTCCTCGGTGGCCGCCAGCATGGAGGAGTTGGCGGCATCGGTAAAATCGGTGGCCGAGAGCGCCGCGGATGTGCTCTCCCTGGCGCGGGATGGGGTTGCCGGCACCCAGTCCGGCTACGAGGCCGTTGCCCAGATACTGACCGAAACCAATGGGCTGGCGTCCGCCATCGCCGAGATCGAAGCCGCGGCCAACCTGTTCATGTCCAACGCCAAGACCATTTCCGATTTCACCCAGCAAGTGGGGGACATCGCCGACCAGACCAACCTGCTGGCCCTCAACGCCGCCATCGAGGCGGCGCGGGCCGGGGAGCAGGGGCGGGGATTCGCGGTGGTGGCCGACGAGGTGCGGAAGCTGGCGGAAAAGTCCATGTCCGCCGTGCGCCAGATCAATGTGGTGGCTGCTGAAATCTCTGGCCGTTCCGAAGAGGTCCGGGGCGCCATCGGGGCCGGCAACGAGTTCCTGGGGGTTGCCCGGGCCAAGGTGGCTGACCTGGAGACAGTCATGGGCAGGGCTAGCGGGTCCGCGGAAAAGACTCGGGATGGCATGACCAGCATCTCGGGCGCGGTCCAGGAACAGGAACAGGCTGCCCACAGCACCGCCTCGGCCATCGAGGCTATTGCCCGGACCGCCGAGGACAACCTTGGCCTAGCCCACCGGGTTGCCGATGCGGCCGGGGATTTGCGCCGGGCAGCCCAGTCGGTGACCGCGTCGGTTGCGAGTTTCAGGCTCTGATTGCACGAGGGGGCGCAGCTCCCTCGCTTTCGCTCCGGTTGCCCCTGTCCTGGCCTGTACGCTCCGGCTTCGGGTTGCTAGAATGCCGGGACCATGCAGCGATTCCTCCTTTGCCTCTGGCCCTGCTTCCCCCGCTGGCGACCCTAAGCCGCCACGCCCCTTCGCCTTGCCTTCGCCAAGGCCACCGACGCTCCGCGTACCCAGTTCAACTGCTTCAATGAGGTAGCACCATGCTGCTGATGATCGACAATTACGACAGCTTTACCTACAACCTCGTCCAGTATTTCGGCGAACTCGGCCAGGATGTCCGGGTCTTCCGCAACGACGCCATCACCGTGGGCGAGATCGCCCGCATGAAGCCCGACTACTTGGTCATTTCCCCGGGGCCCTGTGCCCCCGCCCAGGCCGGTATCTCCCTGGCCGCCATCCGTGAATTCGCCGGCAAGATTCCCGTCCTCGGGGTCTGCCTCGGCCACCAGTCCATCGGCGAGGCCTTCGGCGGCAAGATCGTCCATGCCAAGAAGCTCATGCACGGCAAGGTATCGCCGGTGCACCACAAGGACGTGGGTGTCTTCAAGGGCCTCCCCAATCCGCTGACCTGCACCCGCTACCATTCCCTCGCCATCGAGCGGGAAACCTGCCCGGACTGCCTCGAGATCACCGCCTGGACCGAAGACGGCGAAATCATGGGCGTGCGCCACAAGACCCTGGCAGTCGAGGGCGTGCAGTTCCATCCCGAATCCATCCTGACCGAGCGCGGTCACGACCTGTTGAAGAATTTCCTGGAGGAACACAAGCAATGACGCCCCAAGCCGCCCTGCAGCGGGTCATCGAACACCGCGAGATTTTCCACGACGAGATGGTTTCCCTGATGCGCCAGATCATGGGCGGCGAGGTGTCGCCCGTGATGATCGCGGCCATCATCACCGGCTTGCGGGTCAAGAAGGAAACCATCGGCGAGATCGCCGCCGCGGCCACCGTCATGCGGGAGCTGTCCACCAAGGTCGACGTTGCCGACGGAAGCCGGCTGGTGGATACCTGCGGCACCGGCGGCGACGGCGCCCATACCTTCAATATCTCCACCGCCGCCATGTTCGTGGCCGCCGCAGTCGGGGCGCGCATCGCCAAGCACGGCGGGCGCTCGGTTTCCAGTCAGTCCGGCAGTGCCGACGTGCTGGAGGCCCTGGGCGTCAATATCAACCTGAAGCCCGAGCAGGTCGGTGAATGCATCAACGAGGTCGGGGTCGGCTTCATGTTCGCCCCCAACCACCACAGCGCCATGAAGCACGCGGCGCCGGTGCGCCGGGAACTGGGGGTGCGCACCCTGTTCAATATCCTCGGTCCCCTCACCAACCCGGCCGGGGCCGAGCGTCAGGTCCTGGGCGTCTTCCACGCCGACCTGGTGGGCATTCTCATCCGCGTCCTGCAGCGCCTGGGTGCACAGCGGGCCTTTACCGTGTTTGGCGCCGAGGGCCTGGATGAAATTTCCAACTCCGGCCGCACCCTCATCGGCGAACTCAAGGACGG
>DASRUX010000238.1:0-2457 GCA_035655235.1 Rhodocyclaceae bacterium | reverse complement strand
ACCGGGTGGCCAACACCCTGAACTACCTGGACATCAAGACGGTGATCGTCTCCTGCGGCACCTGCATGGACCAGCTCCAGAAGTACGAATTCGAGCGCATCTTCCCGGGCTGCCGCCTCCTGGACATCCACGAGTACCTGCTGGAGAAGGGCGTGAAGCTGGAGGGGGTGAACGGCACCCGCTACATGTACCACGACCCCTGCCACACCCCCATGAAGACCTACGCGCCGCTCCAGGTGGCGAACGAGCTCATGGGCCAGAAGGTGCCCCTGTCCGACCGCTGCTGCGGCGATGCGGGCTCCTTCGCCTACTCCCGGCCGGATATCGCCACCCAGGTGAAATTCCGCAAGCAGCAGGAAATCGAGAAGGGTGTCGACCAACTGCGGGCCGACGGCTTCAAGGGGAATGTGAAAATCCTCACCTCCTGCCCGGCCTGCCTCCAGGGGCTGTCCCGCTACGAGGACGATGCTGGCGGCACCCAGGCCGACTACATCGTGGTGGAGATGGCCAAGAAGCTGATGGGCGAGAACTGGATGTCCGACTATGTCGCCAAGGCCAATAGCGGCGGCATAGAGCGGGTTCTGCTTTAAGAAGGGGGCGGCAACGCCCCTTTTTTTCGACGGTCGCGGAGGAGCAAGGAATGGCGGCATGCGAATTGTGCGATACCCCCGGCGGGACGGTGCTCTGGCAATCCCGCCACTGCCGCGTGGTGCGGGTGGCCGATCCCCATTACCCGGGATTCTGCCGGGTCATCTGGCAGGATCATGTGCGGGAGATGACCGATCTTCCCCCCGAACTGCGCCGCTACCTGATGGATGTCGTCTTCGGCGTGGAGTCGGTGGTGCGGGAACTGTTCCAGCCCGACAAGGTGAATCTCGCCGCTCTCGGCAATGTCGTCCCCCATATCCACTGGCACGTCATTCCCCGCTGGCGGGATGATCGCCATTTCCCTCAGCCCATCTGGGGGGAAGTCCAGCGGGAACAGACGCCCGCCCGGCCCGAAGTAGACGATGCCCTCTTGCAGGCCGCCCTTGCTCGTGTATTGTCCGGATATGCCAAATGATTGGAGTCGAGCCGTGGAATCCATCCCGCCCTTGCCTTTGCTGACCTTTCCCGACCAGCAATCGGGAGCGAATTACATATCCCGTCTTCCCCTGGCCAACCCGGCCGCAGCCCAGGAGCAGATCGACCAGTTCCTGGACAGCCTGCTGACTGTGCCCCCGGAGCGGAATGAACTCCTGTCCGTCCTGGAAGCGTTGCGCGGCCCCCTCGCCTTCGTCGAGGAAGAGATGGCCAAGCGCTTCCACAACAAGGCGCTGCCTTTGGCGGACTTCGAGGAAGGCATCTTCCGGCAAGTCCTCGCGATCTGGCGCAAATTGGGCAAGGCCTATGCCCTCTGCCTCGAGCCCGGAAGCGGGCCGGTGGAAGATGCCGATGCCGCCCGGCGGCTGGCGACGGTGCTGCACCGCCAGTTGCAGTGTGCCGGCATGGTCATCCTGGAGCATTACCGGGCCCGGCGCGAACTTCCTCCCGGCCTGTGGCTGGAATTCCATGGACATTTCCTGACGGCCGAGGAAAGGGGCGTCGCCCTGGAGCCGGTGCCGAACGGCGCCGAGGGAGCCGTGACCTGCTCTGACATGTACGTCACCCTGGTCCTCATCGATCTGGGCGGTCCCTACAGCCAGAGCGTCCGGGATATCAACCTGACCCGGCGCTGGGCGGCCCAGTGGGCGCCTCTGCTGGTGGTCGAGCGCCTGGCGTCGGTCGAGGAGCCGCCGCCCTACGTGTTGAAGCTGGAGAAGGACGCCGGCCTACACCCTGTCGGCGAGGACCAGGCCGCCGATACCGATCTGCGCCGCCTCGACAGCACACGGCTTACCCGACGGATCAACGAAGTCCTGGGCGAACTTCGGCAGAAGACGCCGCCGTCCCAGCTTGGCCTCGGTGAGGAGTCTGCTGGCCGTTGCATCGGGCTGCTGGAACAGCTGTTGCGGCCCTGGAGCCAGTCGGCGGTGGCCCGCAAGTTCCGCCGCTTTGCCGCATCGGGAACCGCCCGCGTTGCCGTCGGCTTCGAGGCCATGCATTTCTTCGTTTCCGGCCGCCCCTTCGAGCAGCCGGAGGCGTCCTCGGCCTATGCCCGGGAGGAGTTCAACACCCTCTTCTCCGCCCGGGGAATGGCGTCCCCCAACCAGCGACCGGTCATCCGCGCCCAGGAGGAGTACGCAGCCGACCAGTGGGAGGTGATCAACCACTCCGCCACCGGCTTCCGTCTGGCCCGCTCCGCCGTAGGCCAGAAGATGGCTCACGGCCAACTCCTGGCCGTCTGCCCCCACGATGGGGACAAGTTCCTTCTCGCCCAGTCCACCTGGCTGATGCAGGAGCAGGCCGGTGGGTTGGTGGCCGGGGTCGCGGTCCTGCCCGGATTGCCCACCGCCATCGCCATCCGTTTGAATGTCG
>DASRUX010000237.1:0-20669 GCA_035655235.1 Rhodocyclaceae bacterium | reverse complement strand
GCCGCCTCGGTCTCCACCTTGGCCACCCCCACCGAGAAGGAGCTGTCCGGCTGCTTCAATACGCAGGGCAGGGACAGGGCCGGCAGGATCTGGGCGACGTTGCCCCGATGGACCATGAGGGTCCGCGGTGCGGGCAGGTTGTGGCGGGCCAGCATCTCGGCCAGGTACACCTTGTTGTTGCATTTGAGGATGGAATCCGGGTCGTCGATGACCACCAGCCCTTCCGCCGCCGCCCAGCGGGAGAAGCGGTAGGTGTAGTGGTGCACGAAGGTGGTATCCCGGATGAAGAGGGCGTCGAATTCCGGCAGGCGGTAGAAGTCAGCCGGGGTGATGAAGGCCGGCCGCATCCCCAGGGCCTGGGCGGCCCGGGAGAATTTCTCCAGGGCCTCGGCGTTGGAGGGGCGGTCCCGGGCCTCCGGGTTGTGGAGGATGGCGATGTTGTAGCTGGTGGGCGCATTCTTGGGCCGGCTGCGCCCGCTGAAGTAGGCCAGGGCCGCCTCCTGGGCAAATTCCCGGTGCTCGGGCGGGATTTCGTCGGCGCCGATGAGGCGTACCGAGCGGGTCCGCCAATAGCCGTCCTCCCGCTCGAACTGGGCCTGCAACAAGGGCGCCTGGAGGAGCTTGAAGAACTGCCGGGCCAGCACGCTGTAGCGCTGGGCCAGGTTGCGGCCGAAATAGACCGACAGGTCGAAATGGTTGGATTTGAGGGGCGCCAGGGTCTGGTGCACCAGTTCCGCCAGCTCGTCGGTGAGGACCCGCACCAGGTTCTGGGACTGGAGGTCCTCGATGGTGCCGGCGTGGGGCACCGGCTTGTGGCCCCGGGCCTCGGCCAGCAGGGAGACGTAATAGCCCATGCTCTGGTAGCGGTAGGACTGGCAGAGATTCACCACCCGGGCCGAGCGATCCTCGCCGTAGGTGGGATCGGTCAGGTAGGCGCGGCCGGTGACCACCGACAGGCCGCTCATTTCCAGGGGCCAATCGGCAGGGTCGTCCACCACGATCAAGGTGCTGCTCATGGCACGGGGGGCTGGCTTTTTTTCTTGGGGGCGATGACGAGCAGATTGGCATCGTGGGTGACGATGCCCAGCAGGACCGAGTTGAGCACCCGGTCCGCCTTGATCCAGTAATCCCGCTGGCTGCCGTAGGGGTGCGGCCCATAGGGGTCCGACACCAGGACCGTGCGCCGGGCCCGGTGGTAGCCGGAAATCACCACGAAATGGCCGGAAGGCGTGCCCCGGGCATCGTCGGCGATATTGTTGATGCCGTACTCCCGGGGCGCCCGGTACAGGAAGGTGGACGACAGCCCGGTGATGATGGGCAGCCGCCGGCGCAGCAGTCCCCGCACCAGGGGCGGCGACAAGTCGTGGAAGCGCAGCCGGCCGCCCAGGCGCAGGAATTCCAGGTAACCCTCGGTGACGGCGAACACCCGGGGATCGTCCTTGGCCTCCAGCTGGGCCATCAGCCGTTCGGCGATGTCCCGCTTCTGGCGGAACCAGGTGGGATCGAAGACGGTGAGGTTGTAGGTGTAGATGGTCGCCTGGAAGCCGTGGGCCAGGGCGTCGCAGGCCAGGAAGACGGCGAAGGTGCCGCCGTGCTCCAGGGCACGGGTGCGGCTGATGACGTTTTCCAATTTCTCGTCGCTGCCCCAGTAACGATAGACGGCGTGTAGACAGGTCGGCCCACAGGTCGTTTCCGTCGGTTGCGGCATGATGTGGACGGGCAGCTGGAGGGATACGGGCAGCATGGTGGTCGCCTCTCTGCAATCGGGATGCCTTGCCTTGGACAACGGCAATGGAAAAGTTGCAGCACGGAGGCGACCCGTTCAGCCCGGCGCGGGCCGATCCACGAAGGGGCGGGCGAGGCGAAGGTCGGCCACGAAGGATTGGAACACCTGTCCATGGACCTGGGGCGGCACCCGCAGGATGTAGGAGGGATGGACGGTGACCAGCCAGGCCGGCCCCTCGGGCCGCTCCATGATGCGACCCCGCAGGGAGGTGACGGTGAGGTCCCGGCCAATCAGGGCATGGACCGCCGTCGCCCCCAGGCAGACCACCAGGGCGGGATTGATGATTTCCAGCTCCTGCTCAAGCCAGCGGTGGCAGGCGGCGATTTCCTGCTGGGCCGGGGTCTTGTGCATGCGCCGCTTGCCCCGGGGTTCCCACTTGAAGTGCTTGACTGCATTGGTGACGTAGAGGGCGCTCCGGTCGATTTCCGCATCTTCCAGGGCCCGGTCGAGAATCTTCCCGGCCGGCCCCACGAAGGGCCGCCCGGCGACATCTTCCGCATCGCCGGGCTGCTCGCCGACCAGGACCACCCGCGCCCCGGGATTGCCCTCCCCGAACACGGTCTGGGTGGCGTGCATCCACAGGGGGCAGGCCCGGCAGCCCTTGGCTTCGAGCCCGATTTCGTCCAGGGAGGGAGCCATCGGCGGAAGCCCCTGTCTGAGCTAGAGCACCCCGAGGAGCCAGAGGATGAGGGCGACGATGAGGATGGTGCCGAGGATGCCACTGGGGGCGTAGCCCCACCCCGAGCTGTAGCCCCAGGTGGGCAATGCGCCGACGAGGAGCAGGACCAGGACGATGAGCAGGATGGTGGTGAGAGTCATGGCGGGATCCTTTCCCGGTTGGGCGGCAGTGCCGCGATGAAGCGCTCAGGGCAGGTTTCATGCCCAGGGAAGCGGAGGCCCCCGCCCCCGGCGATGGGACTTGCCATTGGGAAATTCTTACAAGCCCCTCCCCCTTTTTTCACGGCGGGGCGGTTCTTTTTGGGGTGCTTACCGCAGGCAGGGCGCGGAAGCCCTGTTGAAACCGCCCCGTTTTCCTGGGTACGACGATTGCCTGAGTGCGGGTACGGCGGACGGCCTATGTCCGTCAGTCCAAGATTGGAGGTGTCAAATGTTGTACTACGCCGGAGTATTTTTCGTCATCGCGCTGATCGCGGCGTTGTTCGGTTTCGGCGGCATCGCGGCCGGAGCCGTCGGCATAGCCAAGGTCCTGTTCTATGTCTTCCTGGTGATCGCCCTGGTTTCCCTGATCGCCGGCGTCATCCGAAGATAGGGCCGCCGCGATGAAGTCTTTCCCCTCCACCTCCCTGGCCCTGGCCTTCGCCTGCGTGGCGGGCCTGGCGGCCTGCCATCGTCCCACCGCGGAATTGACCTCCGTTTCCCACCAGGCCAGAGCCACTGGTGAAGAAAAGGGCGCCACCGCGGAGGACGCCCTCATCACCGATCAGGTGAAGTCCGCCCTGGCGGAGACGGAGGACATCGATGGCAAGGACATCCAGGTGCGCACCGTCGCCGGCCAGGTCACCCTGACCGGCCGCATCCCCGCCCGGCAGATCGAGCGGGCCGAGGAGGTGGCGCGGGACGTGGATGGGGTCCGAGATGTCGATAACCAGTTGAAGCCCGTCGGCGTCATGACTTGAGGGCGATGGCAGGCATCGAGCCCGGAGGCTCGGATCGTTCAAGCATTGAAGAATTGGAGACACACCATGATCAACTCGAAATCCCTTCTGATCGCCGCCTTGCTGGCCGCCACCCTGCCGGCCTTGACCACCCTGACCGCGTGCAGCCCCACCCCGACCCGCCAGGCCGCCGGGGAGTACCTGGACGACGCCACCATCACCACCCGGGTGAAGAGCGCCCTGGTCCAGGATCCCGATGTCCGGGCCACCGAAGTCAATGTGGAAACCTATCGGGGCGTGGTGCAACTGAGCGGATTCGTCGATTCCGAGTCGGAGGCCCGCCGCGCCGTTAACGTGGCCCGGCAGGTTCCCGGGGTCAATTCCGTGAAGAACGACATCCGGATCAAGCCCGCCCGGTAAGGAATTTCTGGCGTGCGATGGCCGTGGCTTAGTTTCCTGCCCGGCAAACCCAGTCTCGATCCCAGGCGCCTGGAGCAATCCGGGCGCCGTTTTTGTGCCGTGGCGGGCCGCCTCGCCGCCCTCGGGGCAGCCCTGGCCTTGGCCGCCTGCGCGGCCCCGGCGGTAGTCGATGTCGCCGTGCCGGCGGCGGGGGCCGCCGGGCCGGTCCGGGTGGCGGACGAACGGGGGCTCCTGGATTCCCGCCAGGCCGCCGGCGCCGTCAAGCGCATTACCCAGGAAGGAAAAACCGACCTCCTGGCCGAGCACCTGGCCCAGGTGGAGCAGGCGGTCCGCTCACCCCTGGCCCTGGGCAACGAGGCGCGGCTCCTGGTGGACGGGCCCCAGACCCACACGGCCATGTTCGCGGCCATCGCCCGGGCCCGCCGCAGCATCAACCTGAAAACCTACATCCTGGAATCCGACGAAGCAGGCCGGCGCCTGGCGGACATCCTCGAGGCCAAGCGCGCCGAGGGGGTCACGGTCAATGTGCTGTACGACAGCGTCGGCTCCATCGGCACGCCCCCGGCGTATTTCAAGGAGCTCACCGACGCCGGCATCGCGGTATGCGAATTCAACCCGGTGAATCCCCTCAAGGCCGAGGGGCGCGGCGCCCTCAACAACCGGGACCACCGGAAAATCCTCGTGGTGGACGGGGAAACGGCCTTCACCGGCGGCATCAACATCAGCGCCGTCTATCGGAGCAGTTCCTTTTCCCGCCGACGCAAGCCGCCGACGCCCAAGGAAGGCTGGCGGGATACCCATGTCCAGGTGAGCGGCCCGGTGGTGGAGGAATTCCAGGGCCTTTTCCTCGATACCTGGGAAAAGCAGGGCTGCGCTCCCGCTCTTGAGAAGGCGGGCTACTTCCCCCGCCCCGAGCGGCGGGGCAGCCTGCCCATGCGTCTGGTGGCCGCCGACCCCGGGGAGGGGCAGAGCGAGTTGTACGTGGTGCTGCTCTCCGCCATCGACCGCGCCAGCCGCCGGGCCTGGCTGACCTACGGCTATTTCGTCCCGGACGAGCGCATGCTCCGGGCGCTCCGCGCCGCCGCCCGGCGCGGGGTGGATGTCCGCCTGGTGCTGCCCGGTTTCAGCGACTTCTGGGCTCCGCTCCACGCCGGCCGTTCCCGTTATGGAGAATTGCTGGCCGACGGGGTGCGCATCTTCGAGCGCCGGGACGCCCTCCTCCACGCCAAGACGGCGGTGATCGACGGGGTGTGGTCCAGCATCGGCTCCACCAACCTGGACTGGCGCAGCTTCGTCCACAACTACGAGGCGGACCTCATCATCCTCGACCCCGCCTTCGCCGGCCAGATGGAAGGCCTGTTCCGGGAGGACGAGAAGACCTCCCACGAAGTCGGCCTGGGGGAGTGGCGGCGGCGGGGGATCGGGGAACGGCTGAAGGAATGGGTCGCCCGCTGGTGGGAGTATCTGCTGTGAGCCCTACTTGCTCTCCCGGCTGCTGGTCAGGAACTTGCCGCTGGCGGTGGTGGTGAAAGTCCCTGGGCGGATCTTGGTGGGCTGTTGAGACTTTTCCTGCACATTTTCCGGCACATGGGTCTGGTAGGCCTCGAACAGGCGCAGGCCCCGTTGGGTCGGCTGGTTGGAGGAGTCCAGGGGCATGTCCAGGCCGGTGCTGACCCGGGTGTTGTTGGTACCGTGGCCGACCCGCAGATTGCCGAAGGAATCGAAGGTGTGGGCCATGTAGCTCTTGTAGCCGCCATAGCGATCCTCGGGCGTCTTGGCCTGGAAGGCGTCCCGCACGTCCTTCGCCATCAGGTTGCGTTTCTCCATGGCCTGCCCCGGCCCGTCCAGTTTCTTCTGTTCCGGGCCGAGCTTCTTGCCGTAGCCGATATCCGGCGCCTCTTCCTTGAGGATGGCACGGCCCAGGCCGGTCATCTTGCCGATGGCCGCCGCCTGCATGGCGAACCCCTTCATCAAGGACTTGCGGGCCAGGTCCACGTCGGCCTTGTCGCTTTCCATCATCAGGCTTTCCTTGTCGACCGTCGCCCGTTTCAGGGTTTTCTCATCAATCATCTTCCCGCCAGCCTGGAATTGCCGGGACATGTGGTTCAGGGTGTTCTGCCCGGTGCCGCTGGCGATGACGTGATTGATGCTGGCGCCGGTCAGATTCACTCCGGTCTGATCGACGGTCGCTTCCTGCTCGGTCAGTTCCCGGCCGCTCTTCTTTGCCGCCTGGACATACTTGTTGTGATCCGTCTCGTACTGGGTGAGCCGCTTGCCGACGGTGTCCTTGCCGCTGCGTCCGTAGAAGGTGTTGAGCTCCCCGATGTCCTCTTTCGACAGATTGGCTTCGGGGCCGTACTTGACCTGGTAGCTCAGCGGCTTCTTCACATCCGGGTCATCGGGTTCGTAAAGGAAGTTCGACAGGCCCGGCGGCACCTTCTTTTCCGGGTGGTCCATCCCCGCCATCTCCAGGCGCCTTTGGGTTTTCTGGTCCGCCAGGAAATCCTGCCAGGGTTGGCCGCCGCTCCGGTGAAAGCCATCCGGGTCCCGCTTGGCCCAAATCAGCTCGTTCCGCTTTTCCTTGCGCAGGGCCTCCATCTGTTCCAGGCGCTTTTCCTTCAGGGCGGGAAAGTTGAAGGTCGCCTTGAAGCTCGCCATCCGGGTACTTTGCTGGGAGAACAGACTGCCCCCGGGACTGCTCCCTATTTGAAACAAGGATGAGGTCTGTTCGCGTTGCGTCGATTCGGGTTCGATGTTCATGGCGATTTCCTTCTCGTCGGGAACCCGGAAAACGCACTATCCATGCCACTTCGCAGCAATTAAATTCCATCGCTTATTCAATCGGATAGTGCCGCAACGATCCATACCGTAAGCATTAATCGGGTATAGAATGACCCAGTACCGGGGCTTTTTTGCCCCACCCGCCTGTTCCAGATCGCCTGTTACCCAACGCCGTGGCCATAGCCGCCGCTCCTGGCAGAGAAATTGCTATTACTTTCGCCATATTTTTCTGCAGCGTGGTATCGTTTTCCGGAATAGCCGGAGTCATACCGGCATGAAAAAAACATACCGTCCGTGCATCGGGGGAGACATATAAGATGTTCCATTATTTCAAGACGTTGAAGATCGCCGCCAAGATGTGGATCCTGGTGGCGCTTCTGTTCCTGGGGCTGATCGGCTCCGGCGTCTACCAGCTATTCGACCGCAAGGCCGAGCTCGTCAAGGAAAAGGAGCTGAAGACCCGCCACCTGGTGGAAACCGCTTTCAGCCTCCTGTCCTATTACCAGGGCCTGGAGCAGGCCGGCAAGCTATCTGGAGACGATGCCCGCCAACAGGCCATCGCCGCCCTGAAGGCCCTGCGCTACGAGGGCAAGGAGTATTTCTGGATCAACGACCTGGGCCGCCCGGCGCCGAAGATGGTGGCGCACCCCACGGTGCCCGCCCTGGAAGGCAAGGTCCTGGACGATGCCAAGTTCAACAAGGCGACGGCCGAGCAGGACGGCATCGACGGCAAGCGCATCCCGGTGGCGGGCAAGAACCTGTTCATTGCCTTCAATGACGTGGTGGGCCGGGCCGGCCACGGCTACGTCATCTACGACTGGCCCAAGCCCAAGGCCGGCGGCGGGGTGACGGAAGACCTTTACCCCAAGCTGTCCTACGTGAAGAAGTTCGAGCCCTGGGGCTGGGTGGTGGGCAGCGGCATCTACATCGACGACGTGGACGCCAATTTCCGCGCCCAGGCCGAGAAGCAGCTGTTCATCGCCGCAGCCCTCCTGGCGGTGCTGGGGCTGGTTTCCGCCATCATGGTGAAGAGCATCATCACCGCCATCGACAACACGGCGGATGCCATGCACGACATCGCCGCCGGCGACGGCGACCTGTCCCGGCGCCTGACCCCCGAAGCCCAGGGCTCCCTCACCGCCCTGGCGGAGGGCTTCAACGCCTTCGCCGCCAAGATCGAGAAGACCGTCGTCCAGGTCAATGAATGCAGCGCCGAGCTTTCCGCCTCGGCCAGCCAGTTGTCCGAAACGGCCCACCACACCGCCGAGGGGGTGCGCCGCCAGGAGGACGACGGCCGCGCCGTGCAGGCGGCGGTGACCCAGATGACGGCCCACGTCCAGCAGGTAGCCGAGAACGCCGCGGCCGCCGTCGCCTCCGCCCAGCAGGCCGACGGCGAAGCCAAGGGCGGCAAGGCGGTGGTGGACCGCACCGTCGCCGCCATCCTGGCCCTGGCCGAGGACGTGAAGCGGGCCGACGCCGTCATTTCCGAACTGAAGGTGGAAAGCGGCGATATCGGCAGCATCGTCGAGGTCATCCGGGAAATCGCCGACCAGACCAACCTCCTGGCCCTCAACGCGGCCATCGAGGCAGCCCGGGCCGGCGAGCAGGGGCGGGGCTTCGCCGTGGTGGCCGACGAGGTGAGGAAGCTCGCCCAGCGCACCCAGGAAGCCACCGCCCAGATCCGGGACAAAATCCAGACCCTGCAACAGGGCGCCGAGTCCGCCGCGGAGGTCATGAACACCAGCCGGGAACGGGCCCAACTGAGCGTGGACCAGGCCAACGAGGCCGGCGCCTCCCTGGAACGCATCACCCGGGCGGTGGACGAGATCACCAACCAGAACGCCCAGATCGCCAGCGCCGCCGCCGACCAGTCCCGCATGGCGGAGCACATTACCGAAAGCCTGGCCGGCATTTCCGCCGTGGCCCAGGAAACCGCCCAGGACGCCCGGGAAACCCAGGCCGCCACCGGCCAGCAGGCCGCCCTGGTGGCCCGGCTCCAGGGCTTGGTTTCCCAGTTCCGCTTCGGCAAGGCCCAGCAGAGTTTCGACTTCGACGCCGCCATCGCCGCCCACCTGGCCTGGAAGGCCCGGCTACGCAGCTTCCTGGACGGCGAAACCACCCTCACCCGGGAGCAGGCGGTTTCCCACCGGCACTGCGCCCTGGGCAAGTGGTACTACGGGGATGGCATGGGCAGGTTCGGCCACATCGCCAGCATGAAGGCCATCGAGCCGCCCCACGAGGAACTGCACTCCACCATTTCCCGTATCGTGGCGGCCAAGGAGGCCGGGAAGAAGGACGAGGCGGAAGCCCTGTTCACCAAGATCGCCCCCCTGTCGCAGAAGATCGTGGGCTTGCTGCAGGAGACGAGGAGGCAGGTGGGAGGCTGATCAGCGCCGGGCTCTGGGGGCCGGCGGCGTCCGCCCCTCGATTTGCCGGAAGGTGATGCGTCCCTTGGAAAGGTCGTAGGGGGACAGTTCCAAGGTGACCTTGTCGCCGGCGATGATACGGATATGGTGTTTGCGCATCTTGCCGGCCGTGTAGGCGACCAGGGAGTGCCCGTTTTCGAGCGATACGAGGAAACGGGAGTCGGGCAGCACTTCGGCGACGACGCCCTGCATTTCCAGCAATTCTTCTTTGGCCATGTCTTGAATCTCCGTAATAGGGTGACGGGGCGAGGCCCCGATGCGGGGCGAAATCAAGACGGCGAGGTACGAATGGGGGGGAATGGCGCCGTAGAACTACGGGGACTAAACCGACTCAACAACAACACTACTCAAGTTCGCTGCGGTGCACGATACAGGTCCGGTCTCCCGATGGCAAACGATATCGGCCCGGCCGGCGGGGAAGGGCCGATATCCCCGATCATGCCCAAACCCCGTCGCCGTAGAGGTCCCCATACGAAGCCACCGGCAGGAGGCTGATCCCCACGCTCTTCAGGTAATACGACTTCCCCGGGGAATCTTCGCCCACGCAGGCATACCAGCCCGCCTGCCGCCGCTCGGGGAATTTCTTGAAGTAGCGGGCCCGCTCGATCAGCAGCCAGCGCAGGAAGACTTCGTTGTCTTCGAGGCCTAGGCCGAGGATGAGCAGGGGCTTGTTGAAGAGGATGTGGAGCCAGGTGCTGAAGCCGCCCCAGCCATTCCCATCCTTGCTCCGGAACAGGCTGCTTTCGCCGCCCCGGTGCAGCCAGGTCCGGGCCCGCTCGACGCTGCCCATGTAGTGGGTGAGGCCGAGGCGGATGCTTCGCCGGTAATGGATGGTCCCATTGACGTGCCAGATACCGAAACCGCCGTCCGGCCGTTCCAGCTGCTCCAGGCCGAAATACCGGTTCCAGGGGTAGAAGTCGGTGAAGGGCTTTCCCGGCAGCGAAAACAGACGGGCCTTGGCCGCCCGGGACAACAGCCCGTCGAAATTGGTGGTGAGGATGGGACTGCCCCCGGCAATGGCCCAGCGGGTGATCGCCTCGTGATGGGCATCGGGAGTCCAGTCCTGCATGGGGGCGCAGAATTCCTTCTGGAGCAGGCCGCTGGCGCTCATGGTGGCCTGGGCGAGTTCGAGGGAGTCGTAGAACTCCGTCAAGGAAACGCCATGGGGAATGCTCCGGGTCCCCGGATCGATGTGCTTCTGGGCCAGGGCGATGAGCAGGTCGTTCCAGGAATTCTTGGGGGCCTGACTGCCATAGCGGTTGATGCCGTTGCCGATGAGCAGGGCCAGGTTGCCCTTGTGCCGGGCGAGCAGTTGTTTGAGGGGCATGGGAATCTCGGGGAAGGCGAATGTTTCGCCCGAGATGTTATGCCAATTCCATAACCCCTGTCAGGATCAGGTCTTGAACCGCCCCAGTTCCTGCTCCAGGTTCTGGGCAAGCTGGTTCAGCTCCTGCATCGATTGGTTGATCCAGACGATGGATTCCCCGTTCTCGTGGGCCAGGTGGGCGATGGATTCCACCTGGGCGGAAATGAGGCCGGAAGCGTTCTTCTGCTGCTCGGTGGCCTGGCGAATTTCCCCCATCCCCGACGCCACCTGGCAGACCACTCCGGTGGCCGCATCCAGCACATTGGCGACGTTGTCCATGGATTGGTGGCTGGAGGCCAGCACCGCCAGGCCGCTCTTGATGGCGTGGCGGACATGCTCGGACTCGGTGCCCAGGGAACGGGTGATGGAATCGATTTCGGTGGCGGAGCGGGTGGATTTCTCGGCCAGCTTCCTCACCTCGTCGGCCACCACGGCGAAGCCGCGGCCCTGCTCGCCGGCCCGGGCCGCCTCGATGGCGGCGTTCAGGGCCAGGAGATTGGTCTGGTCGGCGATTTCCTTCACCTGCTGGGTCATCTTGATGATGGAGGCGGTGCTGGTGACGAAGCGCTCCACGGTCTGGGCGATTTCGCCCACGGCTTTTTCCACCTGGCCGACCTTGCCCTGGAGGTCTTCCAGGTTGGCCTTGCCGGTTTCCGTGCGGTCCTTGCTCTCCTCGGACAGGGCCTGCACTTCGGTACAGGACTCGTGGACGCTGGAGATGCTGGCGGTGATCTCGTCCAGGGCCTGGGCGGCAGCCTCGGATTGCTGGGTCTGGGCCTCGGAGCCCCGGGCCACCTCGCTGTTGCGGACCTGGAGCTGCTGGGCGTCCGCCGCCACCTTGCGGGCGGTGGAGTGAATGTGGACGATGAGGTTCTGGAGCTTGGCCATCATGGCGTTGAAGGCTTCGGAAGCCTCGCCGATCTCGTCCTTGCCCCGCACCGGCAGGCGACAGGTGAGGTCGCCCTCGCCGTTGGCGATGGATTTGAGGTTGGCGCCCATGACCGACAGGGGGCTGGTCACGAAGCTGCGCACGAAGATGTAGATGAAGGCCAGCAGCGGCACGGTGATGAGCACCGTGGCGGCCACCAACTCCACCTGGGATTCCGCCACCGCCTTTTCCAGCTCGGCCAGGGAAATCTTCATGGACACGGCCCCGAGGATCATGCCCTCCTTGGCCTCTTCATGGCATTCCATGCAGTCCCGGCCCAGGTAGTTCTTGGCCGCCTTGGCCGGGAAGATGGCGAGCAGCACATGGCCGTGCTGGGGATCGTCGATTTCCCGAAAGAGGGCCTTGCCCTCGCTCATCACCTGCTTTTCGGCCTCGGTGGGGTTCATGGCGATCTCGTCGCCGTCGCCCATTTCGTGGATCACGGGCTGGCCGCGGAGGATGCGCAAATCCTTCACCGCCGCCGACTGCCGCACCTGGCTGTAATAGACATGGCGCTTCTTGATGGTCTTGGTGACCTTCATGAACAGCAGGTTGGCCATGGTCATCTGGTGGACGCTCTGGGCCAGCTCGTGGGCCTGGTTGAGGGCCAGGGCCCGCTGCTGGTGGACCGTCCAGTAGATCATCAATCCCCAGGCGAGACAGAGCATGGCGGCAATGGACGCCACCAGCCGCAGCCAGATCTTGTAGTCGTACAAGCGGGCTAGCATGGGCGAAATCCGCTGCTGGTAGAAGCCGGCTGCCATGTCGTGTCTCCTCCTGGGGTATCCAAGCCGCTGAACCCTTCTATCGGAAGGCGTAATTCACCGAGACGCCGATGAAATGAACCTTGTCCTGGGGGTTCTGGTAGAGCCAGGTGCCGTCGGTGTAGATGTAGGGCAGGCCGTTCGCGCCAGCGGTGCCGGTGCCGTTCCAGGTCCAGTCCTTGATCTTGCGCTGGTCGAACAGGTAGTCGAGCCGGACCTTGGTGTCCTTGTTCACCGCATAGCGGCCGAAGAACTTCAGGGTGGTCTGGTCGTACTTGATGTCGGGGATGCTGGAATTGGCATTGGCCCCCAGGGTGTAGCGGCTGAGGTCGCTGGAAACCATGGCGTCGGCGCCCACGTCGATGCTGCCCGTCACCTTGCCCCGCACGCCGACGCCGATGGAATCGACATAGTTGCCCAGGGCGGCCGTGTAGTAGGGCATGGTTGCCGTGTTGTTGCCGGAAGCCTGCTTCATGCGGGTGTCGGTGCGGGTGTACCAGCCATTGACCTTCCAGTTGTCGGTCACCGTCCAGGTGGCATCCACCGAATACAGCCGGGCGTCGCCGGCCCGGGGACCGATGTCCAGGATGTCGCGGCCGGCGCCGTACTTATCCTGGGACTGCTCCACCGCGAACTGGAGATTGAGGGATTCCGCCGGATTCCAGTCGGCAAAGACGCGGACCTTGTCCCGATTCCGGTCGGCCATGAAGATGGGCTGGACCCGGTTGGAGTAGGACAGCCCGGGGTTGAAGTTATTGGTAAGCGCATTCCAGGTCTGCAGGGTGCGGTAGGCGGAACCGGTGCGCTCGCTGTGGATGTAGGCCACCGAGCCGTTGATGGTTTCGGAGATGGAGCGGCCCACTTCCAGGCGGGAGGAAACCTCGTCGGTCTGTTCCCGGTAGCCCACCACCCGGACGCCTTCCACGGAGCGCTGCTTCTGCTCCCCATCGACGCCGCCGGTGACCCGGAAGCCCATGGGCAGGCGGTAGGTGGCTTCCACCTTGCCGGACAGGTTCTTCAGGGAACGGGGCTCGTTGTAGCCGTTGGTGCTGGCATTGGCCGGCCGGATGTACTGGGCCAGGGAGGTGTTGTCGTCCCGGTCCTCGTAGCGGAGGTTGGCGAGGACGGACAGTTCCTTGGTCAGCCGGGAGGTGATGCCGCCCTGGAGCAGGGTGGTATCGACCCGTCCGCCAAGGTCGTTGCGGCCCGAGGCGTTGAGGCCGCCGGTGGGCGTGCCGCTGCCGCTGTTGGCCGCAGGGACCGCCGGGAAGCTGTCCATCTGACCGGCATGGCTGTAGGCCACCTTGAAGTTGCCCCGGGTCTTGTCGGTGAACTGGTAGCCCCCCGCCAGGTGGAGCTGGTGGGAGAAGTTGTCCGGCGGCAGGGCGATGATCGAGAAGGGCAGGCTCGGGAAAGGAAGCTGGGAATTGCGGAGCTGGACATCGCCGCCATTGACGTTCAGCTGGTTGTTGGCGTTCAGGTACCAGGAGCCGTAATAGCCGCCGGCGAGCTGGAGCTTGTCGCCGGTGTAGTTGAGGACCACGTCCAGCTGGCGGGTGATGGAATTGATGGGCTCGGCCAGGAATTCCTGGGCGCTGCCGGAAGCCGAAGCCGAGCCGCGGCCGAAGAGGCGCTCGCCCTTCTTCTCCACATTCTGGAAGAGGACGGTGAATTCCAGCTCCGGGTTGAAATAGTGGCTGAAGCCCAGCTTGGACCCCAGGCGCTCCACCTTGAAGTCGGGCAGTTGGGCGGTAGCCCGGTTGGCGGCGGGAGGCGTCTGGGCCAGGGTCAGGTTGTTGGTGCCCACGCCCTGCACGTTGCTGAAGACGGTGTAGGGCGTGTTCCGCGTGGTCTGGTCGAATTCGACGAAATAGCGCCAGGCGCCCTGGCGCTCGTGCTCGGCCCGCAGCTCGGCGTTGGATAGGCCCAGGTTGCGGCCCTGGGCCCGGAACCAGGTGCCGGTATCGTCGTCCCGCTTGATGACCGAGAAGCTGCCGATGCCGTAGGTGCCTTCCTTGGACAGGCCGTTATACATACCGAAGCGCTGGTTGTCGCCGCTGACGTGGCCGGCCCCCAGGGTGAAGCTGCTTTCCGGCTTGATCAGCCGTTGCACTTCGTCGTCCTCCTCGGCCCACACGGAACCGGCGCAGGCGGCGGCCACCGCCAGGCAGAGGGCCTTCAGCGGCAGGTTCAGGATGTCTTTCCGGTTATTGCTTTGCATGATCTCTATACCCCCTGGTTAGCGGCGGAAAGTCCGCTCGTTGCCCACGTTGGCCGGGTTGTTGCTGCCGTGGATATTGGTGTGGCAGTTCAAGCAGGCGCGGCCCATGGTGATGCCCTTGGTACCCAGGGCGTTGCCGTTGCCGGCGGCGAAGCCGGGATTACGTCCCTGATGGGTCGACGGCTCGTGGCACTGCTGGCACAGGAAGGGCGGCCGGGTCTTCAACAGGTTGTCGATGGCGGAACCGTGGGGGTTGTGGCAGATGGTGCAGTCCTCGGCCGGCTCGTGCTTGCGCACGAAGGGGCCGCGCTTTTCCATGTGGCAGGTGAAGCAGGTGTTGGCGACGCTGTCCCGCTGCATAAGCTTGGGACCGGCGGAACCGTGGGAGGCGTGGCAGTCGGAACACACCACCTTGCCCTCGGGGATGGGATGGTGGGAGGGCTTGTTCACCAGGACGCGCTGCTCCTTGTGGCAGGTGAAGCAGACCTCCGGCTGGGTTGTCTTGTCCTTCACCTTGTCATGGGCGGTATGGAGCTGGTGGCAGGAGGTGCAGGCGACGTTGCGGGCGTCGTGGGCGCTGCCCGGCCAGTGGATGAACTTTCCTCCCTTGTGGCAGCTGTTGCAGACCTTGTTGTGGCCTTCCACGTCGTTGGCGGTGAGCTTGCCGAAGGGGAAGTCGGGCTTCGGGCGTTCCTTCTTGCCCTCCGGCTTGTTGATGTGGGTTTCGCTCTCGCCGTGGCAGCCGGCGCAGGTGGGCAGGCGGCCATCCACCTTCACGCCGTGGCGGGTCTTCCCGATACTGAGAACCGGGTTGGTTTCGTTTTCATCATGGCAGCGGGTGCACTTGGCGTCCCCCTCCAGCACGATGTCCGGCCGCTTCTGCTCCGCCTGGGCGAAGCCGAAGGCCAGCAGGGCGACTGCGGCCAGCAGCGCCATGGCCAGATGCCTGGCCAAGCCGGCCATGCTCCTTTTCATCCCGGGAAAGATTCCCAGGGACGGGAAAAACGGAGCGATTGCCCCCTGCGCATTTCTCATTGTTGCGACCCCTTGATAATTTTTGTGTTCAACGACTCAGGATCCACTGGACGACGTTCTTCACGTCGGCGGGATCCTTTGTTTTCAGCTGCTCGTGGTCCTCCTCGTTGCCGTCGATCTTGACCTTCGGCGCGGTGGTGACATGAGTAGTGAGCTTGGCCTCCGCATCCCCCTTGCCTTTCCATTTGGCGGCAATCTCCTTGTAGGGGGGTCCATCCTTCTTCTTGTCGATGGCATGGCACTTGAAGCAGCCGCTCTTGCGGGCCAGAGCTTCGGCAGCGGCTTCATCGACGGCAAAGGCCGCCACGGAGGTCATCAACAGGCCGGCCAGCAGGCCGGCTTGGACGAATGTTTTCACGGTCATACTCCCTAAACCCCCAGGTAGCGGGGGCGAACTATGACCTAAGTAAGCACGTTACATGCCGGCCTTGATGTATGTCACGGGTCACCAAACCGTAATGACCTTGCGGTATGATCGTCGCCTGCAATCAACGACTTATCTCCGCCCCAGGGCGGCCCCACCGGACGTTTCACCCTCTTTTGCATGGAGCGAAGACCATGGCCACCCCAGTCGACCACCGCCGCCCCGGCACTGTGGAACGCACCGACGACGCGACGGCGATCAAGGGCTTTCTCGATTTCGAGACGGCTTTCCTGGTGCTGCAACAGATCCGCTCCGGGAGCAAGAAAATCGACCTCTCCGGCTGCCAGGAAATGGACTCCGCCGGCGTCGGCGTCCTGCTCATCGCCCAGCGCCAGGCGGTGAAGCTGAAGGGCTGCCAGGGCAAGGTCCGGCTGATGGCGAACATCGCCGGCGTCTGCCGGGGCTGCCCGCCGGATACCGGCTGCCCGGATTGTTCCCCGTAGGCTTCGACCGCAACGGTAGAACGCTGCCCAAACGGCGCGTCGTATGAGCCAGTCCTCCGATACCGGCCCAGGCTTGCCTGCCCCAGGAGACGAGCGCCCGGTCTCGCCGCCGGCCGTGATCGGCGTCTTCGCTTTCGGCCTGGCCTGCCTGGGCTTTCACTGGTTCAGTGCCCAGGGCTGGGTTCCCCTCCTGGACAGCGCGAACCTGGCCCTTCACGAAGCCGGCCATCCCCTGGTCGGCATCTTTTCCGAACGGGCAGCCGTCTATGGCGGCACCTTGTTTCAACTCCTTTTCCCTCTGGCCTGCGGTTGGCAGTACCGCCGCGCGGGGAACGCTGCGGGCGTCGCGGCTACCGCGCTGTGGCTCGGGGAGAATCTCTTCAATATCGCCCGCTACATGGCGGATGCACGGCGCCAGGAATTGCCCCTGGTGGGCGGCGGGGACCATGACTGGGCGGAGATTTTCGGCCGCTGGGGCGTCCTACACCTGGACGGGCGGATTGCGGGGATGACCCGGGGCCTCGGCATCATCCTGGTGATCGGCGCCATGGTGTGGCTCTATCGGCGCTGGCGGGCGGCCCGCTAGGCGACGGAAAAAAAGCCCGCGGAGGACTTCCCGGATGCTGGGAAATCCGCCCGCGGGCTGAGGGAAGCGTTTAAAGCAGCGTTATTGCTTGCCCGGCCGCAGGTGGGCGACGCCGCCGAAGCTGCCGATCCACAGGTCGCCGGACGGGGTGGTGTCCATGGCGAAGACGTTGTTGGCATAGAGGCCGTCGGCGGTGGTCATGGCCTTGGCGAACTTGCCGTCCTGCCAATAGGTCAGGCCGTTGTTGGTGCCGATCCACAGCCGGCCCTTGTCGTCCAGGTGGAGCATGAAGACGTGGTTGCCCGGCAGGCCGTCGGCGGTGGTGTAGCTCACCCACTTCTTGCCGTCGTAGCGGGACAGGCCGCCGCCCCAGGTGCCGGCCCAGACGTAGCCGTCCCGGTCCACTTCCAGGGACACCACGTAATTGGGGTTGTAGGCCACATTCACGTCGGTCAGACCCATCTCCTGCTTCTGCTTGGCATGGTGCAGGGACTGCTTGCCCGGGTCATTTTTGAAGGCGATGTCGTTCTTGACCTTGTCGTAGTCGGCGCCCAGGCCCTTGGCGTGGTTCCAGTTCTCCCACTTGTTGTGGGCGAAGCGGGCCATGCCGCCCTCGGTGGCCAGCCAGACATCGCCGTTCTTGCCCTCGGCCAGGCCATAGACCCAGTCGTTGGGCAGGCCGCCCTTGGTGTTCTCGACGGTGTAGAGATCCCACTTGCTGCGGTCGTCCAGGGCCCCGCCCCGGACCCGGTTCACCCCGGACCAGGTGGCGATCCAGATGTCGCCGTTGGCGACGGTGATCACGTCATAGACGAAGGCGTCGCCCAGGCCATCGGGGATGTTGTAGGTCTTCCACTTGCCGGTCTTGTCGTCCAGGAGCGACAGGCCGCCGCCGTAGGTTCCCACGGCGATCTGGCCCTTCACCTTGCCGACGAAGAACATGCCATTGGAAAGGAGGCCGGTCTTGGCGTCGTAGAGCTTGAAGGTGTCGTCCCGGGTGTCGTAGCGCACCACGCCGCCGGAAGTGCCGACCCACACCACCTTGCCGTCGGCGTAGATGGACTTGACGTTCTTGTTGCCCACCCGGAAATGGGTGAACTTGGCATTGGGGTCCACCGGCGCCTTGCCCTCGGCCTGGGGCGGGATGGCGGGATGGTTGGGCACGCCCGGCACAGCGGGATGGGGCTGGGGGGCGGCGGCCTGGGCGAAGGCGCCCAGGGATGCCAAGCCAAGGCCGGCGGCGAGGAGGCCGGCCATCAGTCGCTTCTGCATTTTCTGCATGGATATCCTTCCTGCCTTCACTGGGCGGAGATGCGGGCGACGCCGCGCTTGGTGCCGGCCCAGATGTCGCCGTTGGGCGCCACCGCCAGGGCATACACGTTGGAGTCCAGGAGGCCTTCCTGGGTGCCGATGGTCTTCCAGATCTTGCCGTCGTAGCGGGAAACGCCCTTGTTGGTGCCGAACCAGAACACGCCCTTGGCGTCCTGGACCATGGCATAGACGATGTTTCCGGCCAGCCCGTCCTTGGTGGTGAAGCTGGTCCAGGACTTGCCGTCGAAGCGGCTCACCCCGCCGCCCCAAGTGCCGGCCCAGATGACGCCTTCCGGGGTGGCGTGGATGGAGAAGCAGTAATTCGGGTTGTAGGTGGGCAGGCCTTCCACCATGGTGGTCAGGTCGTGGCGGGAACGGGTGCCGAGGCCGGTGTTGGGGCTGGCCGGCAGCTTCTCGGGATTCTCGCCGCCCAGGCCGTCCTTGTGGTTCCAGGACTTCCAGCCCTTGCCGTCGTACATGGAAACGCCGCCCTCGGTGCCGAACCAGACCCGGCCGTCCTTGTCGACGTCGAGGCCATAGACCCACTCGTTGATCAGCTCCTTGACGTAGGTCTTGAACTTGCCGGTCTTCACATCGAACATGTTGGCGCCGGCCCAGGTGCCGATCCACAGGTTGCCCTGCTTGTCGTTCACGAAGGAGTAGATCCAGTAGTCCGCCAGGCCGTGCATGGGGAAGTAGGTCTTCCACTTGCCGTCCTTGTAGCGGGAGGCGCCGCCGGCGTTGGTGCCGAACCACTTGTAGCCCTGGGAATCGATGCCGATGGCGAAGACGTATTCGTTGGCCAGGCCGTCGTTGCGGGTGAAGGTGTTGCGGGGCCGGGAGGTCTTCAGGTCGATTTCCATGGCGCCCACGGAGGTGCCGACCCACAGGGTGCCGGTTTCCTTTTCCACGGTCAGGGCGCGGACATAGACGTTGTTGCCGACCTCGAAGGTCTCGGCCACCTTGGCGCCCGGCTTGGCGGGGGCATCGGCGGCAACGGCGGCGGACACCAGGAAGGCGCAGCCGAGGCCGGCCACCAGGCGCCGGGCGAGGCGGGAAAGGGTCATCGCAGGGTCCTCACGTAGCTCAGGATGTCGAGGATGTCGGTGTCCTTGAGGACGCCGAAGAAGGAAGGCATCTTGTTCTTGCCGTTCTTGACGGACTGCATGAGCATCATGTCCGGCTGGTCCAGGCGCTCGCCCATGCGGAACTTGGGAGCGTCGGGCATGACGCCCTCGCCCCGCATGCCGTGGCAGACCGAACAGTGGGTATTGAAAAGCTGCTGCCCGTGCATGATGTTCCCCGCCTGGGCCGGCAGGGCCGGAAGGACAAGGACGAGGCCGGCCGCAAGGGATAAGACCAGTTTCATCGATTTTTCTCCTGGGTGGCCGGTCAGCTGGCCGTGGCTTTCTTCTTTTTCTTGCCCTTGGTGGGCTCGATGTTGCGAATCTTGTTGGCCTGGGCCTGGTACTCGCCGGCCAGGACCGGGTCGGCGGAAACGCTCAGCTTGCCGCCGGTGCTGTAGGCCTGGGCCAGGGCATCCACCGCCGGCAGGTAATCCTTGGCGGCGGCCTGCTTGACCCAGCGCAGGGCCTCCGGCGTATCCCGGTCGGCCTCGGTCAGGCCCTGCTCGGCCTTCAGGTAGGCCTGGGCCATGTAGATGACGGCCTGGTTCTGGCCCAGTTCGGCCGCCTTGCGGATCCAGCGCATGCCTTCCGCCGTGTCCTTGGCCTTCAGCCCCTCTCCGGACACCGTCATGGCGCCCAGGCCGAACATCCCGTCCGCATCCCCCGCCTCGGCCGCCTTGCGGTAGAGGCCGACGGCCTCCTCGTCGAATTCGGACGCGTCGAGCACCTCCGCCAGCAGCACCATGGCCTTGATGTGCCCGGCATTCGCCGCCTTGCGCAGGGAAATCATGGCGCTGGTCATATCGCCGTCGTAGAACTGGCGGTAGCCCTGGTCGTAGTCCGCGTCGGCATCGGCCAGGACGGGAACGGAAAAAGACAGCAGGCCGGCCAGACAGGCGGCGGCCCAGAAACGAGAACCCTTCAGCATCGATATTGGACGTTCAGAAATCACTGCGACCCATTCCCATGGCTTCGAATTCCTCCAGCTTGCGGTACAGGCTGGAGAGCCCGATCTCCAGTCTCTGGGAAGCGACCCGGCGATCGCCGCCGCATTCCCGCAGAGCCCGGATGATGATTTCCGCCTCGACCCGGCGGAGCTGCTCCCGCAGCCCTCCGGACGACGCAACTTCCATGCCACTGCGATCCCGGGCGGGCATCTGGCGGGCGATGTCGGGGGGCAGGTCGGCCAGGGTGATGCGCCCGCCGTCGGCCAGGATGTAGGCCCGGTTGATGACGTTTTCCAGTTCCCGGACGTTGCCCGGCCAGCCGTAATCCACCAGGATTTCCTCGGCCATGGGGTCGAGTTCCATGGACTTCTTGGCGCCGCCCCCCAGGTTCTGGAGGACGAAGCGGATGAGGCGGGGGATGTCGTCCCGGCGGTCCCGCAGGGGCGGGATGTGGATGTGGAACATGGACAGCCGGAAGTAGAGGTCTT
>DASRUX010000236.1:0-13897 GCA_035655235.1 Rhodocyclaceae bacterium | reverse complement strand
TGTAGAGGACCACGGAGGTCAGCAGGGTGTCCCAGGGCACGGTGATGGAGGAGATGCCCAGCAGGAAGGCGACGATGGGCGCGAAGGCGAAGACCATGATGGTGTCGTTCATCGCCACCTGGGACAGGGTGAACAGCGGGTCGCCGTTGGATAGCCGGCTCCACACGAAGACCATGGCCGTACAAGGAGCGGCGGCCAGGAGGATGAGGCCGGCGATGTAGCTGTCCAGCTGGTCGGCGGGCAGCATGGGGGCGAACAGGTTGCGCACGAACAGCCAGCCCAGGAAGGCCATGGAGAACGGCTTCACCAGCCAATTCACGAAGAGGGTCACGCCGATGCCGCGGACGTGCTGCTTGACCTCGTGCAGGGCGCCGAAATCCACCTTCACCAGCATGGGGATGATCATGACCCAGATGAGCAGCCCGACGGGCAGGTTCACCCGGGCCACCTCCATGCGGCCGACGGCCTGGAAGAGGTCCGGCAGCCCCTGGCCGGCGGCGATGCCGGCCACGATGCAGAGGAAGACCCAGACGGTCAGGTAACGCTCGAAGACGCTCATGGGGGCGCTGGCGGCGGCCTTGGCGGTCACTTCGCACTGGACGGCGGACATGGCGGCTCCTTACAGGCCCAGGGCCGCGCGGACGGCGGGCACCAGGCGGGCGCGGATGTCGTCCCGGACGGCGACGAAGCTTTCCAGGGGCTCGCCGTGGGGATCGTGGAAGCCCACGTGGATGCGCTTCACCGGGCGGGGGAAGATGGGGCAGGTTTCCTTGGCGTTGTCGCAGACGCTGACCACCAGGTCGATATCCTCGTTCATGACCGCCTCCACATCCTTGGGGTACAGCCCGTCGACCGGCAGGCCGGCCAGCTTCAACGCCTCGATGGCGCCTTCGGCCACCTTGGGCTGGGGCCGGGTGCCGGCGGAAATGCCGCGCACCAAGCCGGCCAGGTCGTGGTTCAGGATGGCCTCGCCCATCTGGGAGCGGCAGGAGTTTCCGGTGCACAGCACCAGGACGGTCTTGGGAGCGGTCATGGGGTATTTCCTTCGGGTTCGGTATTGGGCAGATTGCTCCGCCGCTTTTCGGCGGTATCGCAGCAAGCCGTCTTCGGCAGGCAGGCCACGCCCTGGCAGCAATTGGCGGTCAGGAAGCCGATCAGTTCGTCCATGGTCCCGTACTCGGCGGAATAGCGGATGAACCGGCTCTCCCGCTGCCCCTTGATGAGCCCCACCCGGCTGAGGTGGGCCAAGTGGAAGGACAGGGTGGCGGGCGGCATGCCCAATTGCTCGCCGATGGTCCCAGCGCTAAGGCCCTCGTCCCCCGCCTGGATGAGAAGGCGGAAGACGGAGAGGCGGGATTCATGACCCAGGGCGGCGAGGAGTTCTGAGGCGTTTAACGTTTCCATAGTTCGATTATTGTGGAAATATCAGGAAACGTCAAACCCGGGAGGGGAAATCTGCGCGAAGGCGGGCTAGCGGAGAAAGTGAAGAATGGGCCGGGTTGGTGAAACTGTCCTACTGGAGACGATGAAACAACGGCAAGGAAGAAGCGGACGCACCTCAGCCGTTGCGGGTATCCGATTTCCGGGCGTCTCGGTCAGGACACCCTGAACAACGAGGCAGCCTGAACCATACTCCGGCTTCCGTTTTCAGTATCTCTAGCCAGGATCAGCGAGCGTTCCGCAATGTCGGCATTCTTGTCGCTCAGGCTGGCGATGTTTTCTATCTGACTGGAAACCCTATCCGCCGCGGATTGCTGTGAGCCCAAGGCATCCGCGATGCTGCTGACAGCCCGATCAATCGAATCAAGCGACGCCTGGATATCCACAATCGCACTTGCTGCTTGCTGAGCCGTCTGGACCCCGTTTTCGGCAAGTTGGCGTCCCATTTCCATACTTGCCGTCGCCGAACTGGTTTCCTGGCGAAGGCTGCCAATCGTTATCTGAATTTCGTTCGTCAGCACACGAGTACGTTCGGCGAGCTTCCTGACTTCATCGGCCACCACGGCGAAGCCGCGCCCCGACTCTCCGGCACGAGCCGCTTCAATGGCTGCATTGAGGGCCAATAGATTGGTCTGCTCTGCAATTTCATTGATGGCGGATACGACGGAATCGATCTTGTTCGACTGCTCGTCAAGCTTGCGAATCCCTTCTGCAGCCTCATGGACCTGATTGGCAAGCCTCGACATCTCGTGCGCCGTTCCTGTCACCACGGAGCTGCCTTGGCGCCCGAGTTCCGAGCCCGAAGCCGTCAGGTGACGGGTGTCATTGATATGGCGTGCGATAGCGTGGATATTGGATACGATGTCCGTCAGTTGTTGGCTGGCCGATTGCGATTCTTGGCTTTGCAGTTGCGCGCTTTCGGATACCGATTCAGTCCTTTCCAGCAGCATCAGGATAGCCTCGATGTTCTCCTCGCTCCGATCCCGCACTGATCGGGCAAACTCGTTGAGAGACTCAAGCAATTTGTTCACGGCCACAGCGATTTGTGAAAGCTCATCGTTTCCAGTAATAGGAAAGCGGTAGGAAAGATCGCGATCTTGCTGAACGTGCAACATGCCGGCCAGCAGTTTGGAGGTATCCCGGCTGATCGAACGGGCAATCATCAGCCCGACCACGACCGCAAGCAGCAAGCCCGTTCCGACAAGCAGGCCGATCAGGGCAAAAGTGAGGTCGTACGTCTTCTTCGCTTCGCCGCGGCTTTGCTCCGTCGATTGCTCAATGGCCTTCATCAAATCGGTACGGCTTTCCTTGATGGGGCTGTAATACTTGTTGCCCGCCGATTTGACGACATCCCGGAGCTTCTCTCCATCCCCTGCCAGCAAGGCACTTTCGACGGGCCGCAGGTAATTCTCGACGAAGTTCTCAACCGTGTTGGCGAAAGTCCCAACCACGGCGCTGCTCTTGGTGCCGGCAGCGAGCTTTTGCAGCTCGGCAAGATCGTTTGCCGTCTCTTTATTGTTTTCCTGAATGACCTTGCCCTCCTTGGCCAGATTGGCAGGATCGACATTCAGTTGCGCTTGGGCGACGTGAAGGCGGGAGTCAAAGATTTTGACATTTATTCTGCCGATAACGACAACCAATGCCTCGTCCGCCACCACTCGCTCGGCAATCCCATGGTTGGCAACCGTGCCATAGACGCCCAGTCCGCCGGCAGCGATCAGCAAGGTGCACAGCAACAGCAGATTGAAGCCTAGACGGGTCTTGATATTGAGATTGCGCAGCATGGGTTTCCTTGAATTCAACGTGGGTCGGATGAACCGCAGACCTCAGCCATTGCAGTCATCCCAAATGGCAAGCTACGTCGAATGCATTAAAGGAACCTTAAAGAAAAAAAAGGCTCCGCAGAACGGAGCCTAAAAGGGGGCGGGGTGCAACAAACTGGGGGTCAGGCGGCCTTTTTGAGGGACTTGGCGGCTTCGGCCTGCTGGTTGCCGATGGACTGGACGGTCTCGGCCAGGGCGTTGGCGTTGGCCTGGGCCATTTCGGTGACGCGCTTGGTAGTTTCCGTCAGGCTCTGGCAGGAGGCGGTGGCGGTGGCCACGGCGGATTTGAGGGCGGCGGCGGCCATGGCGGCGCCGAAGTTGCTATCCGACTTGGAGGCCCGGTCCAGGAAGGAAATGGCGGTCTTGCCGAAGTCGGACATGTGGGACTGCACCAGCCGGGCGACTTCCACCTGGGTTTCCGCCGAGATGTGGGCCAGGTTCTTGAAGTAGGTGGCGGTTTCCTTGGCGATGGGCTGGAAGGCGACGCTGCTGCGGGATTCGTCGGCGGCGTCGGCAAAGCCGGCGGCGCCGTGCTTCAAGCTGTTGCGGGCCATTTCCAGGTTGAGCAGGGTGATCTTGTGGCCGGCTTCGAGGAGGACGTTGGCCAGGGACTGGGCGGCCTCGACGTTGCCGTTTTGCACGGAGGAAATTTCCTGGATGGAGAAAAGCTGAGTCGTCATATTGGGTTCCCTAGAAATGTAGTTGCTGCGCTTGACCAAATCTTGTTGTGTGCGGGCTGGCAGCCCTCCCATCAGCGTTCCTGCCGGTTTTCCCGGGTGGAACGACTTGGTTAGGTGCATCGTACGCGGGGTCCCATTTCGCATGAATACCGGGTTCACCGCATTCAGGACGCGGGTTGGGCGGTAGGGTAAAAGGAGGGAACCCGCGGCGGGACGCGCCCTCCCCAGGCGGGGTGGCGGAGGGCGGTCAGAGAGGCCGGGAAAGCCTCAGAATTCGGCGTGGAAGCGCAGGCCGGCGATGTTCACCGGGCCCCGGTCGGCGTTGTAGGCGGGGTTGCGGACGTGCTGGAGGTCGGCGGTCAGCCACACGCCCTTGACGACGTTCAGGCTGTAGTAGGTTTCCAGCACCTGCTCGGGGCGGTAATTGAGCCAGCCGTCGCCGATGAAGAAGGAGATGCCGCCCTTCTCCAGGTATTCCCGGCGGTCCCGGGAGAGGAAATGGGCCAGGTAGGCGACGCCGACGGTGTCCTGGGCCCGTCCCCAGTAGCCGCCCTTCACGGCGACGCCGGTGGCGAGGGAGCGGTCCACCTCGCCGAAGGCGTAGGTTTCGGTGCGCCCGTCGGCCCACATGGCCTTGAAGAAGACGCCCAGGTTGTCGGACAGGGCCTGGTCCATGTTGATGCCGATGCCGTACTTGAACTTGTCGCCGTTGCGCACCTTGAGGATGTATTCCATCCCGTTGTCCGGGTCCGGGGCCCATCCGACGGAGTCGCCGTATTTGATGGCGTCCCGGAAGACGGCCAGCTTGGCCTTGTTGCGCCAGGCGATGACCCGCACCGAACCGGCCTTGCCGTCGATCTCGTGGCTGTGCTCCACCTCCACCTGATCGCCGTAGTGCTTGAAGATGCGGTAGTCCATCCACTCGCCGTTGGGGTTCTTGGGGCCGGTCATGCGCCCATAGCGGAAGGCCCAGTCGCCCTGGTACCACTCGCCGATGGCGCCCCAGCTCCAGCCCCGGGCATCCGCCGCGTAGTCGAAGGCGACGTTGCACATGTTGCCCCAGTTCATGAACTGGCGGCGGGGGTCGTTGGAATATTCGTTCTTGTCGAAGACATCCAGGGTGGAGAAGTTGCCCACGGTGAGGACGAAGCGGTTCTTGTCCACGCTGCCGGCCATCTGGTTCAGGTCCGACTCCACCTTCTCGGTGCCGCCCCCCAGGCCCCAGGTCTGGCGCAGGAAGAGGCGCTGCCGGTAGAGCTTGGGGTTGGTGCCGGCGGCCCGGGTGATCTCGCCGTTGTAGAAGCCGCCCATGCCCACCAGGAGGCCGGTGAAGGGCACGCCCTGGGTGATTTCCGGATTGAGGTAGAGCTCGCCCCCCTGCCAGGGCCGGAAGCCGAAGTAGCCGGTGACGGTGGCGGTGTAGGTCTTGTCCTTGCCGTTGGTCAGGCTGTAGACGGGCCGGTTGCTCTCCCCGGAATACTTGCTCCAGTCGATGCCCGCCGGCCGCCGCTCGCCGAAATTGGGATGCCGCTGCCAGATGTAGGTGGCCTGGAACTTGGCCTGGGTGTCCTCGAAATCGTCCGTTTCCGCCACGGCGGTGCCTGCCACGGCAACGGCTAGGAGGGCTGCGGACAGGCGCAAGGGAAGGCGGCGGAAAAACGGGGCAAACATGGACTTCTTGGACTTGGGGCAGGAGCGATCAAACCCGGCAGGTTAACAGAGAAGGATGACGGCAATATGACTCGCGCCGGGGCTCAGCGTGCCAATGCCGCCTCTTCCCGGGCGCGCTTGGCCTCCTCCAGCAGATAGCGCTGGTAGTCCTCCAGGTCGCCGTCAAAGGGGCCGACCCCGCCCCGGGAAACCAGCCAGAACTCATCGCACACCGCCCGCAGCAGCGCCCGGTCGTGGCTGACCAGCATGACGGTCCCTTCGAATTCGTTGAGGGCGACGCCCAGGGCTTCCCGGGTGGACAGGTCGAGGTGGTTGGTCGGCTCGTCCAGAAGCAGCAGGTTGGGCCGCTGCCAGACGATCATGCACAGCACCAGCCGGGCCTTCTCGCCGCCGCTCATGGTGCCCACCGGCTGCTTGACCATGTCGCCGCCGAAATTGAAGGTGCCCAGGAAATTGCGCAGTTCCTGCTCCCGCCCCGGCACGCTGCGGCCGGCGGCGATGGCTTCCTTGGCCATGCGGGTCATGTGTTCCAGGGGAGTGTCCTGGGGGCGCAGCACATCCAGTTCCTGCTGGGCGAAGTAGCCGATGTTCAGGCCCTTGCCGACGGTGACCTCGCCGCTGATGGGCGCCAGGGCCTGGGCGATGGTCTTCACCAGGGTCGATTTGCCCTGGCCGTTGGCGCCCAGGATGCCGATGCGCTGGCCGGCCTGCACCGAGCGGTTGATGTGGCGCACGATGACGGTGGGCGGCGTGCCGGCGGGAGCCTCCTCGGGAGGCGGGTAGCCGATGCTGGTATCCACCATGGACAGCATGGGGTTGGGCAGGTTGAGGGGCTCCTGGAATTCGAAGGTGAATTCCGCGTCGGCCAGCACCGGGGCGATCTTCTCCATGCGCTCCAGGGCCTTGACCCGGCTCTGGGCCTGCTTGGCCTTGCTGGCCTTGGCCTTGAAGCGGTTGATGAAGGACTGGAGGTGGGCGATCTTGTCCGCCTGGCGGGCCATGGCCGCCTGCTGGAGCACCATCTGCTCCGCCCGCATGTCCTCGAAGCGGCTGTAGTTGCCGCCGTAGCGGACCAGCCGGGCATTGTCGATGTGGAGCGTCACCTGGGTGATGGCGTCCAGGAATTCCCGGTCGTGGCTGATCATGATCAGGGTGCCCGGGTAGCGCTTGAGCCAGGCTTCCAGCCAGACCATGGCGTCCAGGTCCAAGTGGTTGGTGGGCTCGTCCAGGAGCAGGATGTCCGAGGGGCACATCAGGGCCCGGGCCAGTTGCAGGCGCATCCGCCAGCCGCCGGAAAAGCTGCTGACCGGGTTGTTCAGTTCCGAAACCTTGAAGCCGAGGCCCAGGATCAGGGCCTGGGCGCGGGCCACGGCGTCGTGCTCGCCGGCGTCGTTGAGGGCCATGTAGGCCTCGGCCATGCGCATGCCGTCGTCGCTGGCTTCCGCCTCGAACACCTCGTTGCGGGCGGCGAGCAGGGCGGTGTCGCCGTCGATGACGAAATCGGTCGCCCCCTGCTCGGTTTCCGGCATGTCCTGGGCCACCTGGGCCATGCGCCACTGGCTGGGGATGGTGTAGTCGCCGCCGTCCTCGTGCAGACTGCCGTTGAGGAGCGCGAACAGGGTCGATTTGCCGGCGCCGTTGCGCCCGACCAGGCCGACCCGCTCGCCGGGGTTGATGGTGACGGAGGCCTTGTCCAGCAGGACCTTGGAGCCCCGACGCAGGGTGACGTTTCGAAGGATGATCATCGTAGGTTCTCAGGCCGTAGCCAGGGTTTCGGCCGGGTGGGCCTTGGCGTATTCGGCCAGAAGGCGCCGGTGCAGCTCGCAGCCGTGGAGGGCGAAGCCCGGCGATTGGATGCCGAAGAAGCGGACTTCGCCGTCGATCAGGTCGGCGGCCATGTCCAGGGTTTCGTCGCCGTACAGGCTGACCAGGGCGGCTTCGTAGGCGTCGGGCTCTTCCAGGGTGAGCAGGGTGGCGATGCACTGGTAGGTGCGACGGCGGCCGGCGTCGAGCTGCTCGAACTGGCGCACCCATTCGCAGCCTTCCAGGATGGCCTCGGTGTCGCCGATGGCCAGGGCCAGCAGGGTCTTCAGCTCGCCGATCCGCAGGTCCGCCCACAGGGAATCGGGGTCCGGGGCGAGGCCGATGAGGGCGGCCACCGGACGCTCGTCGGCCAGGTTCATTTCGTTGAGGGTATCGAGGAGCTGGCTGCATTCCTCGTCGTCCAGGTGGGCCAGGTGCAGGATAGCGGGGCGGATGACCGCGCCGTTGCTGTTGTTCTCCCACTCCAGGTCATCCACCGGGTAGATCTCGGACATGCCCGGGACCAGGATGCGGCAGGCGTAGACGCCCAGGTGCTCGAAATCGGCCACGTAGATGTCGTGGCCGTCGGCGTGGATGCGCTCGCACAGCCAGGCGTAGTCGTCGGCGGTGGTGTTGCTGAAATTCCAGTCGGCAAACTGGAAATCGGCGGCTTCGTGGAAGAAATTCCAATGGACGAGGCCGCTGGAGTCCACGAAATGGATTTCGATATTGGGGGCGCTGGCGACTTCCTCCAGGTCGAAGCCGGGGGCCGGGAAGCCGTCGAGGGCGGCCAGGGCACGGCCCTGGAGCAGTTCGGTGAGAGCCCGTTCCAGGGCGATCTCGAAGCGGGGATGGGCGCCGAAGCTCGCGAACACGCCCTGGTCGTGGGGGTTCAGCATGGTCACGCACATGACCGGATAGCGACCGCCCAGGGAGGCGTCCTTCACCAGGATGCCGAAGCCCGCGTCCCGCAGGCCCTGGATGCCGGCGGCGATAGCCGGGTAGCGAGCGATCACTTCCTCCGGAACATCCGGCAGGCAAAGGCCTTCGGCCAGCACCTTGAACTTGACGTGGCGTTCCAGGATTTCGGACAGGGCCTGGGCGCGGGCCTCGTTCGGGGTGTTGCCGGCGGACATGCCGTTGCTGACGTACAGGTTGCTGATGATATTGACCGGGAAGAAGACCTCGGCCCCGTCCCGCTGGCGGATGTAGGGGATGGCGCAGATGCCCCGCTCGTAGTTGCCGGTGTTGATGTCCACCAGGGCTTCCGCCGGGATGCTGCCCTCCGGGTTGTAGAAGGCCTGCAGCTCCGGCGTCAGGAGGCCCTCCGGCCAGGCGCCGTCGCCCAGGGGGAACCAGCGCTCCCGCGGGTAATGGGCGAAGGCCCGGTTGGCGACCGCGTCACCCAGGTAATAGTGGTTCCAGAAATAATTGCAGGACAGGCGCTCGAAGAACTCCCCCAGGGCGCTGGCGTGGGCGGCGAGCTTGGTGGCGCCCTTGCCGTTGGTGAACATCAGGTGGCAGGCCCGATTGCGCACATGCACCGACCAGACGTTGTCCACCGGGTTGAGCCAGGAGCACTCCTCGATGTCGAAGCCCCGGGCGGCAAGCTTGGCCTGCATGGAGGCGATGGAATGTTCGAGGGAGGCGTCCTTGCCGGGGATGAAGTGTTCGTTCTGCATGGGGGTTTCCTGTCGGAGGCAATCAGCGCTGGCGCGGCTTGGACTTGGGTTTGGAGGCGGACTTGGAGCTGTTTTTGGAAATGGGCTTGCGCTGGCGCTGCCCGGGTCGGGCCTGGCCGGCTTCGGGCTTCGGCTTGGGCACCAGGAGGTTCTTGGCTGCGCCGGCCGCCGCGGCGCGGTGGGCCAGGATGGCGGCGCGCAGCTGTTCCGGGCCGATGACGATGGGGGCGCCCTCGGCAGCCGGCCGGTAGGCGCCGAGCAGGCCCTTCAGTTCGAACAGGCGCTGGGCGTGGTCGCCCTTGCGTGGCAGGATTTCGATCAGCTTCTCGGCGGCTTCGGTGAGGGCCACGCCCTCGCCGGCTTCCGCCAGCAGGCCGGCAGCGCCGAGGCGTCCGAAGGACTCGGCCAGCTTTTCCTCATTGGGAATGTTGCCCTGGACCAGGTCGATGGCCGCCACGATTTCGACGGACTCGGCAGGCCGACGCTTGGCGGCAAGCGCCGTGGCGAGCAATAGAAGAACGTCGACATCGTGGATCGGGGACATGGGTGGCCTTTGGGGAAAAAGAAGGGGGAACCGAAAAAACGGCTACGGGTCCGGGGCCGGCAGTTTACCGGACCGGAGGGTTCATCAGTGAATTAAGTCGGCTCGGGCCGGACCAGCGGCGCCGGTCAGTCGAAATAACTGCGGGCCGTTTCGAAGCGCTGGGCGAAATAGCGGTCGCTCAGCTTGTCGATGCGCACCTTGGCGTTGGTCTTGGGAGCATGGACGAAGCGGTCGTCGCCGATGTAGATGCCGACATGGGACAGCGGACGGCCTAGGGTGTTGAAGAACACCAGGTCGCCGGGCTGGAGTTGTTCCCGCTCCACCGTCCTGCCCTGGCGGGCGATGTCGGCGGCGCTGCCGGAAACCCGTATCCCGGCGGCCCGATCAAAGATGTAACTGACCATGCCGCTACAGTCGAGGCCGGCATCGGGATTCTTGCCGCCGAAGCGGTAGCCGGTGTCCAGGAGGCCCAGGGCGTAGAGCACCACGTCATTGGCCCGTTCGCTCACCCGCACAGGACGTTGCGCTATAGTTTCCGCCTGCTCCGCCTGGCGCACCGCGGGACCGCCGCAGGCGGCGAGGACGAGAAGGAGCGGCAGTAAGAGAAAGCTCCGCATACCTGAAGCCATTTCTGGAAACCATACGTAACGTAGCGTTTTTACAGGATATATCAAGACCATGCAACTCCGTGACCCCCAACTCCTGAAATCCCTGAACTTCGTCGACGGCGAATGGATCAGCGCCGATGGCGAAGGCACTTTCCCGGTTTTCGACCCGGCCAACCGGGAAAAAATCGGCGCCGTGCCCAACTGCGGCAAGAACGAAACCCGCCGCGCCATCGCCGCCGCCGAGGCCGCTTGGCCCGCCTGGCGGGCGATGACCGCCAAGGCCCGGGCCCAACTGATGACGCGCTGGTTCGCCCTGATCAACGACAACGCCGACGACCTGGCCCAGCTCATCACCGCCGAGGGCGGCAAGCCGCTTACCGAAGCCAAGGGCGAGGTGGCCTATGGCGCTTCCTTCGTCGAATGGTTCGCCGAGGAGGGCAAGCGGGCCTACGGGGACACCATTCCCTCCCCCACCGCCGACAAGCGCCTCCTGGTCATCAAGCAGCCCATCGGCGTCTGCGCCGCCATCACCCCCTGGAATTTCCCCCTGGCCATGATCACCCGCAAGGTGGCCCCGGCCCTGGCCGCCGGCTGCCCGGTGGTGGTCAAGCCCGCCGAGCAGACGCCCCTCACCGCCCTCGCCCTGGCCGCCCTGGCCGAAAAGGCCGGCTTCCCCAAGGGCGTGTTCAACGTGCTGACCGGCGACCCGGTGGCCATCGGCGGCGAGCTGACGGCGAGCCCGGTGGTGCGGAAGCTTTCCTTCACCGGCTCCACCGAAGTCGGCCGCCTCCTCATGGCCCAGAGCGCCCCGACCCTCAAGAAGATTTCCCTGGAACTGGGCGGCAATGCTCCCTTCCTGGTCTTCGACGACGCCGACCTGGACGCCGCCGTGGAAGGCGCCCTGGTGGCCAAATACCGCAACACCGGCCAGACCTGCGTCTGCGCCAACCGCTTCCTGGTGCAATCCGGGGTCTACGACGAGTTTTCCCGAAAATTCGCCGCCAAGGTGGCCGAGATGCGGGTTGGCGCCGGCACCGAGGCCGGCGTCACCCAGGGGCCTCTCATCGACGAGGCGGCGCTCGCCAAGGTGGAAGCCCATGTCGCCGACGCCCTGGGCAAGGGCGCCAAGGTCCTCACCGGCGGCAAGCGCCACGCCCTGGGCGGCACCTTCTTCGAGCCCACGGTGCTGGCGGACGTGACCACCGCCATGCGCCTGACCCGGGAGGAAACCTTTGGCCCGGTCGCCCCCCTCTTCCGCTTCGACACCGAGGAGGAAGGCGTCGCCATGGCCAACGACACCGAATACGGCCTCGCTTCCTACTTCTACTCCCGGGATGTGGGCCGCTGCTTCCGGGTCGGGGAAGCCCTGGAGTACGGCATGGTGGGCATCAACACCGGCCTCATCTCCAACGAAGTGGCGCCCTTCGGCGGCGTCAAGCACTCCGGCCTGGGCCGGGAGGGCTCCAAGTACGGCATCGAGGACTACCTGGAGATCAAGTATCTCTGCTTCGACGTGAAGGGCTAGGCCCGGCCTCCAGTTCGGGGCCGTAGACCACCACCTGATTGCGGCCCCGGCGCTTGGCAGCGTAAAGGGCCAGGTCGGCCCCGTGGGTCAGCTCATCCGGGGTACGGCCGTGCTCGGGGTAGGCGGCCACGCCCAGGGAAGCGGTGAAGCCGATTTCCCCTTCCAACCCCGGCAGGCGGATTTCCTCGATCACCCGGCGCCAGCCCTCGGCCCGATCCGCCGCCACCGCCAGGGGAATGTGGGGCATGAGGATGAGGAATTCCTCTCCCCCGTAGCGGCAGGCGATGTCCTCGGCCCGGACGTGATGGAGGAGCTTGCGGGCCAGGAGGCGCAGGGCTTCGTCGCCGGTCTGGTGGCCGTAGGTGTCGTTGAGGCGCTTGAAGTGGTCGATATCGAGAAGGACCATGCACAGGGGCAGGTTGTCCCGGCGAGCCCGGGCCAGTTCCCGCTCCAGGGTCTCGTCCAGGTAGCGCCGATTGTAGAGGCCGGTGAGGCCGTCCCGGATGGCCTGCTCCTTGAGGGCGGTCTGGAGCTTGGCCACCTCGTCCAGTTGCTGCCGCAGCCGGGCGTTGATTTCCGAGGTTTCGGCGGCGTGGGCCCGGGCGACCTGTTCCGCTTCCTTGCGTGCCAGGACTTCGGCATTCAGGGCCCGATTGAAATAGGCGAAGCGCCAGGCCACCGCGGCGATCAGCACCATGGCGACGATGCCCAGGAAAATGCCGGGCGGCGCCCAGGCCGGCAGCTTGGGCGGGCGGGGATCGTAGATCAGCCCGTCGATGGAGAAGCCTTCCGGCAGCATGCCCACTTCCGCGTAGACATCCGCCATGTGGCGCCAGCGGCCCGGGTTCATCTGGCCGATCTCCACCAGTTCCGGCTGCATCAGGCGGGACATTTCGCCGGCCTCGAAAAGCAGGTGGGCCTTGTCGTGGCGCCGGGAGTACCGGGCCAGGATGAGGTCGGCGATCTCCTCCGGGTTCTCCATGGCGTAATGCCAGCCCCGCAGGCTGGCGGTGCGGAAGGCGGCGACCAAGGCCGGCTTGGCCTTGAGCAGCGCCTCCGAGGTAAACAGGTTGTCGCCGTAGAAATCGATGCCGGAGGAACGGGGCGTGAACAGGGAGAAAGCCATTCCCGCCCGGCGCAGCAGGAAGGGCTCGTCGGTGGAATAGCCGGACATGGCATCCACCTTGCCGGCGATCAGGACAGAGGGATCGAAGACGAGGGGCAGGCGCCGGTAGGCGTCGTCCTTGACGCCCTCCTGGCGGAGATAGGCGTACAGCTCGCTTTCCCCGGGGGCCACCATGACCCGCTTGCCCGCCAGGCTCTGGACCACGGGCACCGCATCCTGACGGGCCAGCAGGACCAGGGCGGAGTGCTGGAGGATCACCGCCAGGGCCACCACCGGCCGCCCATCCGCCCGGGCCAGGAGGAGGTCCGAGGTGCCGACGCCGAACTGGGCGCGACCTCCCGTCACCTCATCGATCACATGGGTGTCGGGGCCGGCTTCCCGCAGCTCCACTTCCAGCCCGGCCTCCCGGTAGAACCCCTTTTCGATGGCCGCGTAGTAGCCGGCGAACTGGAACTGGTGCTTCCACTTCAGTTGCAGCGCCACCCTCTCCAGCCCCCAGGCCGGAAAGGCCAGGGCCAGGAAGAGGAGGGCGGCGAGCTTGTTCACACCCCGTGGTTCTTGAACCAGTCCTGCATTCTGCGCCAGCCGTCCTCCGCCTCGTCCTTGCGGTAGCTGGGCCGGTAGTCGGCGTGGAAGGCATGGGGGGCGTTGTCGTAGACGACGATTTGGGAGCCGTTGCTGGCCGGGTTGGGAGCCGCCTTGAGGCGCTTTTCCATGGCCTCGATGGTCTCCCGGGGAATGCTCGCATCCTGGCCGCCATAGAGCCCCAGGACCGGCGCCTTGAGCTGGGCCGCCACGTCGGTGGGGTGGCGGGGGGTGATGTCGTTCACATTGCCCACCAGCCGGCCGTACCAGGCGACGCCCACCTTGAGCTGGGGATTTTGGGCGGCGTAGAGCCAGGTGATGCGCCCTCCCCAGCAGAAGCCGGTGATGCCGACCCGGGCCGGATCGCCGCCGTTTTTCAGCGCCCAGGCCAAGCTGTCGTCCAGGTCGGA
>DASRUX010000235.1:0-17455 GCA_035655235.1 Rhodocyclaceae bacterium | reverse complement strand
TCTCCTCCTGGACCCCGAGCAGCTCGACCTTCTTCACGTCCGGCAGGCGCAGCAGCTCCTGGGAAATCCGGTCGGCCCGGGTGCGCAGGTCGGCCAGGGAAAAGCCGTCGCCGGTGAGGCCGTAGATGATGCCGAAGGTGTCCCCGAACTCGTCATTGAAGAAGGGGCCCTGGACGCCGGCCGGGAAGGTGTGCTGGATGTCGGCCAGCTTCTTCCTGACTTGGTACCAGGCGTCCGGAACCTCCTTGGACGGAGTGTAATCCTTGAGCGTGATGAAGATCATCGACTCGCCGGGCTTGGAGTAGCTTCGCAATACATCGACCCAAGGCGTTTCCTGCAACTTCTTCTCCAGGCGCTCGGTGATTTGCTGCTCCACTTCCCGGGTGGTCGCCCCGGGCCAGAAGGTCCGCACGAACATGACCTTGAAGGTGAAATCCGGATCCTCGGCCCGGCCGAGCTTGAAATAGGAGCTGATGCCCCCGAGCAGCAGTACCACCATCAGGTAAAGGACCATGGACTGGTGCTTGAGGGCCCAGGCGGAGAGGTTGGGACCAAAACCGGACGAGGGCTTCATGGCGCCAGCCTGACCTTTTCGCCGGCCACGACCTTGTGCACGCCGGCGGAAACGATGCGCTCACCGGTCTTGAGACCGCCGGTCACCAGGGCGCCGTCTTCGCGGAACTGGGCCACTTCGATGGGGCGCAGGGCCAGGACGTTGTCGGCGCCCACCACCCAGACGGCCGGCTTGCTGTCCTGCTGGAAGATGGCCGTGGCCGGCACCACTGCTACCGGCGCGGTGCCTTTGCGGCCGAGGAGCACGTTGGCGGTCATCCCCAGGCGCACATCCGCGTCCGGTTCCAGCAGAGTGACCCGGACGGCGTAGGTGCGGGTGACCGGATCGGCCATGGGGGCGATTTCCCGGATGCGTCCGGCGTAGGTGCGGGACCCTTCGGCCCATAGGGCGATGCGGATGTTGTCGGCGGTCTTCAATTCGGCCACCCGGTTTTCCGGCACTGAAATGGCCACCTCCATTTCGCCGGGGCGGGCCAGGCGCAGCACCGGCTGGCCGGCGGAGACCACTTGTCCCGGCTCGGCCTGGACAGCCGAAATGACGCCCGCCGCATCCGCCGTCAGAGTTGCGTAGGCGCTCTGGTTACTGGCCAGGCCGGATTGGGCGGTGGCGGCCTCCATGCGGCCCCGGGCGGCCCGCCAGGCGGCCTCCTTCCCTTCCAATGCGGCCGGGCTGACGAACTTCTTGGCCCGCAGCCCTTGGTAGCGCTCGTATTCCGCCTTGGCGAAATTGAGCTCTGATTCCGCTGCCGCCAATTGCGCCTGGGCGGCGCTGGCATTCAGCTTCAGGTCGGCGGGATCGAGCCGGGCGAGGGGCTGGCCGGGCTGGACCGCCTGTCCGACTTCCACCAGGCGGCTCGCCATCTTGCCGCCGGCCCGGAAGGAGAGGGGCGTCTCGTAGCGGGGCTTCACCTCGCCGGAGTAGTTGGCGTCGGAACGCCCATCACCTGGGGCCACCACATGGGTCATCACCAGACGGGGCGGTTCGGGCGGCGTCTCATGGCTGCCGCAGGCGCCCAGGGTCGAGACAGCTGCGGCGAGAGCGAAAGCGCGGAGGCGGAAGGGATAGATCGTCATGACGTAAAGTTAATGACTGAATGGTCAGTAATTATATCGATACTTTTGTCCGGTTGCCCAGACCTTTCATGAACACGCCGTCAGATGGAATGTCTGCTGCAATAGGTTCTAGAATGGCGGCTATGACAGAACGCTCCAATCCCTTTGCCGGCCTCGATCTCCTGGCCTCCGCCGTGCTCCTGCTCGACGACGGGCTGCGGGTCCGCTACATCAACCCGGCCGGGGAAAACGTCCTGGCGGTGAGCGCCCGCTCCCTGATCGGCAAGCCCCTGAGCGCGGTCTGCACCTGTTCGGCAACCCTGCAGTCGGCCCTGGACAATGCCATCGCCAACGACTGGAGCTACACCGGCCAGAATCTCCAGATCACCCGCAGCGACGGGGAAGTGCTCCACCTCAACTGCACGGTGACGCCCCTCCACGAGGAGGACGCCCTGGACGTCCAGCTCCTGGTGGAATTGCAGCCTATCGACCAGCAATTGGCGGCCAACCGGGAGGAGCGCCTGATCGAGCAGCAGCAGGCCAACCGGGAACTCATCCGCAACCTGGCCCACGAGATCAAGAATCCCCTCGGTGGCATCCGGGGGGCGGCCCAGTTGCTGGAGCATGAGCTCAACAACCCGTCCCTCAAGGAATACACCCAGGTCATCATCAAGGAGTCGGACCGACTCCAGGACCTGATGCAGCGCCTCCTGACGCCCCACCGGCCCATGCAGCCGTCCACCGTCAATATCCACGAAATCCTGGAACGGGTGCGCAGCCTTCTGACCGCCGAATTCCCCGGGTCCCTCAAGATGCGCCGCGACTACGACACCAGCCTGCCGGAACTGGTCGGGGACCGGGAACAGCTCATCCAGGCCATCCTCAATATCGCCCGCAATGCCGCCCAGGCCATGGAGGGTAGCGGCGAGATCATCCTCCGCACCCGGGCCATCCGCCAGGTGACCCTGGCCAAGCGGCGCTACAAGCTGGCCATGGAACTCAAGGTCATCGACAACGGCCCCGGCATCCCGGAAGCCATCCGGGAGCGCATGTTCTACCCCCTGGTTTCCGGCCGGGAAGGGGGCAGCGGCCTGGGGCTGACCATCGCCCAGAACTTCGTCCAGCACCACCAGGGCACGGTGGAGTGTACCAGCCGGCCGGGCTGCACCTGCTTCACCATCCGCTTGCCCCTGGAGCAGGCATAGCTCATGCTTTTTGTTCGGTGACCTTCCTCAAAGAGAACCGAAATCGATGAAATCAGTCTGGGTTGTCGACGATGACCGCTCCATCCGCTGGGTCCTGGAAAAGACCCTGACCCGGGAGGGCATCCCCTTCAAGAGCTTCGCCTCGGCCACCGAAGCCCTGTCCCAACTGGACCACGGTGCCGAGCCGCCCCAGGTCCTTTTGTCCGATATCCGCATGCCGGGCCAGTCCGGGCTGGAGCTTCTGCACGAAGTGAAGGCTCGCTTTCCGGGGGTGCCGGTCATCATCATGACCGCCTACTCCGACCTGGAGAGTGCCGTGGCCGCCTTCCAGGGGGGCGCTTTCGAATACCTGCCCAAGCCCTTCGACGTGGATCAGGCGGTGGAACTGGTCCGCCGGGCAGTGGATGAATCGATGCACCAAATTGGTGCTTCCGAGGAAGTCACCCTGGCGCCGGAAATCCTTGGCCAGGCCCCGGCCATGCAGGAAGTCTTTCGGGCCATCGGCCGCCTGGCCCTGTCCCACGCCACGGTGCTGATCACCGGCGAGTCGGGCAGCGGTAAGGAACTGGTCGCCCGTGCCCTGCATCGCCACAGCCCCCGGGCGGACAAACCCTTCATTGCCATCAACACCGCTGCTATCCCCAAGGACCTGCTGGAATCCGAGCTGTTCGGCCATGAGCGGGGCGCCTTCACCGGCGCCCAGACCCAGCGGCGCGGCCGCTTCGAGCAGGCCGACGGCGGCACCCTGTTCCTGGACGAAATCGGCGACATGCCGGCGGAACTCCAGACCCGCTTGCTGCGGGTGCTGTCCGACGGGCATTTCTACCGGGTTGGCGGGCACTCCCCCATCAAAGCCAATGTGCGGGTCATTGCCGCCACCCACCAGAACCTGGAAACCCGGGTCAAGGACGGCCTCTTCCGGGAAGACCTCTTCCACCGCCTCAACGTTATCCGTATCCGCCTGCCGGCCCTGCGGGAGCGGCGGGAAGATATTCCGCTGCTGACCCGCCACTTCCTGAACAAGAGTGCCAAGGAACTGAGCGTCGAGCCCAAGCGCCTGTCCGACGCGGCCATCAAGTACCTGAGTTCCCTGGATTTCCAGGGCAACGTCCGGCAACTGGAGAACCTCTGCCACTGGCTCACCGTCATGGCGCCGGGCCAGCAGGTGGAGGTGAACGACCTGCCGACGGAGCTGCGGGATGCGCCGGCGGCGGCCCTGGCTACCGATTGGGAAGGTGCCCTGGAAGCTGAGGTGGACCGTCTGCTGGGACGGGGCGTGGGCGACGTGCATGGGCTCCTGTCCCAGACCTTCGAGCGCATCCTGATCTCCCGGGCGCTGGCCCATACGGGCGGGCGGCGGATCGAAGCGGCCCAGGCCCTCGGCATCGGCCGCAATACCATCACCCGCAAGATTCAGGAGTTGGGGATCGAAGGCGGCAAGGAACCGGTCGGGGAGTAACCCCGGGTTCCTTCCGTCAGCTTCGAAATTGGCGGTGTGGGTCGCTTTCGATGAACTGCGATCCGCTTTCCGCCTGCTCGCGGAGGAAGCGCTCCATGGCTTCGTTGCGGCGGCGCTGGAAATCGGCCTGAGCTGCCAGGCGTTGTTCTTCCCTAAGCTGTTGCAGTTGGAGATCCACCCTCATGGCTTCGGCCTTGACGCGCTCGCGCTCCTGGCGGGTCGCTTCCAGTTCCGACAGCAGTCGGCCATAGCCCACCACGAACAAGCCGATGGTGATGACCAGCAGGGCCGGCTTCAGAAGCGGAGATCGCGACTGCATCTGGGCTGCCGCCCCTCCGGCGAGCTGCCGGTCGTAATCCCGGCGCCGTTCGGGGTCGGCAAGGACGGCGAAGGCCTCTCTTACCGCCTCAGCCCGGTCCAGGGTGTCCTGATCGGCGCCGTCGATACCGTTGATGCGGGCAGCCAGGCGGGCATGGAGCTGCCGGTAGGCATCGACGACGGCTTCCCGGCTGGCCGACGGGCTGATTTCCAGAGTGTCGTAGAGAGTATGGGGCATGTTCGTGGCACCGTAGTGTTCTGAACTGTAATGTATTTTGCATATATTATGCATTCGGACTTGGTGCCGGTAAACGGTCCGGGTGGGAATTTTTCGGTGAACTTCGATGCCCCCTCGGCCAGTCCTGGGTTTGGTACATAATCCCGCCATGGCAATGATCGACCCCATTCTTATCAAACCCCTGCTCGGTCTCCAGTCCGGCCGCTTCGACGTGGACAGCCTGGACGAGTGCGATTCCACCAACAGCGAACTGGGCCGTCGGGCCGACCGGGGCGCCCCCTCCGGAACGGTGGTCGTGGCCGACCGCCAGACCGCCGGCCGTGGCCGGCGCGGGCGGACCTGGCTGTCCTCCCCGGAAGGCAGCCTGACCTTTTCCCTTCTCTGGCGTTTCTCCGGCCCTGCGACCCGGCTTTCGGGGCTGTCCCTGGCCGTCGGCGTGGCGGTGGCCCAGGCCCTGGAAGAGCTCGGTGCGACCCATGCCCGCCTGAAATGGCCTAATGACGTGCTCCTGGAAACCGCCGAAGGATTCGCCAAGCTGGCCGGTATCCTGGTCGAGTTGTCTTCCGACCGGCGGGGAACGGGGGCCGTCATCGGCATCGGCCTGAACTTGCTGCGCCCCGAGGGCGACCTGCCCCAGCCGGCCGCCGGGTTGGCCGACGATCTCCCCAACCTCCCGGATCGCCACCGTATCCTGGCGGCCCTGCTGGTTTCCCTGGCTGGTGTCCTGGACCGTTTCGACGCGGGCAGTTTTGTTGCCTTGCAGCGCGAATGGCAATGCCGCCATGCTTGGCAGGACCGGCCCGTGCGTATCGTCCAGGACGAGGAGGTGGAGGCCGAGGGCATCTGCCTGGGGGCGGACAGCGACGGGGCCCTGATGGTGGAGACGCCGGTGTGCATCAAGCGCATCCTGTCCGGCGATGTCTCCCTGCGCACCCTATGATCCTCTGCATCGACAGCGGCAATACCCGCATCAAATGGGGGCTGAGGGACGGCGACCGGTGGCTGTCCGAGGGGGCGCTGCTGCAGGCCGACATCGGCCAGCTGGGGGAGCGGCTCAAGCATCTGCCGCCGCCGGAGCGGGTGATGGTCGCCAATGTGGCCGGACCGGTTGCAGCGGGGGCGATCGAGCGGGCGTTCGCTGCCTGGCGGGAACGCCTCGAATTCGTCCAGTCATCGGCCCAGGCAGGGGGTGTGCAGAACGGCTATGCCGAGCCGGCCCGGCTGGGCGTGGACCGCTGGTGCGCCCTGGTGGGCGCTCGGAATCGGGTGCAGACCGACTGCCTGGTGGTCGGCGCCGGCACCGCCACCACCATCGACACCCTGGATGCGGAAGGCAATTTCCTGGGTGGCCTCATCCTGCCGGGATTCGACCTCATGCGCGCTTCCCTGGCCCGCAACACCGCCGGCCTGCCCCTGGCCCAGGGGAAGCATGAAGCTTTTCCCCGCTGCACCGACGACGCCATTTTCAGCGGTTGCCTGGAGGCCCAATTGGGAGCCATCGACCGGGCCTTCGCCCGCATCGCCGGCCGGCCGGGAGCCCTGTGCCTCGTCTTCGGCGGTGCGGCACCCCTGCTCCTGGACCATCTCTCCATGCCCTGCCGCCGGGTGGATACCCTGGTCCTGGACGGCCTCTTCCATCTGGCTTGAATATCCCGTAAGCAAGGGCTACGATGCGGCGGAGCCAAACCCGGGGATAGCCATGGTCGACACCGCAATCAACAATCTGCTGGCGTTTCTTTCCTTCTTCACGGTCGCCATCGCCATCCTGACGGTCTTCCTGACCGCCTATGCCCTCATTACCCCCTACAACGAGCTGGTCCTCATCCGCCAGGGCAACGTCGCCGCGGCGGTAAGCCTGGGCGGCGCTTTGCTCGGTATCGCCCTGCCGGTGGCCGTGGCGGTCGGGGTCAGCCACAACCTACTTTCCATGGTTGGGTGGGGCGTGCTGGCCTGCGTCATCCAGCTGTGCGTCTTCGTGGCCTGCCGGGTGATCCTGCCCCACATCGCGGAGGATATTCCCGAGGGGAAACTGGCTTCCGGCATCTTCCTCGCTTCGCTTTCCATCGGCGTGGGCATCATCAACGCCGGCTGTCTCGTCTGACATCAAGGAGCTGTGCCATGTCACTGATGGATTTCATCAAGAAACAGTTCATCGACATCCTGCAATGGACCGAGGACCAGGACGGCATCCTGGCCTGGCGTTTCCCCATGCAGGACTTCGAAATCCAATACGGCGCCAGCCTCACGGTGCGGGAGTCCCAGCAGGCCCTGTTCGTGAACGAGGGCAAGTTCGCCGACGTGTTCGCCCCCGGCATGTACAAGCTCTCCACCCAGACCCTGCCGGTGCTCACCTACCTGAAGAACTGGGACAAGTTGTTCGAGTCTCCCTTCAAGTCGGATGTCTATTTCTACTCCACCCGCACTCAGCTCGACCGCAAGTGGGGCACGCCCAATCCCATCACCATCCGGGACAAGGAATTCGGGGTGGTGCGCCTGCGGGCCTTCGGTATCTATTCCTACCATCTCATCGATCCCAAGGCCTTCTACAGCAAGGTTTCCGGCACCCGGGACATCTACACCCGGGACGAGCTGGAAGGCCAGTTGCGCAACACCCTGATCGGCAGCATGACCGACCTGTTCGGCGAATCCGGCGTGGCTTTCCTGGACATGGCCGCCAACCAGGAGGAATTCGGGGCCCGGCTGCGGGAGAAGATGAACCCCGTTTTCGCCGACTTCGGCCTAGCCCTGGATTCCCTGGTGGTGCAGAACGTCTCCCTGCCGGAGGAACTGCAGAAGATCCTCGACCAGCGCATCGGCATGAACATCATCGGCGACATGGGCCGCTACACCCAGTACCAGGTGGCCAACAGCATTCCCGATGCGGCCAAGAACGAAGGCGGCATGGCCGGCCTGGGCGCTGGCGCCGGCATCGGCTTCGGTTTCGGCCAGGTGATCGGCCAGGCCATGTCCCAGGCTGTCCAGCCCCAGGGCGCGCCGGCTGCTGCGGCCTCTGCAGCCGCCCCGGTTTCCGCCGACGATGTGGTGGCCACCATCGAGAAGCTGCATGGGCTGATGGAGAAAGGCATCCTCTCCCGGGAGGAATTCGAGGCCAAGAAGGCGGAGCTTCTGAAGAAGCTCGTCTGATCTCCGGATGGCCCAGTCCGCCTCCTGTCCCTCCTGCGGCGCCGCCGTCGTCTTCAAGTCGGCGGCGTCCATCTTCGCCGTCTGCGAATACTGCCAGAGCACCCTGGTCCGCCACGACCAGGCCCTGGAGGACATCGGCAAGATGGCGGCCCTGGCGGAGGACCGCTCGCCCCTCCAGCTGGGGGCAGAGGGCCAGTGGCAGGGCGTCCATTTCGCCCTCATCGGCCGCATCCAGCTCCGGTACAGCCAGGGGCTTTGGAACGAGTGGCACATCCTGTTCGACGATATGCGTACCGGCTGGCTGTCGGAGGCGGCCGGCGAGTATGTGATCTCCTTCCTGCACCAGATCCAGGAGCCGTTGCCCAAATTCGAGGAGTTGGAGGCCGGCAGTCGCCTGGTCCTGGCGAGCCGGCCGTGGACGGTTACCGACATCGAGGATGCCGAGTGCGTCGCCGGCCAGGGGGAGCTGCCCTTCAAGGTGGGGGCCGGCTACAAGGCGCCGGTGGTCGATCTGCGGGGTGGCGACCATTTCGCCACCCTGGACTATTCCGAGGAGCCGCCCCTGTTCTTCCTGGGTGGCCCGGTCGATTTCAAATCCCTGAAGCTGAGCGGTCTGCGGGAGGGCATGCCCATTCCCGAGCCGACGGTGGAAGCCCAGGTCTTCCGCTGCCCGAGCTGCGGATCGCCGATGTCGGCCCGCTCCAAGGACATCCTGGCGGTGGGCTGCGCCTCCTGCGGCGCGGTGGTCGATACCGGAGACCAGAATTACAAGCTTCTTTCCAAGGCCATGGGCAATAGCGAGGACCGCTACATTCCCCGCCTGGCCTTGGGGACGAAAGGTGTCCTCGAGGGCAAGCCGGTGGAGGTCATCGGTTTCCTGGTCAAGGAGACAAAGTGCGACGGCATCGCCTATGACTGGCGGGAGTATCTGCTGGCCGGAGAGAACGGCACTTATCGCTGGCTGACCGAATACAACGGCCATTGGAACGTGGCGGATGTCCTCTCCCGCCATCCCAACCACCGGGGCGACAGCACCCCCTTGAATTACGACGGCGCCGAGTACCGCCATTTCTCCACCTCGGCGTCGGCGGAGGTCATCCAGGTGGCCGGGGAATTCACCTGGCGGGTGCGGCGGGGCGAAACCAACCGGGTGGTGGATTACGTGGCGCCGCCCCTGATGCTGTCCCGGGAATCCACCAAGAAGGAAGTCAGCTGGTCCCGGGGCGCCTATGTGGAGCCGGAGGCTATTCGCACGGCCTTCAAGCTCCCCGCCGCCCTGCCTGAGCCCATCGGCGTCTACGCCAACCAGCCCAATCCCTGGGAGGATACCCATCGCCGGACTTGCCGGCTGTTCTGGATATTCTTCCTGGTCGGGCTGGCAGCCCAGCTGTGGTTCGCCTTCAGCGGCGGCGGCCATCGCCTGATGCAGCAGGAACTCACCTTCTCGCCCCAGACGGGCGAGGAGACGGTGGCTTCCACGACCTTCGAACTCAAGGGCAAGCCCCAGAAGATCACCGTGTCCAACCGGACCGACCTGGACAACAACTGGGTCGGCCTCAACCTGACCCTGGTGGACAAGAATACCGGCACCGCCTGGCCGGCGAACCGGGAGCTGTCCTACTACTCCGGCCGCGACGAGGACGGCAGCTGGTCCGAAGGCTCCCGGGACGACGAGGTGGTATTCGTCGATATTCCCCCGGGCACCTATTACCTGGCTATCGATCCCGACCTCTCTACCGAGAAGCCGGTGCCGGTGCGGACCAATCTGGAAGTGATGAGCGGCGGGACCGGCTGGTCCAGCTGGTTCCTGCTGGCCATCTACCTGGTCCTCTTCCCCATCTTCACCCGCATGCGCCGGGCCGCCTTCGAAGCCAGCCGTTGGGCGGAAAGCGACCATGCCCCGGTGGCGAGCGACGATTCCGATGACGACTCGGACGACTGATGTTCAATAAATTCAACCTCATCAACGGTATCCTGGCCCTCCTGGTGTTCACCTACGCCCAGTCCCAGGGCTGGAACCTGTTCGACAACGTGGCCAATTCCGGCGGCAATTCGGGCAGCAGCGGCAGCAGCCGCGTTTATCACAAGTAAGCCGGGCCCATGCACCACGCCCTGCTGGTTTCCGTCTTCGTCATCGCCTCCTGCGGGCTCGCCTACGAGCTGATCGCCGGGGCGCTGTCGTCCTATCTGCTGGGGGATTCGGTCACCCAGTTCTCCACGGTCATCGGCACCTACCTCTTCGCCATGGGGGCGGGGTCCTGGCTGTCCAAGTTCATCACCCGGGACCTGGTCGGGCGCTTCATCCGCATCGAACTGATGGTGGGGCTCCTGGGGGGATTTTCGGCGGCGGGTCTGTTCATGGTCTTCACCTGGCTGGCGGCGCCCTTCAAGCTGGTGCTTTATCTGGTGGTTTTCCTGATGGGCGTCCTGGTGGGCCTGGAGATCCCCCTGGTGATGCGCATCCTGGAGCGGGAATTGGCCTTCAAGGACCTGGTGTCGCAAGTGCTCACCTTCGACTATCTCGGCGCCCTGGTCGTCTCCATCCTCTTTCCCCTGCTGCTGGCGCCCCAACTCGGCATGGTGCGCAGCGGCCTCTTGTTCGGGATCATGAATGTGGCGGTGGCCCTGTGGGCCCTGCGCCTCTTCCGGGACCAACTGCCCGGCCGTCCCTGGCTCAAGGCACAGTCCTGGGCCGTGCTGGCTGCCCTGGTGGCCGGATTCGCCGGGGCGGGGCAGCTCACTTCCCTGGCGGAGGCCCATCTCTACGCCGACGAGATCGTTCATACCGAAACGACGCCCTACCAGCGCATCGTCCTCACCCGCTGGCGGGACGACCTGCGGCTCTTTCTCAACAACAACCTCCAGTTCTCATCCCACGACGAATACCGTTACCACGAGGCCCTGGTCCATCCCGGCCTTTCCAGCCTGCCCTGGGCGAAGCGGGTGCTGGTGCTGGGGGGCGGGGACGGCCTGGCGGTGCGGGAAATCCTCAAGTATCCGGGAATCGAGTCCGTGACCCTGGTGGACCTGGACCCGGCCATGACCCGGCTCTTTTCCACCGCCCCCATGCTCACCGAGCTGAACGGCAATGCCCTCAATTCCCCCAAGCTGAAGGTCGTCAATGCCGACGCCCTGCAGTGGCTGGAGAATAGCCGCGACAGCTTCGACTTCGTGGTGGTCGATTTCCCCGATCCCGCCAATTTCGCCCTGGGCAAGCTCTACACCTCGGCCTTCTACCGGCTCCTGGAGAAGCGCCTGGCGCCCCGGGGGCTGATGGTGGTGCAATCCACCTCGCCCCTGTATGCCCGCCAATCTTTCTGGTGCGTGGTGGCAACACTGGAGAGCGTTGGCCTCAAGACGGCGCCCTATCACGCCCTGGTTCCCTCCTTCGGGGAGTGGGGCTACATCCTGGCTGGACGGGAAGACTACGTTCCGCCGGCCGCCTATCCGGTGCCCACCCGTTTCCTGACACCGGAAACCACCGCCTCCCTCTTCCATTTTCCGGCCGACATGGACCGGGTGCCGGCGGAGGTCAATCGCCTCAACAACCAAGTCCTGGTGCGGTATTTCGAGGCGGAATGGCGGCGGGTCATGCGCTGAGTCCATGCCGGCGGCGTAAACACATTGTCGTTCCCGGGAGGAAAAGTGGTTTAATTATCAGGGGCGTAGCGTAGGCAAAAAAACAGCCCCCCAGCGGAGATAACGTGAAACCACAACAGAGAGAAGAAGCCCCCGAGGGGCGGACGCTGCTGGTCGTCGATGACAGCCCCTTCGACCGGGAAATCCTGGTGTCCGTCCTGGAAGGCCAGGGATATACCGTCCATACGGCCCACAATGCGGATGCGGCCTGGCAACAGGCCAAGGTGATCCAGCCCGACCTGATCCTGCTCGACATCAACATGCCGGGGATGGATGGCTACAGCGTCTGCTGGCAACTGAAGTCCAGCGAGGCGACCCAGGATATTCCGGTCATCTTCATCAGCGCGGCCGACGACGGTGCCGCCAAGGTCCAGGCTTTCAAGAGCGGCGGGGTGGACTACATCACCAAGCCCTTCTACAGCGAGGAAGTACTGGCGCGGGTATCCACCCACCTGGCCTTCCACGAGCTCCAGCGCCGCCTGGAGCACCGGGTCCGGGAGCGGAGCGCCAACCTGGCGGCGGCCAACCAGCGCCTGGAAAAGGAAATCGCCGAGCGGCGCCAGGCGGAGGAACGCTTCCGTACCATGCTGGAGGCCGTCCCCGACGCCATCGTCATCGTGGACGATGGGGGGCGTATCGTCCTGGTCAATTCCCAATCCGAAAAACTGTTCGGCTATGGGCGGGATGAACTTTCAGGGCAGCCCTTGGATATCCTGATCCCCGAGCGCTTTCGGGCGCTGCATCGGGACCAGGTCGGGACGTGGGTCGCGGCGCCTAGGCCCCGGTTCGCTGGCCGCCATCAGGATCTCTTTGGCCTACGGCGGGATGGCAGCGAGTTTCCCGCCGAAATCTCCCTCAACCCCCTGGTCACCGACGACAACTATCTGGTGATCAGCGCCATCCGGGACGTGAGCGCCCGCAAGGAGGCGGAGCGGGAATTGCTGGAATCCCGGCAGCTCCTGCGCAACCTCACCACCCACCGGGAAGCGGTGCGGGAAGAGGAGCGGAAGACCATCGCCCGGGAACTGCATGACGAACTGGGTTCTTCCCTGACCGCCCTCAAGGTGGATATCTCCCTGATGAAAATGGAGATAGGCGATAACATCGGCGCCCTGAAGCGGCTGGGAAACATGCGGGAGCTGGTGGAGCACACCATCGGCATCGTCCGGCAGGTATCCACCAGCCTGCGGCCGTCGGTGCTGAACCTCGGGCTGGTGCCCGCCCTGGAGTGGCTGGTGCAGGATTTCCGGCGGCGCACCGAATTGGCCTGCAGCCTCAGGGCCGACGCCGAGGTCACCATGGACGACGCCCAGGCCACGGCGGTCTTCCGCATCGTTCAGGAATCCCTGACCAATGTGCTGCGCCACGCCGATGCCCGGCGGGTGGATGTGGTGCTCAACTGCTGCGAGCGGGGGATGGAGCTGACGGTCCGGGATGACGGCCGGGGCTTCGATCCGTCCTCGGTGGGCGGGGAATCCTTCGGGCTGCTCAACATCCGGGAGCGGGCGACCATCCTGGGCGGAGAGGCCACCGTGGAAAGCGAGCCGGGGGAGGGAACCCGGGTCAGCATCCGGATTCCCCTGTCGGCGTAAAGGCGTTTAGACGTTGAACAGGAAGTTCATGACGTCGCCGTCCTTGACGACGTAGTCCTTGCCTTCCGAGCGCATCTTGCCCGCTTCCTTGGCGCCGGCTTCGCCCTTGTAGGCGATGAAGTCGTCGTAGGAAATGGTCTGGGCCCGGATGAAACCCCGCTCGAAATCGGTGTGGATGACGCCGGCAGCCTGGGGCGCGGTGTCGCCCTGGTGGATGGTCCAGGCGCGGACTTCCTTGACCCCGGCGGTGAAATAAGTCTGCAGGCCGAGGAGCTTGTAGCCGGCGCGGATCAGGCGGTTCAGGCCGGGTTCCTCCAGGCCCAGGTCTTCCAGGAAGACCTGCTTCTCTTCGTCGTCCAGGTCGGCGATCTCGGATTCGATGGCGGCGCAGACGGAGACCACTTCGGCCTTTTCGGCTTTGGCATGCTCGCGGACGGCATCCAGGTAGGGATTGTTCTCGAAGCCGCCTTCCGCCACGTTGGCCACGTACAACACCGGCTTGGCGGTGATGAGGCAGAAGGGCTTCAGATTGGCCTGCTCTTCCTTGGACAGGTCGAGGGCACGAACCGCCTTGCCCTGGTCGAGCTGGGCGAAGCATTTCTCCAGCACGGCGACCAGCAGCTTGGCCTCCTTGTCGCCGGCCTGGGCGGGTTTCCGATAGCGATTGAGGGCCTTCTCCACGGTAGCCATGTCGGCCAGGGCCAGTTCGGTGTCGATGACTTCGATGTCCCGCAGGGGATCGACGTTGCCGGAGACGTGCACCACGTTGTCGTCGGAGAAGCAGCGCACTACATGCACCACGGCATCGGTTTCCCGGATGTTGGCCAGGAACTGGTTGCCCAGGCCTTCGCCCTTGGAGGCGCCAGCGACTAGGCCGGCGATATCCACGAATTCCACGATGGCCGGCTGCATGCGCTGGGGCTTCACGATCTCCGCCAGCTTGTCCATGCGGGCATCCGGCACTTCGACGATGCCGACATTGGGTTCGATGGTGCAGAAGGGATAGTTGGCCGCTTCGATCCCGGCCTTGGTGAGGGCGTTGAAGAGGGTGGATTTGCCGACGTTGGGCAGGCCGACGATGCCGCACTTGAGAGACATAGGAATTCCTTAAACGACTTTACCGTGGAGCTGTTGCTGGGCGCCGGCGTAGTCTCCGGCGGCGAGTTTGGGCCAGGCGAGGAGGCTGCGATCCAGTGCCTTCTCGATGGCGGGCATTTCCTCCAGCCGGGGCGGATGGAGGACGAAATCCGCCACCTGCTGGGACAGGTTCAGGGTGCGGGGATGGCCAATCCCCAGGCGCAGGCGCCAGAAATCCGGGGTGCCGAGCCGGGCCTGGATATCCTTGAGGCCGTTGTGGCCGCCGTTGCCGCCGCCCTGCTTCAAGCGGATGCCGCCGGGGGGCAGGTCCAGGTCATCATGGATGACCAGGATTTCCGCCGGGGGAATCTTGTAGAAATTGGCCAGGGCCGCTACCGACTGGCCGGAACGGTTCATGTAGGTGGTAGGCTCCAGCAGCCAGAGATCGCCGCTGCGGCCGGCCCGTCCAAAGAATTTGGACTGGGGCGCCAGGCTGATCTTGAGCTGGTCGGCCAACTGGTCCACGAACCAGAAGCCGACGTTGTGCCGGGTGGCTTCGTATTCCGGGCCCGGGTTGCCGAGGCCGACGATGAGACGGGGAGCGTTCATGGGGTCTGAAATGAAAAGACCGCCGGCGGCGATTGCCGGCGGCGGCCTTGTACGGCTGCTGGACCGAAATTACTCGGCAGCGGCTTCGCCTTCTTCGGCTTCCTGGGAGCCGCCCTTGCCGACGATGGTGACGACGATCTGGTCTTCCCCATGGACGACGGCCTTGACGCCCTTCGGCAGCTTCAGCTCGGAAACGTGGATGTTCTGGCCGACCTTCAGGCTGGACAGATCCACTTCGATGAACTCGGGCAGATCCTTGGCCAGGCAGGCGACATCCACTTCGGTCAGAACGTGGTTGACCAGGCCGCCGGAGAGCTTGACGCCAGGAGCAATGTCGGCGTTCACGAAGTGCAGGGGCACCTTGATGTGCAGCTCGTGGGTGGCATCGACGCGCTGAAAGTCCACATGCAGGACCAGGGGCTTGTAGGCGTGGACCTGGGTGTCGCGGAGCAGGACTTGCTGCTTCTTGCCGTCGACGACCAGATTCAGGACGGACGAGTGGAAAGCTTCCTTCTTCAGCTTCAGGAGCAGATCGTTGTGATCCACTTCGATGGCCTGGGGAGCTTCGGCACCGCCGTAGACGACACAGGGAACCTTGCCGGCACGACGCAGGCGGCGGCTCGCACTCGTACCCTGCAGCGTGCGCTGTTGCGCGATGATTTCAAATTGCATGATGACTCCAGAGAGATTTCCCGGCCCGCGACCAGGCCGGGAGGTGGTGAAAATCAGTCGATGAAGAGGGACGACACGGAGTCGTCGTTGCTGATGCGGCGGATGGTCTCGGCCATGATCTCGGCCACGGACAGCTGGCGGATGCGCGGCGACTGGGCGGCGTCATCCCGCAGGGGAATGGTATCGGTGACCACCATGGAATCCAGGTCCGAAGTGTTGATGCGTTCAACGGCGGGACCGGACAGGACCGGGTGGGTACAGTAGGCGACGACCTTCTTGGCGCCATGCTCCTTCAGAGCGGTGGCGGCCTTGCACAGGGTGCCGGCGGTGTCGACCATGTCGTCCATGATGACGCAGGTCCGGCCGTCCACTTCACCGATGATGTTCATGACTTCGGAGACATTGGCCTTGGGGCGGCGCTTGTCGATGATGGCCATGTCGCATTCCAGGCGCTTGGCGAGCGACCGGGCGCGGACCACGCCGCCGTGGTCGGGGGAAACCACCAGGGGCTTCTCGAAATTCTGTTCCCGGATGTCGTCCAGGAGGATGGGCAGGGCGTAGATGTTATCGACGGGAATGTCGAAGAAGCCCTGGATCTGCTCGGCGTGGAGGTCCATGGTCAGGACCCGGTCGACGCCGGCGGCGGCCAGCATGTTGGCCACCAGTTTGGCGGCGATGGGCACCCGGGAGGAACGCGGACGGCGGTCCTGGCGGGCATAGCCGAAATAAGGGATGGCGGCGGTGATGCGGCCGGCGGAGGCGCGCTTCAGGGAATCCACCATCACCAACAATTCCATCAGATTGTCGTTGGTGGGGGCGCAGGTGGATTGGATGACGAAGATATCGCGGCCGCGTACGTGCTCCTGGAGCTCGACGCTGACTTCGCCGTCGGAGAAGCGGCCGACGTTGGCCCTTCCGAGATCGACATTCAGATGTTTGGCGACGGCGGCTGCCAGTTTGGGATTGGCATTGCCAGTGAAGACCATCAAGCTGTTGTAGGCCATATCGTCATCCTCATGGGGCACTATCTGAAACAACCGCATCGAGCCCACCAAAAAGCAAACCGGGCAGGCCTGAGGCCTGCCCGGCGAATCCTATGGCTGGGGAGGAAGGATTCGAACCTTCGCATGCCGGAATCAAAATCCGGTGCCTTAACCAACTTGGCGACTCCCCAACGGCTTCCTGCACGGGTTCGCGTGCAAGCGAGGCGCGAATATTACAGAAGCCTCGACAAAAAATCTACACTTTTGTGCCACTTTTTTTCATGTCGGCCAGCGGATGGGCCGGCAGGCCCGCGGCGACCCAGCCCTCCATGCCGGCCGGCAGACGGGCGAGGACGGACTCCGCCGCCTGCCGGCTATCGAATTCGGCGAAGACGCAGGCCCCGGAGCCGGTCATCATGGCCGGCCCGAATGGCTTCAACCATTCCAGATACCGGGCTACGGCCGGGAAACAGGCGCAGGCCACCGGTTCGAGGTCGTTGTGGCCGAAGCCCGGGCGCCAGTCGACGGCCCGGATGGGCGGCGTGTCCCGCTTCAGGTCGGGGGCGCCGAAGATGGCGGCGGTGGGGACCTGGGCCGGAGGTTCCAGCACCACGTACCAGGCGGGAGGCAGGTCCACCGGTTGCAGGGCCTCGCCGACGCCTTCCGCAAAGGCGTTGCGGCCGAAAACGAAGACCGGTACATCGGCTCCCAGGCTAAGGCCCAGCGCCTGGAGGCGCTCCCGGGGCAAATCCAGTTCCCATAGATGATTGAGGGCGAGCAACACCGTGGCCGCATCCGAACTGCCGCCCCCCAGGCCGCCGCCCATGGGCAGGCGCTTGTCCAGGCAAATGGTGGCGCCTTGGCGGCAGCCCGTCTCCAGTTGTAGCAGTCGG
>DASRUX010000234.1:0-2122 GCA_035655235.1 Rhodocyclaceae bacterium | reverse complement strand
GGCCGCCGAGGTGCGGAAGCTGGCCGAACGGAGCCAGGTGGCGGCCCAGGAAATCGGGGAACTGGCGGCTTCCAGCGTCGGTAAGGCCGGCCGCGCCGGCCAGCTCCTGGACGAAATCGTCCCCTCCATCGGCAAGACCGCTGAACTGGTGCAGGAAATCGCCGCCGCCTCCAACGAGCAGTCCGTCGGGACGGGGCAGATCAACACCGCGATGGGCCAGCTTTCCCTCAACACCCAGCAGAACGCCGCCGCCTCGGAGGAACTGTCGGCCACCGCGGAGGAGATGAGCGCCCAGGCGACGGAACTGCTGCAGCTCATGGCCGTGTTCCAGGTGGCCGTCCGGGAGTCTGCCCGGCGGCCGGGCAAGGCGGCAACCGCCGTCCCTCGGACCCGGCAGACCCCAGCCGCGCCGGCCAGCCCCGTGGAAACCGACTACGTCCGCTTCTAGGAGAACGCCATGGAATCCCCATCGCAGGCCCTGTTCCCGGCGCAACCGGACAATCCGCCCGGCGAAGCCCGCAAGCACCTGATCTTCACCCTGGGGGTCGAGGCCTTTGCCATCGACATCGCCCAGACCCGGGAAATCACCGAGTACGGTTCCCTGACCGAAGTGCCGATGGTGCCCAAGGCCATCCGCGGGGTCATCAACCTGCGGGGCGCCGTGGTCCCGGTCATCGACCTGGCGGCCCGCTTCGGCCGCGGCAGCACCCGGGTGACCCGGCGCACCTGCATCGTCATCCTCGAACTTGAGCTGGAGGGCGGCGACGGTCTGCAGACCCTGGGCATCGTGGTGGACGGCGTCAATGAAGTCCTGGAAATCCCCGCTGCCGACATTGCGCCGGCCCCCAGCTTCGGCGCCGGCCTGCGCACCGACTTCATCGCGGGCATGGGCCGGGTGGGCGAGGATTTCATCGTCATCCTGGACCTCCCCCGGGTGCTGAGCCTGGGGGCGCTGACCCATTCCCTCCCCGACCTCATCCGACCGTAGCCGGCCCCGCCTCCCGGGCGCGGAGGCGGTAGCCGTTGCGCCCGGCCTCCTTCACCGCATACATGGCCGCATCGGCATGGGCCAGGAGGCTGTCGATGTCGGCCCCGTCGTCCGGATAGCAGCCGACGCCGATGCTGGCGCTGATCCGCAGCTGATGGCCGGCCAGCTCGAAGGGACGGGCGACCTCATCGACGATCTTCTGGGCGATGGCGGCGGCGTCCCGGACCTGGTGGAGGTCGTCCAGGATGACGGTGAATTCGTCGCCCCCCATGCGGGCCACCAGGTCGCTCTGCCGAATGCAGCCGGTGATCCGGGCCGACGCCGCCTGGAGCAGCAGGTCGCCGACGGCATGGCCCAGGGTGTCGTTGATTTCCTTGAAGTGGTCCAGGTCGATGAACATCACCCCCATGCGGTTGCCCCGGCGCTGGGCCCGCATCATGGCGCGGCGCAGCTCGGACTCGAACAGGACCCGGTTGGGAAGCTGGGTCAGGGCGTCGTGGTGGGCCAGGTGCTCCAGCTGCCGGTCCCGGGCGCCGATCTCGGCCAGCATGTCGTTGAAGCCGTCGATCAGGGTGCCGATTTCGTCGTTGCCGTCCTTCTTGACCTGGAGGCGGTAATCCTTGGAGTGGGAAACGCTGCGCATGGCCTCCGCCAGCCGGGAGATGGGGTCGGACACCAGCTTCTGGAGATGGTGGGAGAGGACCAGGGCGCCCAGGCCGGAGGCGAAGATGATGGCCGTCAGCACCGCCGCATCCCACAGGAGGGAGGCCCGTAGCGGCCCCAGGCCGGCATCCACGATGATGCTGCCCAGCGCCTCCCCGTCCAGGACGATGGGCGTAGCCACCCGGAAGCTGTCCCGGTCGAACAGGAATTCCCGCAGGGAAAGGGCGCCCTGCCCCGCCGCGGCCGGCATCCCGCCGTCGGGGGCGGCGCCGCCCCGGCCGCCATAGCGGGCGAAGACCCGGCCACGGCTATCCACTACCTGTGCGGAGAGGATACTGGGCTCGGCCGCCAGGGCCTTGAGGATTTCCCCGGCGGAAACCGGCTCGTTGAACGACACCGCCGCCGCCACATTGGAGGCCATCACCCGGGCCAGCAGGGTCAGCCGCTCGGCGGCCTTTTCCTGCTCGCTGG
>DASRUX010000233.1:0-6591 GCA_035655235.1 Rhodocyclaceae bacterium | reverse complement strand
CCTGGATTTCCCGGGACGGGCGGAAGGCGTTCTTCATGTCGCCACCGTATTCCACCTCGCCGTTCTCGCCGTACATGATGAGGGAGACGTTGTGCTTCACCGCCATGTGCATGGGGAAGTTGGTCTGCCCGTAGATGAAGGGCTGGAACGGGTCGCCCAGGTGGGTGAAGGCCAGGTTGGTGAGCTTGCGGGTGACCTTGCCGTTGGGGGTACCCAGGATGTTGTCGAAACCGGCGCCGATGAAGGCGTCCAGGTTGCGCCGGCCGATCTCGGTGGCCTTGAGGGGCGCCCAGGTGACGGTCAGGGGATTCATCCCGTACTTGTACTTGAGCTGGTGGGCGACGAAGCCGCCGTCCTTGCCGCCGCTGCAGGGAACGATCACGTCGTATTCGCCGTTGTTCTTGCGGAAGCGGTTGCACAGCTCGACCAGCTCGCGCTCGCGCTCGGCCCAGTCGATCTTGCTGCGCTTGAATTCGGCGAAATTGCAGGCCGAGCACACGCCGTGCTCGTCGAAGGTGATGCGCGGCCGCTGGTTCGACACCGTGCACTTCTTGCAGTATTTCACTTCCCGCGGCAGCTTGTACTGCCCGATGACATCCCGTTTTTGCATGCAAACTACTCCTAAATCCCCGTCCCGGCCGTGTTCGCCCGGGATACAGCGTTCTATCTGAATTCCATCTGGGCCCGCTCGAAATCGTCGAGCCGGCCGATATCCAGCCAATGTTCATGGATGGGGAACATCCCCACCCGCCCGCCCCCGTCGATACGGGACCGGATCAGGTCCGGCATGTCGCAGGGCTTGCCCGGCTCGATGGCCGCCACCACCTTGGGCGACAAGACATAGATGCCGGCATTGACGAAGAAGGTGTGCACCGGCTTCTCGACGATATCCACCACCAGCTCGTTTTCCGTCTGGATCACCCCGAACGGCACTTTGTAGTCGTACTCCCGGACGCAGACGGTCATCTCGCCGCCGATTTTCTCGTGGTGCTGCATCAGCCCGGCGAAATTGAGGTCCGTGAGGAGGTCGCCGTTCATGACGATGATGGGCAGGGCCGGCTGCTCGGGAATGAAGCCGATGGCACCCGCCGTGCCCAGAGGGGTGTCCTCGTCCACGTAGCGGATGGTGGCGCCGATGGAGCTGCCGTCGCCGAAATATTCCTTGATCTGCTCGGCCAGGTAATGGACCGAGATGTAGAACTTGCGGAAACCGGAGGCCATGAAGCGCTCGATGATGGTTTCCAGGATGGGCTTGCCCCCCAGGCGCAGCATGGGCTTGGGGCAGTCGTCGGTGAGCGGCCGCAGGCGCTTCCCGAAACCGCCGGCCATGAGGAAGACCCAGTTCTCCCGGCTGGGGGCCACCAGGAGGTCCCGGTAGGTTTCCAGACCGGTGACGAAGCCCTCGTCGTCCACCACCGGCAGCTGCAGCAGGTCCTCGCCCCGGAACAGGGCCAGGGCCTGTTCCCGGTCGGTGCCGTGGCGCAGGGTTTTGGGGTGGACGTTCATGATGTCCCGCACCGGGGCGGAGAGGGGCACTTGGCGGATGAGGCCGCGGCGAACGTCGCCGTCGGTGACGGTGCCGAGGAGCCGGCGGTCGCCGTCGACCACCAGGGTGATGCGGGCAGCCCCCGCGTCGATGACGCGAATGGCTTCCGAAATCGCCGTTTCAGGCGAAATGAGCAGGGATTCCCAACGTTCCATTTGCTTTCGATCCCGACCTTATGGGCCGCTCGTCACTTCCGATCAACAAAGCGCTTTCCATGCAGTTCGGGGAAGGGGAAAGAGGCGAGGACAGCGGCAATTTTCTTCGCCGCGCCGCCTGTACCGTAAGGATTGTATACGCCCGCCAGCTTTTTCCGAAATTCCGGGGCCAGGAGCGTGGTGACGGCTTGGGAAATGGCTTCCCTTTCCGGCGGGCAGTCGATGACGCTGTCCGCCCGCAACCGGCCCTGCTGACGGCTGCCGATATTCACCGTGCCGATGCCGAAGCTGGGCGCTTCCAGGAGTCCGCTGGAGGAATTGCCGACCACCCCGTCCACGATAGCCAGGGCGGACAGGTAGCGCTGCTGGCCGACGGAGGCGAACACCCCCACCCGGTCCGGCTGGCCGGCGCCCCAGGCCTGGAGGCGGGCGGCGATGGCCCGGCCGCCCGCATCGGCATTGGGCAGGGTGACGAGGAGCTTCACCTCCGGGAAGCGGTCGAGGGCCGCCAGGAGTTCCTCGCACTGCTGGGCCGGGTCGCCGTCTTCGGCGGTGGCGGGATGGAAGGTCACCAGCAAGTTGCGCTCGCCGAAGCGGAAGCCGAGGCTCTCCTCCAGCGCTTCCCGGGAAAGCCGGGGCACCCGCAGGATGGCATCCACCCCGAGGCCGCCGACGTTGAACACCCGCTCCTCGGCCTCGCCCATTTGCAGGAGGCGCTGCCGGTAGGGCTCCGCCGCGGCGAAATGGAGGGCCGCCATCTTGGAGACGGCGTGGCGGATGGAGTCGTCCACCGCCCCTTCGGTGATCTCGCCGCCGTGGAGGTGGGCGATGGGGATGCCCATGAGCATCGCCGCCGAAGCGGCGGCCAGGATTTCGAAGCGGTCGCCCAGGAGCACGACCACATCGGGCTTGAGTTCGGCAAAGGCGTCGGCGAAGGAGAGCATGCCCAGGCCGGCGCTCTTGGCCATGCCGGCGCCGGAATCGGAGGCCACCAGGATTTCCAGCCGACGGTCGATGGGGAAACCATCGGCCTCGATTTCGGCCACGGTACGGCCGAATTCCGGGGCCAGGTGCATGGCCGTGGCAATCAGCTGGACGGTGATGCCGGACGTTTCCCGAAGTTCGGACAGGAGGCCCCGCAGGAGGCCGTATTCGGCCCGGGTGCCAGTGACGACGCAGATCCGGCGGCTCATGAAATCAGCTCGTCCGTGGCGAAATCCCGGGAGGCCGGGCGGCCCATGACCTCGTCCCAACGCATGGGGGAAATGCCGGTGCCGGGGCGCTTGGCCACTACGTTCTCCGGGGTGAAAGGCTCGCCCTGGCGGATGGCGCGGGCGGCGACCAGCGACTTGCGGGCGATGGGCCGGTTGGGCAGCTCGCTGGGGGACGGCGCCTTGACCGGGGAGCCGAGGGCGGCTTCCACGTTGCGGATCGCCGTCACCATGGCCGCCAGTTCCGCCGGCTCCAGGCTGGCCTTGTGGTCGGGCCCGGGCAGGTTGCGGTCCAGGGTGAAGTGCTTTTCGATGACCGCGGCGCCCAGGGCGACGGCGGCGACGGACACCTCGATGCCCGGGGTGTGGTCCGAGTAGCCCACCGTCACTCCGAAGGCCTGGGCCAGGGTGGCCATGGCCCGCAGATTCACATCGCCGTAGGGGGTCGGGTATTCGGTATTGCAGTGGAGCACCGTGATGGACTGCCGGGGCGTGCCGGCCGCCTCCAGCACCGCCAGGGCCTCTTCAACCTCGCCCAAGGTGGACATGCCGGTGGACAGGATGAGGGGCTTGCCGCTCTTCCCGAGGTGCCGCAAGTACGGCAGGTTGGTGATCTCCCCGGAAGGGATTTTCAGGAGGGGAACGTCCAGGCCGAGAAGGTAGTCGGTGCTGGGGATGTCGAAGGGGGAGGACAGGAAGGTGATGCCCTTTTCCCGGCAGCGGGCGAGGAGTGCCCGGTGGGCCGCGTCGTCGAGCTGGAGGCGTTCGAGCATGGCCTGCTGGCTCTCCGCCTCGCCGGTGGTGACCTTCTGGTAGCCGGCCTTGGGGGCGGTGACGCTGACCAGGCTCTTGGCGTCGAAGGTCTGGAACTTGACGGCGTCGGCGCCGGCGGCGGCCGCCGCATCGACCAGGGCGAAGGCCAGGTCCAGGTCGCCGTTATGGTTCACGCCGGCTTCGGCGATGATGAGAGTCTTCTGCATGGTCATCTTTTCAGTACGGTCCCGTCCGGGCAGTCGGCCTTCACCAGCGCCCCGGCACCGATGAAACAGCCCTTGCCGATGGTGACGCCCTCGCGCACCACGGCGCCGCTGCCCACGAAGCTGCCGTCCCCCACCACCACCCCGCCATTGACGATGGCGCCGGTGGCGATATGGCAGTGGTCGCCGATGCGGGCATCGTGCTCCACCAGGGCGCGGCTGTTGATGATGCAATTCTGCCCCACTTCGGCCCGGGGCTGGACGATGGCCCCGTGGGCCACCAGGGTGCCGGCCCCCAACCGGGCGTGGCGGGAAACTTCCGCCGCCGGGGAGACCACCACCGGCAAGGTCGCGCCCAGGCCGACCAGGAGGTCGTAAAGGCGCTGCCGGGGGGCGGCGCTGCGGATCTGGCCGAGGCCGATGAAGGCGTGGCCGCAGCCCTTCAGGAGTTCCGGCAGGTCGGCGTCGGCGCCGAGAATGGGATAACCCAGCACGTCCTGGCCCACCCTGTCCGGCATATCCACCAGGCCGGCGATGGCGTAGCTGCCCTGGCGCTCGATCACGTCGATACAGGTGGCGGCGTGGCCGCCGGCGCCGACGATGAGAAGGCGCTCAGCCATGGTCCGCCAGGCCCGGGGTGGAGGGGATATTCACCACCCGCGCTTCCAGGGACGAGGCGCCCGGCAGGGGCATGGCCGGGCAATCCGCGTACATGGACAGGGTGTTGAGGAGGCGCCACACCGGCCGGGTCATGAGGCCCGCGTCGTTGGTGGCCGCCAGGATGGCGTCCCGCTGGCCGGCGGCGGCCGGGTCCAGGATGAGGGTCTGGAGCCAGTAGTTGGCCTGGGCGCCGGGCCGCTCCCGGTACAGCGTCACCTCGGGGATGCCGTCCAGGGCCTGGGCGTAGAGTCCGGTGAGGCGGCGCTTCTGCTCGATGAAGCCGGGCAGCTCCTCCAGTTGGGCGCAACCCAGGGCAGCGTTGAGGTTGGGCAGGCGGTAGTTGAAGGCCACCTCGTCGTGGGCGAATTCCCAGCGGTGGGGCAGCTTGGCGGTGGTGGTCAGGTGCTTGGCCCGGCGGGCCAGTTCCGGGTCGTCGGTGAGGATGGCGCCGCCCCCCCCGGTGGTGACGATCTTGTTGCCGTTGAAGCTCACCGTCCCCAGGCGGCCGAAGGTGCCGGTATGGCGCCCGTCCAGCCAGCTGCCCAGGGATTCCGCGGCGTCCTCCACCACCGGCAGGTGCCAGCGCTCGGCGAGGGCCATCAGAGCCGGCATGTCCACTGGGTGGCCAAAGGTGTGCATGGGCACGACGGCGGCCAGGCGCCGGCCGGTGCGGCGATTGAAGGCCTGGCCGCCGCGGCTTTCGGCGACCTCGTCCAGCCAGGCGGCCAGGGCGGGCACGTCGACGCCCAGGGTGGCCTCGTCGCTATCCACGAAATGGGGCCAGGCGCCGCAGTGGCGCACGGCGTTGGCCGTGGCCACGAAGCTCAGGGCCGGCACCAGAACTTCGTCGCCGGCCTCGATCCCGGCCAGCAGCAGGGCGACCTGGAGGGCGGCCGTGCCGTTGGCCACCGCCACGCAGTGGGCGGCGCCGGTGAATTCGGCCAGGTCCCTCTCGAAGCGGTCCACGAACTTGCCCACCGAGGACACCCAGCCGGTGTCCAGGCATTCCTTGACGTAGTCCCACTCCCGGCCGGCGAAGGTAGGCTCGTGGAGCGGCACCGGCTTGTCGCCGGCCACCTGGCGCAGGGCCGCGACGATGCGGTTGGGAAGCTCGGCGGTGCTCATAGGTTGTAGATGTCCGCCTTGTAGCGGGCCAGGTTGGCGGGCTCGGCAAACCAGGCCACGGTTTCCGCGAGGCCCCGGGCGAAGCCGTCCCGACCGCCGTATTGCGGCTCCCAGCCCATGCGCTCCTTGGCCTTTTCCCGGCTGGCGAAGAGCCGTTCCACTTCGCTCTTTTCCGGGCGCAGGCGCTGCTCGTCGCAGACGATCTCCACTTCCTTGCCCATCACCTCGGCGATGAGGGCCGCCGTGTCGCCGACGGAAATCTCGAAGCTGCTGCCCACATTGGTGACCTGGCCGATGGCGGCCTCGGACTCCAGGGCCGCCACGAAGCCCCGGGCGGTGTCGGTAACGAAGGAGAAATCCCGGGTCGGGTGGAGTGCACCCAGCTTGATCTGGCGGGCGCCGTTGGCAATCTGGGTGATGATGGTGGGGATCACCGCCCGAGCCGACTGGCGGGGGCCGTAGGTGTTGAAGGGCCGCAGCACCGCCACCGGGGTGCCGAAGGAGGCGTGGAAGGACAGGGCGATCTGGTCGGCGCCGATCTTGGAAGCCGAATAGGGAGACTGGCCCTGGAGGGGATGCTCTTCGGTGATGGGCACGAAGCGGGCGGTGCCGTAGACCTCGCTGGTGGAGGTATGGACCACCTTGGCCACCCCCAGCTCCCGGGCCGCCTGGACCACGTTCAGGGTGCCCTTCACATTCACGTCCACGTAGGTGTCCGGGGAATGGTAGGAGTAGGGAATGGCGATGAGGGCCGCCAGGTGGAGCACCGCGTCGCAGCCCTGCATGGCGGTCTTGACCCCGTGGGGGTCGCGGATATCGCCGGCGAAGACTTCGAACCTGCCCTTCACGTCCGGGGCGCAGTGGTCGAGCCAGCCCCAGGTGCCGAAGGAGTTGTAGAGGGTGAAGGCGCGGACATC
>DASRUX010000232.1:0-18184 GCA_035655235.1 Rhodocyclaceae bacterium | reverse complement strand
GATGCGCGCCGTCGCCTCGTATTTGTTGGGGAAAAGCGCAATGGCCACCGCCCCTGCGGCGGCGGCTGCCCAGGCCGCCGCGACCCCGAGCCAGCGGTGCTTCCACATGGCCCGCAGGGTGCCAGTGGCTTGTCGGATCAGATCGTCCATTCCCGTATGCCCCGTTCAGAACCAGCTTTGGGGGATGACCACGATGTCGCCCGGCTTCATATCCACATTGGCCGCCAGGTCGCCCCGCTTCACCAGGTCCTTGAGGCGGACGCCGTACTGCTTGCCGCCCTCCGCCGTCCGCAGGATGCTGGCCCGGTTGCCGTCGGCGAAATCGGTGATACCGCCCACGGCAATCATCACATCGAGCAGGGTCATGTTCTGCTTGTAGGCCAGCATCTGGGGCTTGGCGGCTTCGCCCAGCACACGGATCTGCTGGCTGTAGGGCCCGACGAACTGGGTGACCACCACGGTCACCACCGGGTCGCGGATGAACTTGCCGAGGGCGCCCTCGATCTCCCTGGCCAGGGTGGTCGGATCCTTGCCGATGGCGGTCAGGTTCTCCACCAGGGGGGAAGCGAGCTTGCCGTCTGGCCGGACCGGCACCGTCATGGACAGCTCCGGATTGCGCCACACCACGATATTGACCACGTCGCCCGGTCCGATGATGTAGTTGTAATCCGGCGATGCCGCCGTAGCCGGCGCCGGCGGATAGCTCGCGCAACCGGCAAAGGCCGCCAAAAGGATTCCAACCAACGCCCACCTCACAAGCCCTGCCGCCAACCTGCCTGCATTCCTAGCCATGACATCCCCTCCATGCGTACGTGCCGAAGCCCCGATACCGCGATCGGGAGGAGGCCATGCTATCCAAAACGATTTGACGGGAAACTACCCAATTGCATGCCTTTCGATGCGTCGTTTCACCGTAGTGCGCATCTCCGGCGGCATGACTTGGCGATATCGGGACTGCCGGGAAAACCAGGGGAATTTATGTAGGGGGCGCCGTCGCCCTACCGATAAGTCAGGTGTCGACCTACCTTTCACAACCGGCCGGGAGTGCTAAATTTTCCGCCGACGAGGTAGGTGGAGGAGACATGAAAATAAACAGATCAGCTTGGTCGGCATTCCAGAGCGGAACCACCTCCCGGCAACTGAAAACCGCCGCCAAGGCCAAAGCTGATCATTTCCTCTTATGGCTCGCCATCAGCCTGGGCCTGTGGGCCAGCCTGTCCTGGGCCTGGGCCTTGGTGCCGGCCATCATGGCCGCGCTGAGCGGAGTCCAAAGCTTCGACGCCAGGAAGCTGATTCCTGAAATGGAAGCCCTGGAAAATCTGCTTGGGAGGAGCCGATAGGGCTGTTTGATTACGCCGTTCGGCGAAGCGCTAGGAGGGAAAGGTGGGGCGACGTACCGGGATCGAACCGGTGACACCTGGAATCACAATCCAGTGCTCTACCAACTGAGCTAACGCCGCCACTGCGCGACCGCCCTGGGGGTGATCGAAATAAACCTGAATCTTGGACTTGGCGAACAACCAAACCCCGAAAAACCTGGGGCGACGTACCGGGTTCGAACCGGTGACACCTGGAATCACAATCCAGTACTCTACCAACTGAGCTAACGCCGCCGCCGTTTTCCGACCGCCACGACAGGCGCGACCGAAAGAGGCGCGCATTCTAAAGGATGTCCGCATCGACTGTCCAGCGTTTCAACAGAAAAGCGGGGGCGTGCCGAGTTGGCCGGCCGTGATAGAATTACCGGCTTTATTTTTCGGCTCGTAGTCACGAAGGAAATAATTCATGGAAGCGACCTCCGCTAAGCCCAACGACCTGGAACGCCGCATTGACCTCTCCATCGCCATCGCCGATGTCGAGAAGGATGTCGATCAACGCCTGCAGCGCATGGGCCGCAATATCAAGATGTCCGGCTTCCGCCCGGGCAAGGTGCCGTTCAACATCGTCAAGCAGCAATACGGCGACCAGGCCCGCCACGAAGTGCTGTCCGAAGCCCTGGACCAGGCCTTCGGCGAAGCCGTGACCGCCCAGAAGCTGCGCGTCGCCGGCTATCCCCGTATCGAGCCGAAGACCAGCGAAAGCACCACCCACCTGGAATTCTCCGCCATTTTCGAGGTGTATCCGGAATTCACCCCGGGCGAGCTGTCCGCCGCCGAGATCGAGCGTCCGGTGTTGGAAGTCGGCGCCGCCGAAATCGACCAGACCCTGGATATCCTGCGCAAGCAACGCGTCTCCTACGAAGACGCCGACCGCGCCGCCGCCAAGGACGACCGCGTCGTGATCGACTTCCTGGGCAAGAAGGACGGCGAGCCCTTCCAGGGCGGCCAGGCCAACGATTACCCCTTCGTCCTCGGCCAGGGCATGATGCTCCCCGAGTTCGAAAAGGCCGTGGAAGGCCTGAAGGCCGGAGAGTCCAAGACCTTCGACATGACCTTCCCGGAAGACTACTTCGCCAAGGATCTGGCCGGCCAGACCGTCCAGTTCGAAATCACCGTGAAGCAGGTCCAGGCCGCCAAGCTGCCGGAAATCGATAGCGAATTCGCCAAGAGCATGGGCATCGCCGACGGCGATGTCGCCAAGATGCGCGAAGAGATCGAAGGCAACCTGAAGCGCGAAGTGAAGCGCCGCATCGAGGCCCGCCTGAAGGATCAGGTCATGGAAGCCCTCCTCGCCGCCAACCCGATCAGCATCCCCAACGCCCTGGTGGAAATGGAAGTCCAACGCCTCATGCAGCAGGCTCGCCAGGACATGGAACAGCGCGGCATGAAGATGAAGGATTTCCCCATCCAGCCCGAGTGGTTCGCCGACCAGGCCAAGCGCCGCGTCTCCCTGGGTCTGATTCTTGCTGAAGTGGTGAAGACCGAGAAGCTGCAAGCCGACGCCGACAAGGTCAAGGCCCTGGTGGAGGAAACCGCCCAGAGCTACGAGCATCCGGAAGAGGTGGTCCGCTGGTATTACGCGCAACCCCAGCGCCTGTCTGAGGTCGAAGGCGTAGTTATTGAAAACAACGTGGTCGAATGGGTCCTTTCCAAGGCCAAGGTGACCGACAAGGCGGTTCCGTTCGACGAGCTGATGGGCAAGAAGGCCTGAGGCAGAAATCCGACAATCGTCTGATAACCGACAAGGACTGAAATGACTACTCAATACGGAAGCAACTGGGATCCCCAGGCCCTCGGCCTGGTCCCGATGGTGATCGAACAGAGCGGCCGCGGCGAACGGGCCTACGACATCTATTCGCGCCTCCTGAAGGAGCGGGTCATTTTCCTTGTCGGCCCGGTCAACGACGCCACGGCCAACCTGGTGGTGGCCCAGATGCTGTTCCTGGAAGCGGAGAATCCGGACAAGGACATCTACTTCTACATCAACTCCCCGGGCGGCTCCGTAACTGCCGGCATGTCCATCTACGACACCATGCAGTTCATCAAGCCGGACGTATCCACCCTGTGCATTGGCCAGGCCGCCTCCATGGGCGCCTTCCTGCTGACCGCCGGGGCCAAGGGCAAGCGCTTCGCCCTGCCCAATTCCCGCGTCATGATTCATCAGCCCCTGGGCGGCTTCCAGGGCCAGGCGTCGGATATCGCCATCCACGCCAAGGAAATCCTGTCCATCCGCGAACGCCTCAATCGCCTGATGGCCCAGCACACCGGCCAGCCGATGGAGCGCATCGAGAAGGATACCGACCGCGACAATTTCCTTTCCGCCGAAGAAGCGGCAGAATACGGATTGATCGATAAGGTCCTGACCCGCCGCGAACCGGCCTGACACCGGCTTTACGCGGCTTAAATCGAAGGAGAATAGATGTCTAAAGGCGGACAGGAAAAACTGCTCTACTGCTCGTTCTGCGGCAAGAGCCAGCATGAGGTGAAAAAGCTCATCGCCGGCCCGTCGGTGTTCATTTGCGACGAGTGCATCGCGCTCTGCAACGACATCATCCGCGACGAGGTTCCGGACGAATCCGGACAGGGCAGTCGTTCCGATTTGCCGACGCCGAGAGAGATTTGCAGCATCCTCGACCAGTATGTGATCGGCCAAGAAGTGGCCAAGCGCATCCTGTCGGTGGCTGTCTACAATCACTACAAGCGTCTGCGCCACCACAGCCGCAGCGCCGACGATGTGGAACTCGCCAAGAGCAACATCCTCCTGGTGGGCCCCACCGGCTCCGGCAAGACCCTGCTCGCCCAGACCCTGGCCCGTCTGCTGAACGTGCCCTTCGTCATCGCCGACGCCACCACCCTCACCGAAGCCGGCTATGTCGGCGAGGACGTGGAAAACATCATCCAGAAGCTCCTTCAGAAGTGCGATTACGACATCGAGAAGGCGCAACAGGGCATTGTCTACATTGACGAAATCGACAAGATTTCCCGCAAGTCCGACAATCCCTCCATCACCCGGGACGTGTCCGGCGAGGGCGTGCAGCAGGCCCTCCTCAAGCTCATCGAAGGCACCATTGCGTCCATTCCTCCCCAGGGCGGCCGCAAGCATCCGAACCAGGACTTCGTCCAGCTGGACACCACCAATATCCTGTTCGTCTGCGGCGGCGCCTTCGACGGCCTGGAGAAGATCATCCGCAACCGCTCCGAAAAGGGTGGTATCGGCTTCGGCGCCGAGGTGAAGAGCCGCGACGACAAGAAGGCCGTGGGCGAAATCCTGCGCACCACCGAGCCCGAAGACCTCATCAAGTTCGGCCTCATCCCCGAACTCATCGGCCGCCTGCCGGTGGTCGCCACCCTCCAGGAGCTGGACGAAACCGCCCTGGTCGAAATCCTGATCGAGCCCAAGAATGCCCTGATCAAGCAGTACCAGAAGCTGTTCGCCATGGAGAGCGTGGAGCTGGAGGTTCGTCCCTCCGCCCTCATCGCCATCGCCCGCCGTGCCCTAGAGCGCAAGACCGGCGCCCGCGGCCTGCGTTCCATCCTGGAACAAGTCCTACTTGATACCATGTACGAACTTCCGAGCATGGAGAATGTCAAGAAAGTGGTGATCGACGAGAACATGATCACCGGCGACTCCAAGCCTCTGCTCATCTACGCTGATCAGCCCAAGGTTGCCGGCTCGAACTGAGCCCGGGGCTTGAAATCCAGGACTTGGCCCCTATCATAGGGGCTACACTCTTTTACTAAGGCAACCTCATGTCGCTCCCCAGCACCCTCTCGGAAACCGTTGAGCTGCCCCTGCTTCCCCTGCGGGACGTGGTCGTGTTTCCGCACATGGTCATTCCTCTCTTCGTCGGTCGGCCCAAGTCGATCAAGGCGCTGGAGGTGGCAATGGAAAGTGGCCGCAGCATCCTCCTGGTCGCCCAGAAATCGGCCGCCAAGGATGAACCGGAACCGGACGACCTGTACCGGATCGGCTGCATGGCCAATATCCTCCAGATGCTCAAGTTGCCGGACGGCACCGTCAAGGTGCTGGTCGAAGGTACCCAACGCGCTCAGGTCGAGGCTATCGAGGTCCAGGCTGCCCTGTTCATGGCGACGGCCGCTCCCCTGCCCACCGCCGGCGTCGAAGACCATGAGATCGAGGCCATGCGCCGCGCCGTGGTCGCCCAGTTCGACCAGTTCGTCAAGCTGAATAAGAAGATTCCGCCGGAGGTCCTCTCCTCCATTTCCGGTATTGAGGATGCCGGCCGCCTCGCCGACACCATCGCCGCCCATCTGCCCCTCAAGCTGGAGCAGAAGCAGGAAATCCTCGAGATGGAAAACGTGCGGGAGCGCATCGACCGCCTCCTCACCCAGCTCGAAACCGAAATCGACATCCTCCAGGTGGAGAAGCGCATCCGCGGCCGCGTCAAGCGCCAGATGGAGAAGAGCCAGCGTGAGTACTACCTGAACGAGCAGGTCAAGGCCATCCAGAAGGAACTGGGCGAAGGCGAAGAAGGTGCCGACCTGGAAGAGCTGGACAAGAAGATCAAGGCCGCCGGCATGAGCAAGGAAGGCCTCGCCAAGGCCCAGAGCGAGCTGAAGAAGCTGAAGCTTATGTCCCCCATGTCCGCCGAGGCCACGGTGGTCCGCAACTACATCGAAACCCTGATCGGCCTGCCCTGGCGCAAGAAAACCCGCATCAGCAAGGATCTGAGGGAAGCCGAAAAGGTCCTCGACAAGGATCACTACGGCCTGGAGAAGGTCAAGGAACGGATTCTCGAGTACCTTGCTGTGCAGCAGCGCGTCGAGAAGGTCAAGGCACCTATCCTGTGCCTGGTCGGCCCCCCGGGCGTCGGCAAGACCTCCCTCGGTCAATCCATCGCCAAGGCCACCAACCGTAAGTTCGTGCGCATGGCCCTGGGCGGGGTCCGTGACGAGGCCGAAATCCGCGGCCATCGGCGCACCTATATCGGTTCCATGCCCGGCAAGATCCTCCAGAGCCTGACCAAGGTCGGCGTGCGCAATCCCCTCTTCCTTCTGGATGAAGTGGATAAGCTCGGCCAGGATTTCCGCGGCGATCCCTCTTCCGCCCTGCTGGAAGTGCTGGACCCGGAACAGAACCACACCTTCCAGGACCATTACGCCGAGGTCGATTTCGACCTGTCCGACGTGATGTTCGTGGCCACTGCCAACACCCTCAACATCCCGGCCGCCCTGCTTGACCGGATGGAGGTGATCCGGCTGTCCGGCTATACGGAAGACGAGAAGGTCAATATCGCCATGCGCTATCTGCTGCCCAAGCAGATGACCAACAACGGCGTCAAGAAGACCGAGCTGACCGTCACCGAGAGCGCCATCCGCGATATCGTGCGCTATTACACCCGGGAAGCCGGCGTCCGCGCCCTGGAACGGGACATCTCCAAGATTTGCCGCAAGGTGGTCAAGACCTTGCTGCTGCGCTCCCGCGGCACCAAGATGGTGGTGAATGCCAAGAACCTGGACAAGTTCCTGGGCGTGCGGCGTTACACCTTCGGCATGGCCGAGAAGGAGAACCAGGTCGGCCAGGTCACTGGCCTCGCCTGGACGGAAGTAGGTGGCGAACTGCTCACCATCGAATGCGTCGCCATCCCGGGCAAGGGGAACATCCTGCGCACCGGCTCCCTGGGTGACGTGATGAAGGAATCCGTGGAAGCCGCCCGTTCGGTGGTTCGCGCCCGCGCCCGCCGCCTGGGTATCAAAGACGATGTTTTCGAGAAGACCGACATCCACATCCACGTTCCCGAGGGGGCAACCCCCAAGGACGGCCCGTCGGCCGGTATCGCCATGACGACTGCCCTGGTATCCGCCTTTTCCGGTATCCCCGTGCGTTGCGATGTGGCCATGACCGGCGAGATCACCCTCCGCGGTGAAGTACTGGCCATCGGAGGATTGAAGGAAAAGCTGCTGGCTGCCGTTCGCGGCGGTATCAAGACGGCGTTGATCCCGGACGAGAACGTCAAGGATCTCACCGAGATTCCGGACAACATCAAGAACAAGATCGAAATCCTTCCCGTCAAATGGATCGATCAGGTTCTGGCCCGGGCTCTCGAACGCGCCCCGGAACCCCTGCCGGAAGCCGAACAGGCGCCGGCCGAGGTCGCCGCCGCAAGCGAGAACGCGCCTTCAAAAACCGTTGTTACCCATTGATTTGAAATGGTGGCATGCCGGAGTGTTTTTCCGGCATGCCGAACACCTCTTCAGCTCCCAGAAGAAAGCCCGAAAACCCGCTTGACATGGGGATTTCCGCGGGGATATAAATCCGTCCGCAGGTGGTTCAGTAAGGTCTTTTTTCTACATTCACGATTGAATAAGGGGGCTAAATGAACAAATCGCAATTGATCGACCAAATCGCCGAGTCCGCCGACATTTCCAAGGCAGCCGCGGGTCGCGCTCTTGAAGCTACCGTTGACGCAGTTAAGGGGGCACTGAAAGATGGCGGCATGGTGACACTGGTCGGTTTCGGCACTTTCTACGTCGGCAAGCGCGCGTCCCGGAGCGGCCGCAACCCGCGTACCGGCGCCGCCATCAAGATCAAGGCCGCCAAGGTGCCAAAGTTCCGCCCCGGCAAGGGCCTGAAGGACGCGGTCAATTAAGGATTCAGCCGATCGGCGCGGGTGCTTGGCTCAGTTGGTAGAGCGCTAGCTTTACAAGCTGGATATTGGGGGTTCGACCCCCTCAGCACCCACGGCCAAGGTCATGACCCCGGAGAGCGGCGCTTCCGGGGTTTTTTGTTGCCGGTAGAAGCACAACGGGGAGCCTATTGTCCAACTTCGACAGGCCGGAAGCTCACCAAGCTTTTCTGATAGCATTCGCTCCATTTCCCATCCCGTCGGCAACTCCGGTTTGCCACAGCAATTCGGGCCGCTCCCCAGTCTCTTCCCACTAGAGGTTACATGTCCGCATTCTCTTTCGACGTTTCTCTCGAAGACTTCGAGGCCAAGGTTTTCCAGCCTTCCCTTGAGGTGCCCGTGCTGGTGGATTTCTGGGCGACCTGGTGCGCCCCCTGCCAGACCCTGAAGCCCATCCTGGAGAAATTGGCTGAGGAGTACGGTGGCCGCTTCCTGTTGGCCAAAGTCAATGCCGATGAGAACCCGGAGTTGTCCCAGCACTTCGGCGTACGCAGCATTCCGTCCGTCAAAGTGCTCCACGGCGGCCGGCTGGTGGATGAATTCAACGGCGCCCTGCCGGAGGGCGAAATCCGCGCCCTCCTCGACCGTATCGTTCCTCCCGCCGCCGATGGCGGCAATCTACGTGAAGAGGCTGCTGCCCTGGCTGCGGAAGGCGACCTGGAAGGCGCCCTCGACAAGTTGGCGGAGGCTACCCAAGTCGATCCCAGTGACGAAGCCGCCCGCCTCGACGCCGTCGAGGTGCTGATGTCCCTGAAGCGCAGCGATGAGGCTAAGGCCCTTCTCGACCTGCAATACGAGAAGGAAGGTGACCGGGCCCAGGCATTGCGCGCCCGCCTCGCCCTGGCCGCCGGATCCGCCGACACAGCCGAACTGGAGCGGAAGCTGGCAGCCGATCCCGACGATCACGGCACCCGCCTGGAGTTCTCCAAAGCCTGCGCTGCCGCCGGCCAGTATCGGGAAGCCCTGGCGGCAGCCCTGGAAGTAGTTCGCCGGGATCGTTTCTTCAACGAAGGCGCCGGCCGCAAGGCCATGTTGCAGCTATTCGAGGCCCTGGGGTCCGACGAGCGCTACGACGACCTGGTGCGCGAATACCGCCGCTCCCTCTCTGCCACCCTCAACTAATACCGGATGGCGGCGAGCGCCGCCTCCAGTTCGCCCAGGGCGAGTTGCAAGCCGTCCCGGAGTGCCCGGACCGCGCCGTCCGGGGACTTCTCCGCCAAGGCGACGCGCTGCCGGCTATCGTTCTCCAGGAGCGTGCTGCCGTCCCTTTCCCGAACAAGATGCCAGCGCAAGCTGATCACCGCAGACGGCGGGTTGGCCTGGAAATCCACATAGAAGGCACTCACGCTGGTGTCCAGTCGGTAATCGGCCGGCGCCGCCCCGGCCGGCGCCACAACCCGCTGGAACAATCCGCCTTGGCGCAGCCAGCCGGCCACGGCTTCCGCCAGCATATCGGGCGGATCGGCGGCAAACTGGTTGTAGAAGTCTGTCTCATAACGCACGTCGCCGCGGCGATAGACCAGGGCCCGCTGGTCGAAAGGCGGCGCCACCACCACCCGCGCCACCCGCAGGACACCGGCAACCGGCGCCACCGCCATCGGAGCACTCCGCTCGGTACGGATCAGGAATGACTGCCGCTCCACCGCCGGCCGAGTGTTTCCGCAGGCGGCCAGGAGTGCGGCCACAAGAAAAATGGTGAAGACTTTCATCGCTTTTGACCGTAAACGTCGCTGGGCTTGGGGGGCTCCGCCAGCAGGGTACCGGCGGGATCGCGCTTGAGGCTTTCGGAAAGGGAGCGCAGGTTGGAACTGGTAGCCCTGAGATTGACGATCAGCTCGGAAACATCCTGTTCCTGCCCGTCCAGAGCCCGATCGATGCGCTGGGAACTGCGGTCGAGGGCGACCAGGGTGCGCTTCAGCTCAGGGCTTTCGGCAACCTCCCTCAGACGCTTGGCTGTGACCGCAAGGTCGGTCGGAAGGGTTTTCCACTCCTCTCTGCCAGCCAGCCCGTTTACAGCCCGCAGGGTTTCGTGGAGGTCTCCCAGCGCGGCGGACATTTCCCGGGAAATCCGGGCCGTGTCCAGAGCATCCACCTTGTCGCTCATGGTCCCGAGCAGGCGGTCGATATTCCGCACCGTCCGATCCAGGTCCACCGGTGCCAGTTTGTCGAACAGGCGCTCCACGCTATCCACGAAGCTCACCACCGTGCTGCGGGTGGACGGGATGTAGAGGTGGTGGGGCTCCCAGGCGATGGGCAAGGTGGCGGTGTTATGGGCGAAATCCATCTCCAGGTACACGATGCCGGTGACCCCGACCGGCGCCATGCGCACCCGCAGGCCGTCCTTCACCAATTGATCCACAAAGCGCCGCCCCGCGCCGATGTCTCCCAGCAGGTCGGGATAGACGGCCATTTCCACCAGGACGTACTGCTTGCGCTCGGCAGGTGCCTTGTCCTGCTCGTATTCGGTATAGGTGAAGGAAATGCGGCTCACCGCCCCGATCACCACGCCCCGGTAACGGACCTTGGAACCGATGTCGAGGCCCTGCACCGACTCGTCGAAATAGCTTTCCACCGTCACCTTGGGACGCAGGACGTTCCCCCCGCCCAAGGAAACGATGAGGGCGACCAGGATGGCCACGCCCACCACGACAAAGAGTCCAAGCCGGAAATGGCTCATTTTCTTGCTCATACGGCCGCCTCGCGGTTGAAGAACTGACGCACCCGGGGATTGGGGGAATTATCCCGCAGATCGGCGGGCTTGCCGGTGGCGATGATGCCTTGGGCGTCCCGATCCAGCATGATCACCCGGTCGGCGACCGCGAAGATGCTGGCCAGTTCGTGGCTGACGATAACGAAGGTGATCCCCAGGATATCCGCCAATTGCAGGATAAGCTGATCGAGGCCGGCGGAGGTGATGGGATCCAGCCCCGCCGACGGCTCGTCCAGGAAGAGGATGGCCGGGTCGAGGGCCATGGCCCGGGCGATGGCGGCCCGCTTCTGCATGCCCCCTGACAACTCGGCCGGCATGCGGTTCTCGGACCCAGCAAGGCCCACCAGTGAGAGCTTCAGCCGTGCCGCCAATTCGATGGCCGAAGCATCGAGATCGGTGTATTCCTCCAGGGGAAGGCTCACGTTCTCCAGGAGGTTCATGGAGCCGAACAAGGCGCCCGACTGGTAAGCCACCCCGAACTTCCTCTGGATACGCCGCCGCCCCTCCTCGTCGGCCGCGGTGATGTCGTCGCCGTCGATGAGCACCCGCCCGGCCATGGGCTGGTGGAGCCCGATCATATTCTTCAGCAGGGTACTCTTGCCGCAACCCGACGGCCCCAGGATGACGAACACCTCCCCCGGCTGGATATCGAAATCGAGCCCCTGCAGGAGCGGCTGGTCGCCGAAGCCGACGGCCAAGCCCTGGACGGAGATGATGGGCGCGCTCATATGCCCAGATGGTAATAGACGATGGCGAACCCGCCATCCACGATAACAATCAGCACCAGGGCGCTGACCACCGCCCGGGTGGTGGACAGCCCCACCGCTGCGGCGCCGCTGCCCGTTTGCAGTCCCCGCAGGCAGCCGATGCCGGCAATGACCACGCCGAAGACCAGGCATTTGAACAACCCTCCCATGAGATCGTGCAGATCCACCAGGGTGAACACCTGGTTGAAATAGGTCACCAGGGGAATCTGGAAGGTCAGGAGGATCAGCGCCCCGCCCAGGATGCTCACCACATCCGCATAGATGGCCAGGAGAGGCGTGACCGCCAGGGCCGCCAACAGGCGCGTCACCACCAGGAAGCGGATCGGGTCGAAGCCGAAGGTGGTGAGGGCATCGATTTCCTCATTCACCCGCATGGTGCCGATCTCGGCGGCGAAGGCCGCCCCCGAGCGTCCCGCCAGGAGGATGGCCGTCATCAGGGGCGCCAGTTCCCGCACCATGGAAATGCCGATGAGGTTGGCCACGTAGACCTCAGCCCCGAACTGGCGCATCGCCACCGCCGACTGGTAGGCAATGATGACCCCCAGCAGGAAGGCGACCAGGGTGACGATGGGCAGGGCATTCACCCCCGCCTCTTCGGCTACCGTCAGGGTGTCCCGCCAGCGCACCTGGCCCGGATGCCGCAGGGCGTAGGCCAAGGCCCGCCCGGCTTCGCCGATGAAGGCCACCTGGGACTTGAGATCGGCCCCGAATCCCGCCGCCGACCGCCCGATCCGGGCGACTATATTCTCCCGCGCCCCGCCCTCGACCAAAGGCGGCCGGAACGCCGCCGGATCGAACGGGTCCAGAAGGTGCCGGAAACGATCCGGCAAATCGATGATCTCTACCTGTGCATCCGCCGGACGCTCCATCCGCAGCAGGTCCACCAGGAAAGCGAGGCCAGCGCCGTCGCAATAATCCACCCCGGCCGCTTCCACCCGCACCGGCAGACCGGCATTGCGGACCAGCTCCGCCCGGGCCTGCGGCCAGATGGGCGCGAGCCCGTCGGCATCGAGCCTGCCGCCGAGGACCATGCGGATTCCATCCGCCGCCACCGAGATTTCGAGTTTGGCCATGGCTGCCATGATAATGGCAACCGATACGTCCAGGCAGGTGGGCAACACCGTATTGCCCCCAGACGATCCGGATTGGGCGGGGCATAATGGCGGAGCCCCGAGGGACCGTAACAACCAACAGGAGCAGAACCGTGACCATCCGCATTGTCCGCCTGGGAAGCGACCGGGCCGCCGGCGAAGGCCTGCGCATCGGCACCGTCCGGCGCCCGCCCCGGGGCATCCCCAAGGCTCAGTTCGCTTCCGGCAACTGGTACGACGTCTGGTATCCCAACCTCGCCCCCAGCGCCGAACTGGTCAAAACTGCCCAGGCCGCCGCCACCGACCGGGAATGGGCCGACTTCGCCAAAAAATACCGGACCGAGATGGCCGCCCCGGAGAACGCCCATACCCTGGACCTCCTGGCCGCCCTCTCCCACCAGACCGATTTCTCCGTCGGCTGCTACTGCGCCGACGAAAGCCGCTGTCACCGATCCGTCCTGCGCGCACTCCTCCGGGAGCGCGGTGCCGACATCAACGACCAGGAATCCCCATGACCGCCCTCTACCGTAGCCCCAGCCTCCGCCAGATCGAGACCGCCTGCGCCGACCAGCCCCTCATGGAGCGGGCCGGCGCCGCAGCCGCCCGGTGGGCCGAGGAACTGGCCATCGACCGCAATTTCCCCATCCTCGTTCTGGCCGGCCCCGGCAACAACGGGGGCGACGCCATGGAATGCGCCCGCCTTCTGCGGGAGCACTTCTTCGATGTCCGCCTCGTTTTCGCCGGCCAAGCCAACCGCCTCCCCGCCGACGCCCGGGGCGCCCACACCCGTTTCGTGGAGGCCGGCGGCGTCTGCCTGGACGCCATCCCGGAAGTCCCCCGCTGGGGCCTCATCATCGACGGCATCTTCGGCATCGGCCTGACCCGGGCACCAGAAGGCCTCTACGCCGAATGGATAGACACCGCCAACACCCTGGCCGACGAGGACCGCTGCCCCCTCCTCGCCCTGGACTGCCCCTCCGGCCTGGACGGGGACACGGGCCGGGTTTTCGAGCAGGTCATCCGGGCAACCCATACCATCACCTTCATCGCCGCCAAGCCCGGCCTCTTTACCGACGACGGCCCGGACTATTGCAGCGAAATCCGGGTCGCCGGTCTCGGCCTGGAGGCCGACGACCTGCTTCCCGCCGACGGGCGACTGGTAGAGCCCGCCCTGTTCGATTCCCGCCTGGTTCCCCGGCGCCATAACAGCCATAAGGGCACCTACGGCAATGCCGGCATCCTGGGGGGCGCCCATTCCATGCTGGGGGCCGTATTCCTGGCCGGCCGGGCAGCGTTGAAGCTGGGAACGGGCCGGGTCTATCTGGGCCTCCTCGACCCCAACGCCCCCACTTTCGACCCGGTGCAGCCCGAACTGATGCTCAGGAAGCCGGAAGGCGTCCTCGACGCCGGCCTCACCGCCCTCGCCTGCGGCCCCGGCCTGGGGAACAGCCTCCAGGCCATCGAACTGCTCGAAAAGGCCCTGGCATCGGACCTGCCCCTGGTCCTCGACGCCGACGCCCTCAACCTCGTCTCTGCAGAAACGGACCTCCAGGCCATCCTGTGCGACCGGTCGGCGCCGACCATCCTCACCCCCCACCCCGCCGAGGCCGCCCGGCTCCTGGACGCGGATATCGCCGCCATCCAGGCGGACCGCATCGCCATGGCCCAGCAGATCGCCGCCCGATTCCGCTGCCATGTCGCCTTGAAGGGCTGCGGCACCGTGGTGGTGGCCCCGGACGACCGCTGGTGGATCAACGCCACTGGCAACCCGGGCCTCGCCACCGCCGGCACGGGGGACGTGCTCACCGGCTTCGCCGTTGCCCTCCTGGCCCAGGGCTGGGAGCCGGAATACGCCCTGCAGGCTGCCGTTCATCTCCATGGAGCGGCCGGCGACGCCATGGTCCGGCAAGGGGTTGGCCCCATCGGCCTGGCCGCCTCGGAGCTGATCGACGCCGCCCGCTCCATCTTCAACGATTGGCACGCCGGTGCATGAACAGAAGCCCCTGCGGGGCGTTTTCCTGCTGCTCAATGCCCTCTTCTTCTTCGCTGTCCTGGACGCCACCGCCAAGTACCTGACCCAGACGTTCAGCATCCCCATGTTGGTCTGGGCCCGCTACTTGACCCATTGCCTGCTCATGGCGATCTTCCTCGGCCCCCGCATGGGCCGGGGCCTGGTGGCTTCGAAGCGCCCTCTGCGTCAAGTGACCCGGGCCATCCTGCTCCTGGGCTGCACCGGCTTCGGCTTCGCGGCCCTATCCCGCATGCCCCTGGCGGAAACCACGGCCACGGCCTTCACCGCACCGCTGATGGTGGCCATCCTGGCCGGCCCCTGGCTGAAGGAGCGTCTTTCCGGCTACCAGTGGCTGGCCGTCCTGGCGGGCTTCGGCGGCGTACTCCTCATCGCCCGGCCCGGCGGTGCAGTCACCGCCGACGGCATTGCCTTCGCCCTCCTCGCCGCCGCCTGTTACGCGGTCTACCAGATTCTCACCCGGCAGCTGGCAGTGACCGAGAATTCGGTCACCATGCTGTTCTACACCGCCCTAGTGGGCTCGGTGGCCATGACCCTGTTCCTGCCCTGGTACTGGGCCGGTCCGATGCCCTCGGCAACCGAGGCCGCGATGATCGCCGGCCTGGGCATCCTCGGCGGCTGCGGCCACTTCCTGCTCATCCGCGCCTTCCGCCATGCCCCGGCATCGACCTTGTCGCCCTTCATCTACATCCAACTGGTCTGGGCCATCCTCCTGGGCGCCCTGGTGTTTTCCCACTGGCCCGACGGCTTCGCCCTGTTGGGCAGCGGCGTCATCGTCGCCTGCGGCCTCTACCTCGGCCTCTCGGCGCGGTACAATGGCCGCCCTTCGCCTGAACCCAGTTAATCGCCATGTCCATCGATTTCCCCTATCCCATCGCCCCCGAAATCGCCCGCAACGTCGATGAAGCCCTTGCCGAGGATGTTGGCGACGGCGACCTGACCGCCGAACTGGTGCCCTACGGAAAGCGGGTCCGGGCCACCGTGATTTCCCGGGAATCCGGCGTGCTCTGCGGGTCCGCCTGGTTCGAGCTGTGCTTCCTGAAGCTCGACCCCACCGCCAACGTTTACTGGACCGCCGACGATGGCAGCCGCATCGCCCCCAACCAGGTGCTGTGCGAGATCGAAGGCAACGCCCGGGCGCTGCTGACTGCCGAGCGCAGCGCCCTCAACTTCCTCCAGCTTCTTTCCGGCGTGGCTACCAAGGCCCGTACCTACGCCGACGCCATCGCCCATACCAAGGCCCAGGTGGTGGATACCCGCAAGACCCTACCGGGCCTGCGCATCGCCCAGAAATACGCCGTCCGGGCCGGTGGCGGCGGCAATCACCGGCTGGCCCTGTGGGACGCCATCCTCATCAAGGAAAACCATATCCTGGCCGCCGGCGGCATCCCGGAAGCCATGGAGGAAGCCCGCCTCACCGCCGAGCGGGTAGGCGAGCGCTGCAAGTTCATCCAGGTGGAAGTGGAAAGCATGGAGGAGCTGAAGATCGCCCTGGACGCCGGTGCCACCATGATCCTGCTGGACAATTTCAGCCTGGACATGATGCGGGAAGCGGCAGCCGTCAACGCCGGCCGCGCCATCCTGGAAGCCTCCGGCAACGTCACCCTGGAAACCATCGCCGCCATCGCCGAAACGGGCGTGGATCGGATTTCGGTCGGCAGCCTCACCAAGGACGTGAAGGCCCTCGACCTCTCCATGCGTTTCGTGGGGTAATCAGAGGTTGGGCGGGGACGGCCGTCCCCGCCGTGTCGCTTACTGCTCGCAGAGAACGGCCGGATCCTTCTCCGCCGTCTCGACCATCCTGTTGAGATTGTTGATGACACCCTGGCTGGCGCTTTCCATGGCCTGCACCTGGCGCAGCATCTCGCCCAGATCGCCCTTGCGCTTGGCCTGCAGCGCGGCGATGCCGAAGTTGTGCACATTGACGTGCGGGGACTCGATCTCCCGGTAGCCGGCAAGCTTGCTGAAGCACTCGCGGCCTTCGCCCTCGTAGTACCACTTGCCCAGGCGGCAGGCGGTGTGGCCCGCCACCTGATCCGGCGCCAAGTCGATGAGTCCGAACAGCCCCATGTAAATCCGGAACTTGAAGACCAGGTGATCGACCTTGGCGACTTCGACAAAGCTCCTCAAGGCACTGGAGGCGATGACCAGTTCCATCTTCCTCGACAGCCCGACCAGCTGTTCCATGCTTTCCGCCGCCCGGTTGCCCTGCTGGCTGAAGTTTTCCGCCGAAGCGGAAAGGCCGTCCATGGCCCCCTTGGCGGCCGAGGAATTCTGGCGGATGCCCGTGACCACAATCTCGATGTCCTGGGTCGCCTTGGCCGTACGCTCGGCGAGCTTGCGAACCTCGTCGGCGACCACCGCGAAGCCGCGCCCGGATTCACCGGCCCGCGCTGCCTCGATGGCGGCATTCAGGGCCAGGAGATTGGTCTGGTCGGCGATTTCGTGAATCAGTTGCACGATGGCGCTGATCTCGTCCGCCTGCTTGGCAAGGCTCTCGACCTCCTTGGCGGTCGCCGAGGAATCGCGGGCGAGCCGGTCGAGATTGGAGGTGATCTCGGTGGTGGTCCGGCCGCTGGCCACCGAAACCTCGGCGGCCCGGATGGCCTCGTTCCGCTCATCCCGCAGCACCCCGGCCATGAAGCCGAGGCTCTGCTGGGAGCCGGCCAGGGTTTCGTTGAATGCGGAAAGGTGCTGAAGGACCGACTTCAGCAGCTCGCACTCTCGATCCTTGTCGTTCTTGGCCTCGTCCTTGGCTGCGATTTCGGCCCGTAGTCTTTCGTTTTCCGAAGCCAAGTCATCCAACCTTGCCTTCGTTTGGGCGAGTTCCGCCCGTGTCGCTTCCAGTTCCTTACTTGCGCCCCAAAACATGTACTTGCCCCAGTGTCATCATGTATTGGTCTACGCCAATTTATTAGTTTTTAAGATATTTCCCGTACGTTAAAACATACTTGCATACAAGGCAACATGTCAGTTTTGAGTCAGCCGGGGCGACAACGGGGAGCTTGCCGGTTTCGACGAAATGCACCCGCTCCCCGATCAAGACCTGGCGCGGCTTGCCGGCTTCTTGCCGGTCCCTCTCCCCCGTCGCCCGCCCTTCTTCTCCGACCCGAAATCGTCGAATCCGACCCAATTGCTGGGGACGCCCTTGCTCGAACCGCCGCCGGCCTTGGGCTGCTTTGGTTTCTTCGGCTTCTTCAGCACCTGGCCGGCGGCGCCGGTGAGCGGCACCCGGTGGTGAGGCTCGAAGCCTTCCTCCTCATTGCGTTCGAAGGTCTTCTTGGTCAGGGCTTCGATGGCCGCCAGGAGATCCACCTCATCCGCACAGACCAGGGAAATCGCCTCGCCGGTATTGCCGGCCCGGCCGGTGCGGCCGATGCGGTGGATGTAGTCCTCGGCGACGATGGGCAAGTCGAAATTGACCACGATGGGCAAGTCGTCGATATCGAGCCCCCGTGCCGCCACGTCGGTGGCCACCAGGACCTGCACCTCGGCCGCCTTGAAACGCTCCAAGGCGCGGAGCCGCGCCGGCTGGGGCTTGTCGCCGTGGATGGAATCGGC
>DASRUX010000231.1:0-13736 GCA_035655235.1 Rhodocyclaceae bacterium | reverse complement strand
GCCCGGGAGCTTGGCTTCGGGGAGCAGGGGGCCTTCGCCCCGGGCCCCGTCCAGCCGGGCGCCGGTCAGGTCGAGGCGATGGCTGGTCATGCGGTCGAGACGGGCAACCCGCAGGTCGGCCTGGGGCCATTGGGCGTCGATGGCCAGGACGCCGGACAGGTCGGCATCCCGGAAGCCGGCGCCGGCACCCCGGCTGGCGCTGAAGTTGGCGGCGGACAGGCTGGCGCCGCCGAAATCCGCCCCGTCGAGCCGGGCGCCGGCGAACACGGCCCCGGCCAGTTGGGCACCCTTGAGGTTCGCCCCCCGCAGGTCGGCATGTTCGAGCTGGGCTTCCCGCAGGTCGGCCCCGGCCAGTTGGGCGCCCCGCAGGTCGGCCCCGGCCAGGTCGCGACCGGCCAGGCAGACCCCGGCGCCGATCCAGGCCAGGATTTGCTGGCCGAGGCGGGCGGCGGCGGTGGCCGGCAGGGGCTCGACCGCCGGGGTGGGCGAAGCCCGGCGGGCGGCCCGCTTTTGCGCCTTGGCGGCGAGCAGGCTGCGGATGGCCTCCCGGCGACTGGCGGCCTCGTCCTCGTCGGCGGGCGGCTGGGTGGCCCAGAGGTCGAGGAGCTGGCGGCAGTCCTCGTCGCTGTCCGCTTCGCCTCCCACCAGGTCGAGGGCGGGCTGGGCGGCCTTGTGCAGCGCCTCCTGCCAGGCCGCTTCGGCGGCTTCCAGGGCGTCTTCCGCCGGGGAGGGCTGATCGGCCAGCAAGGCATCGAGCTCGGCCTGCTCCTCGGCCATGGACTGGCGCGCCGCTTCCGCCTGGGCCTTGGCGTCCTCGGCCATCTGCATGGCTTGGTCCATGAAGCCGCTGAGGTCGAAGTCGCCGGCAGCGATGGCGGCGGGGGAGGGCGGCACCAGGGCCGGCGGGGGCAGCTCGGGCGCCGGCTGGGGGGGGAGGCCGGCATCCTCCAGTTCGGCGTTGACCTCGGCAAGCAGCTCCGCCACCAGTGCCTCGCGCGCCGCGACCAACTCGGCCTCGGCCTGCAGCCGGGCAGCGGCCAGCTGGGCAGCCTCGGCTTCGCCCAGGGCGGGGGCCAGTTCCACTTCGTTGAAGGCATGCAGGGCGGCCTGGGCGGGGTCGGTGCGCCAGGCGAAGACCTGGGCGTAATGGGCCAAGTCCCGGGGTTGGGCCGGGTCTTCGTAGCCGACCATGACCGTCGCCACGTCGAGGGCGTCGCTGTCGAAAATCTCGGCCTCGCCGTGCCAGATGGCAACGCCCAGGGGATGGGCCGGGTCTTCGCCCTCGGGGAGGAACCAGACGGTATCCCAGGCCAGGGGCACTTCCTGGATGGCGGTCGATCCTTCCCGCTGCAGGAAGGCGCGCATGCGGGCCCGGGGCAGGGTGCCGGTAAGCGTGCCGGCGGGATGGAGGCCTTCCAGCCGATAGCTCTCGCCGCCCTGGAAGAATCCATCCAGCCACTGGTCTTCCGGAGCCCGGTTGAAGATGCGCCAGTCGATGTCCCGGGCCAGGCCGGGGGCATCCTCGGCTAGCCAGGCGGCGTCGTAGGTGCCGCCCCGGCCCTGGCGCGGCGTCCAGCGCAGGTCGATGGGGCCGAAGCCGGCCGGGGCCAGGCGCCGCCAGTGGCGGGTGGCCGGCAGCCCGGGGTATTCCACATTGGGCAAGAGGCCGCGGTTGGCGCCGACCAGGCCGGCCAGGGCGTTGCCGTTGAAGCCGCGGCCGATCAGGTTGCCGGGGTGCTTGGGGCCGCCGAAGGCCCGGTCGTAGCCCAGGGGCATGGCGGTAAAGGGCTGGGGCCGGGTGACCCGGTACCAGGGCACGAGGCCGTAGTACCACTGGCGGTCGCCCACCACCCGCAGGGCCTTGTCCACCCCGGCGCAGACCAAGCGCACCGGCATTTCGGTCACGGGTTTGCGATCCGGGGCATGGGCCTGGCCGGAGAGGAGGATTTCGCCGCGCTGCTTAGGCATGACCTCGTCCAGGGGCTGCTCGGCGGGCAGGTTGGCGAGCACCGCCGGCCATTGCAGGTTTTCGGTCAGGAAACGCCCCTCGGCGGCGCCGCCGAGGCGGAAGAAACCGTAGACCGCCACCGCCAGCCGGTTGGCGCGGCGGTAGCGGTAGGGTTTGGTGAGGACGCCGAGGGTCATGGGTTTGACGATTTTCACGGCGGCCTCAGAGGGTGATCTCGATGGTAGCGACGATGTTGATGCCGCTCATGCTCAGCTTGATTTCGGCCTGGGGAGCGGCGGCGGAGATACTGACGCCCGGGCCGTGCACGGAGAGGCTGGTGCTGGAGCCCACCATGCTGACGGAGGTGCTGCTTCCGACCACAGAGACCTCGCTGGAAGACCCGATCACCTTGATGGCGTTGGTACTGCCGATGACCGATAGATCGTTGGTGCTGCCGGTGATATTCATCCCCGCGGCACAGCCGGTCAGGGACATGCTCGTACTGGCGCCGGTGAGGTTCATGGAAGCGGAGACGCCGGTCATCCCCGTGTGGGTGGAGGCTCCGACCAGGGAGGTGTTGGTAGCGGCGCCCGTGGCGTCCACGCTGGTTCTTGCACCCACCGCGGAGATGCTGCTCTGGCTGCCGATCAGGGACAGGTCGGTGCCGGACCCGAGCAGGGAGGTGCTGCTGCGGGTGCCGGTCGTGGACATGGTGGTGCTGGAGCCTTCCATGCTGACCACGCTGCTGGAGCCCGTACAGGAGGTGCTGGAGCTGGAACCGACGGTCTGGGTGCTGGTGGTCTGGCCGATGGTGTGGGTACTGGTGGATGTCCCGATGGTCGAGGTGCTGGTGCTGCTTCCGATCTTGTCCGTGGACGTGGTGGTGCCGATGGTGCTTTCGCTGGTCTGGACGTTGGTGGTGGAGGTGTTCTTGACGATATTGTGGTTGCTCACGGACTTGGCGGTGCCGGTGACCGTGGAATCGCTGTCCGTGTCGTCGAACACCGTGGTGCTCTGACTCATGGCGCCGTGGTGGGTGCTGTAGGTGGAGCCGAAGGACTCGGAGCGGGACAGCAGGCCGTCCTTGCCCTGGTCGGCGGTGCTGTAGCTGTAGCTCCCGCCCTTGCTGTAGGAGGCGTCCCGGTACTGGGACGAATCGTAGGCCTTGGTGACGATGCCCACCGCTTCGTCCAGGTTGACCGAGGATTTCCAGCCGTAGCGGACGCTCTTGCCGTCGCCGTAATGGGTGTTGTAGCTGTTGCCGACGAAGGTGCTGGCGGTCCAGCCCCCCGGTACCACCACCTTGTTGCCGTTGTTGTGGACGATGGACTGGATTTCCGGCAATTCCGACTCGTCGTTGGCCCGGGTGACCACCACGGTCACGCCCACCTCCGGCACCGTCTGCATGTGGGCGGCCAGCTTGACCCAGGCTTGCTGCCCCGTTCCCTTGTCGGTGGCGAACTCCACCAGCACGCCCAGGGCGCGCAGGCTCGGGTGCTGCCCCGAGAGCTTGTCGTCCATGGGCTTCTGCTTCAGGTCGAAGACGGTCTTCGGGTAATAGCGCCAGTCCTTGGGCGGCTCGTCCGTATCGTGGCCCACCACGGTGGCCAGCACGGCGCCCTGCTGGGTTTCCTGGATGGAGAAGGGCGTCACCAGGGCCGCCGCGTCGGTGGCTTCGAACTGGTTGGTGTATTTGCCATCCAGGGTGGCGTCGTGCTGGACCTGGGTGAGCACGAACCACTGGTTGTCGATGCCGGGACACACCGGCTGGGGCGCAGTGCCTGCCGCCATCTCCTCGTGCACCTGGAACTGGTAGCCGGCCCGGAACAGGGGGCAGGTGCTGGCCCCCGAGAACTGCAACCCGGTAGCCGCCAAGGCCTGGGAGGCGGCCAGGGTGTGGTCGTGGGTTTCGAGCTTGCTGCCGCCGTACTGGTACAACTTGAAGAGGCGGAAGGGCTGGGTGCCGATGTCGCCGGGGGTGCTGTCGGCGTAGGTCTGGTAGCCGGGGATCGTGTCCTCCTCCCAGGTCTCCTCGCTGATGGCGAAGACGCTCTTCACGCCGCTGCTGATGAGGTTCTGGCGGATGCTGTACTGGCTCAGGATATTGGCCTGGTTGAGGCCCAGCTCGTCGGCAGCGGTGTAGGTGTAGCGCAACGGGCGGCCCAGGGGAACCTTCAGGTACTTGGCCTGGTTGCTGAAGGTCATGGTGTGGCTACTGCCGGTGTGCTGGAAGTAGTAGTACAGATGGGCCTTGCCCATCAGGCGGCGGATGAAGTCGAAATCCGACTCGCCGGCCTGGAACCAATCCTGGACCCGGGAGGAAGCCAGGTTTTCGTCGGCCAGGATGCTCTTCATGTCGTAGGCGACGCCGTGTTCGGCCAGCACCGTGGCGATGGCCTTGGCAACGCTCATCTGGCTGAGGATGCGGTAGTGGTTGGTGAGGGTCAGGCGGTACAGGGCGGGCTTCACCGTGATCCGGTACACGCCGGGCTGCTCCATCGCCAGTCCGCCGACGATGCCGTTGAACAGGGACAGTTCCTTCACCGCCTCGCCGCCGAGGGCACGGTTGAACAGCTTGTCGGCCCAGCCCCGGTCGTCGGCATCGGTCTGGCCCTCCTGGGGCAGTTGCACGCCGAAGGTCACCGGGCGGCCCATCAGGGCGTCGAAGCGCAGGGGCGGCTGGCTGTAATCGGTATTGCCGTGGAGTTCCAGCTGGAATTCGAAGGGCTCGGAAATGCGCTCCTGGCCCTGGATATGGACCAGGCGGAAGGTCTCGGCCCCGAGCACGCGGTTGTCGGCCAGGGTAATGCCGCAATGGAGATAGACCGCGGGCCGCTCCACCTGGGCGATGGCGGTCTGGATGACGCGGGGGTCCAGGAAGTCGTTCATGCGGCTCTCCGTTCGGGGAATGCCCGGATATGGATTTCCACTTGGCGTAGCGCTTCCGGGGCGGTCTCGTCGGCGGCGCACCAGGCGGTGTGGCCCAGGTAGAGGCCTTGGCGGCCGGCCTCGGGCTGCACGGTAAGTTGGCGTTGCGGGGCTGCCTCGCCGCCGCGGACCAGGAAGATCACCCGGCAGTCGTGGCGCCGATCCAGCAGGTAGCGCACCAGATTCGCGAATTGGGAATAATCGGCCTTCTTCTCCGGCAACAGGCGGACGAAGCGGGAATAGTCGATGGGGCCGACGACCAGGGAAATCTCGGCGTGCTCGTCCCAGATGCGGGTGCCGGCGAAGCTGTTCTGGCCCAGGCGGCAATTGCTCCGCCCCAGGGCCATGCGGTCGGATTTCTCGATGGGGCGCCAGTTGCCCTGGAAGGGCTGCAACGCCACCGGCACCCCCAGGTAGGTACGTAGGGCGGCCAGTAGCACCGGCGGGCTGCGCCGGGCGTTGGAAAGAAGTCCGGCCAGGCCGAGCAGCGCCCGCCGCGGCAGGGGGGCCTGCCCGGAAAGCTCAGTGCCGAGCATGCCCATCAGGGCGGACAGGTAGTCGGCAATCCGCCCCTTTTCCGGCGCCGTGCCTTCCAGGACCGGCCGATGGCGCGCCTTGAGCCGGTAGCGCAGGGCATTGAAGCGGTGGTTGAAGAGGTCGAGGAAGGCGGCGGTGTCGCCGTTGCCTTCCCGGACCTGGTCGCGGACCCATTCGGTATAGGGATCGGGCAGGGGGCCCTGGGCGCCGGCGATGCAATAGTTGTTGACCGCCACCTCCGCCGGACCGGAAGCGGGCTTGCCGCCGTCTTCAGGCTTGCCGTCCTGTAGGCCGCACACCTCCCGGCCGGGGAAGGCGCCTTCCAGATTGGCCCCGAAGCGCACGGCGGCATCCAGCTCCCGTGCGGTGACGGATTCCGTCGGAGCGGTGCCGCCGGCCTGCTGCCGACGTTCGGCCAGTAGCAGCCTCACCAACTGGTAGAAGTCGATGTGGGCGTAATCCTGCCGCAGGCGGCGGGCTAGAGGATCGGCAGTGCGCCAGCCAGGGGCGGCCATTCCATGCCTTTCGTGTCGTTGGTGGAATCCACGGCAACCGCCACGTCCCCGGCCAGGGGCGGCCAGTCCTTGAGGTTGCCTTTCTTGTCCAGGGTCTCCAGGCTCAACTCCACCAGGGTGTTGATGCTGGCGTAGAGGGCGAAGAAGCGGCGCAGCACTTCGGCGAACAGGACCGAATTGCTGCCGGCGGCCCGTTGGCTGTCGATGGTGAGATGGATATGCAGGCCGGAGACGAAGCCCCGCCAGCCGTCCCGGCCGCGATGGCGCATCACGGGCCGGCAATCCAGGTCCATCAGGCTGTCGATCTGCTTCCAGCCGAGGCTGCCGGAGCGGCCCAGGTGGAGGCGCAGGATGCTCTTCAGGGCATTGAGGGCCATCGTCCCCTGGCTGAGGGAAAGGTGGTTTAGCATCAGCTGGGAAACCAGGGCCCAGGGCTTTTCGCCCAGGAGGGACGGCGCCTGGTAGGCGGTGGGCTTGCTCACGATGCGCACGCCATGGACCGGCCCAGGACCTTCCAGGGTCAGGTCGTTGCCGATCTGCAGGGTTTCGCCCAGGCGGCGGTTGGTGCACAGGGCACGGCCGCCGATGGCCTCGTCGGCGGGATGGCAGGGGTCGAACTTGGGATCGAGGAAGGAGACATAGGTCTCGGTCCCGGGCACGGAACTGAGGCTGCTTTCGGTGCGGCGGCTGACGTAGAAGTAATCCTGGTTTTCCATAGACATGAAGTCGTCCAGGGCGAAGCAGGGATGGATGCGCCGGGGGGTGGCGTTGGGCTTGCTCGCCACCAGCTCCTCGATGGCGTAGATCTCGTGGTAGCGGTGATAGGCCCGGTCCGCCACCATGCGGTATTCGTAGTGGGCCTGGTCCAGGGGCATGGGGTCGATCCGCTGGCTGAACAGATTCACCAGGGGGATGCAATTGAGCCGCAGGGACTGGGGGCTGAAAGTCAGGCTGCGGTCCGGGGTGACGCCCAGGGTGAACAGCAGGTCGAATTCGTGGATGGCGCCGGTCAGGTCCAGGTGGTCGATGTCGAAGAAAAGGAATTTTTCCGGGAAGGCGAAGTATTCCTGGACCAGGCGATAGCCGGGATGGACCCCATAGCCATAGGGCAGGGCGGCCTCGTCCTCGGCAAAGCCCACCCAGCGCAGGGTGCTGGCGGGGAGTTGCTGGAGGTCGCTCTTGCCGGGAATCTGCACCGCGACGCCCAGGAAATCCAGGGCGAACAGCTCGTAGAGCCGCACCGCCAGGTTGTCTTCGCTGTCGATATGGAAGCGCAGGCTGTCCAGCTTGAAATCCTGGATGGGCTCCTTGCCCGAGGCGCGGATTTTCACCTTGAGCACGGAATGGACCCGGGGATCGCGATCGATGGCGGCGTAGTGGTTGATGGGCGACAGGGCCACTTCCGCCACTTCCAGGGGCCACAGGGGCGTCTCGTAGCAGGTGCGGAAGCGGCATTCCAGGGGCTGGTCCAGGTCGCTCAGAGCGTGGGCCTTGAAGTAGCGGCCCCGGGCCAGGGTGGCGCCGTTGGCGAAATTGGCGCCGTCGCTACGGACATCCACCTGGGCCACCATCATGGTCGGCACCGGCGCCGCCAGGTGGGGATAGAGATGGCCGAGAAGGGCGTTGGGCAGCAGGGCCTCGTCCTGGTCCACCTGGTGTTGCAGGCGGCCGGCCAGGTAGGCGAAGGATTCCAGCAGGAGTTCCACCTGGGGGTCGCGGCTGCGGCCTTCCCCCGACAGGGCGAGGGTCCGGGCGGCCCGGGGGTGGTCGCGGCCGAAGTCGACGGCCTGCCGGCGCAGGGCATCGAGTTCATCGACGAAGTAGTCCTTGAGGCGGGTGGTCATGCTGGGCGGTTGTGGATTCAGTCGATGCGCGGCTCACTGGCCACGAGCACGGGCAGGATTTCGCCCTCCAGGCGCAAATGGCCTTTGACGAGCACCTGCACCGGCGCCGTGGGCGTCCCGCTGTTTTCCACCTCGACGGAGGGGTTCTCCAGTCGCGGTTCGTAGCGTTCGATCATGTGTTTGAGCCGCCCGCCGTAGTCCCGCAGTTGCTGGGCGTGGCCCGCCGACAGGTCGGGCACGGCCGGTTGACCGAAGGACAGCAGATGGTCGCCATCGCCCCCGTCCAGCCAGGGATGGCTGGCGACGAGGCACTGGATCTGGCGGATGACGGCAAGCTGGATTTCTTCCTTGCCCGGCATGTACCGCGGGTCCTGCTGGCTGTTGGCGAGGCGCTCGAACAGGTATTGCATGAAGGTCTCCCGGAACGGCGGCGATACCGTACCCCGCGGGGCAGGGCATCGCCGTCGAAGCCGACGGTGGTGGTTTTAGGAAGCGAAGCCGTCGGAGAACTTGCCCTGGAGGGGCCGGTTGCGCGCCAGGGACCAGCCGCTGGAGATGTTCCCGCCGATGCTGGAATCCACCTTCTGGACCGTGTGCTCCCAGAGGATTTCCGCGAAATTCAGCTTGAACTGTTCCGTCGGCATATCGTTGGGATGGGACTGGAACTGGATCTCGCTGATCATGGCGAAGCGCAGGGAGATGGTCATGATGACCGAGGTCTGGTCGCCCGAATTGCGGCAGACGTAAAGCTTGGTCGGCCCGGTATCGCGGGTGTCCAGCGGCTTGGCACGCAGGCAGCGGTCATAGAGCATGACCGAGATCTTGTCGGCGTACTTGACGCAGGTGAACTCGCTGACGATGGGACGGCCCGAGGTACGCGCCGAGTTGGACACGTCCGTGGTCATCTGCTGCTTGAGCCCCTGGTGGATGGACACCATTTCGACACAGCGCTTCATGTCCTTCATGGTGGAGTTGTCGCGCCAGGTGGTGTCGATCATGCTTTCGCCGGCATCGATGGTCCAGGCGGTGCCTTCGCCCATGATGCTTTGATCGCCGGGCTCCAAAAGAATCAAATCCATTTCGATTTCCTCTAATCGTTTGTCATTCGCTTGGTCGGGTGCCGCCGGTTAGCCCGGCAGCTCGGCGACCAGGCGGATGGAGGTGGTGAGCTCTTCCAGCTGGAAGTGGGGCTTCAGGAAGATGGTGGCGTTGTAGGCGCCCGGCTTGCCCGGGATATCCGTCACCGTGATCTTGGCGTCCCGCAGCGGGTAGGCCGCCTTCATGCCCTGGGAAGCGTTGTCGTCCAGCAGCACGTACTGGGCGATCCAGCTGTTCAGGTAGCTCTCCACATTGCCCCGGGTCAGGAAGCTGCCCAGCTTTTCGCGCATGATGACCTTGATGTAATGCGCGAACCGGGACGCCGCCAGGATGTAGGGCAGCATGGCCGAGATCTGGGCATTGCTGTTGGCCAGGTCGGAGATGTAGCGCTTGGGCTTGTTGGTGGTCTGGCCGCCGAAGAATGCCGCCTTGTTGCTCTTCTTGGCGTGGCAGATGGCCATGAAGCCCAGGTCGTTCAGCTCCTTTTCCCGCCGGTCGGTGATCGATACCTGGGTCGGGCAGATCATGTCCACATCCCCCTGGTCGGAGGTGTAGGTGTAGACCGGCAGACCTTCCACCAGGCCGCCGCCTTCCACGCCGCGGATGGCGGCGGTCCAGCCGTACAGGGAGAAGGCGTTGGTGATGCGCTCGGCCAGGATGAAGGCGGGATTGCCCCAGAGGAAAGCCTTGGAGTCTTCGCTGGGCAGCGGCGACTTCAGTTCCTCATAGACGAAGCCCTCGGCCGGCACCGGGACGCGCCGGGCCTTGGGGCTGGGCAGTTCCTTGGTGGGGGCCGGACGCATGTCGGTACCGTAGGGCAGCCGCAGCAGCACCTTGGGCAGGGTCAGGGTCACGTACCGGGAGTCCTCGGACTCGCGGAAGGCTCGCCATTCGATGAGCTCGTCGGTTTCGAAAATCTTCTGCAGGTCCCGGGGCTTGGGCAGGTCGCCGAAGCTGGTCAGGTCGAAGAGCTTGGCATCGGCAGAGGCGATGAACGGGGCGTGGGACGCGGCGGCGACCTCGGCGATCTTGTGCAGGCGGCGGATTTCGTCCGGCGTGCGGCCGAATTCGTAATCGCCTACCAGGAGGCTATAGGGAGCACCGCCGAAGGTGCCATACTCGGCCTCGTAGATCATCTTGAAGAGGCCGCTCTGGTCGAATTCCACGGCCTTGTTGAGGTCGTCGTCCAGGTCCTTCTTGGAGGCGTCGAGTACCCGCAGCTTGAGCATGGCGCCGGTCTCGGTGCGGGAGACCAGATAGTGCAGGCCGCGCCAGGTGGCTTCCACCTTCTGGAAGCTCTCGGCGTGCATCACCTCGGCCAACTGCTTGCTGATCCGGGCGTCCAGGGTGGCCACCTGGTCGTCCATGAAGGCGGCGGCGCCGGTCAGGTGGCCGTCGGGCAGGTCGGCCAGGAGTTCCAGGTAGAACTCCCCGGCCAGTTGGGAGGCGGACTGTTTGCGGTCGGCATCCTCGACGCCGTCGCCATCGGTGTAGTAGCCCTTGAGCAGGGCATCGACATCGTCGGGCAACGCAACGCCACCGAGCTCTTCCGGCTTCTTGCCGTCGAAGGCGCCCTTGAGGGAGGCCTGGAGGGCGGCGTCGTTCAAGGCTTTTTCGAAGAACAGCTGGACCGGCGTGCTGCCTTCGCCCTTGGCCTGGAGCTTGCGGATGGTCTTGCGCGAGTCGTAGAGCTTCTTCAGCGCCGGAATCCGCTCCACCACCGCGGCGGGGGAGAAATCATCCAGGCTGGAGAAGATGATGGCGCCCCCCAGGGTAACAGGGGGTGCGGTCGGATCGGCAGGTTCTTCCAGGACGTTCTTGACCTTGCCCAGGGCGACCCGGGGCGCGATCTTGGCCATGAGATCGTTGAAATTGTCCCGATCGATCTCCGTCATCTTCCTTTCCCGCAGGGGGGCAGGGGACGGCTTGTCCGGATCCAGGTCCCCGGACAGGTCGGCGAAGATGCCGACGATGAAAGGCAATTCCTTCTTCTCGATCGCCCCGGCGGTTTCCACATCATAGGTAATGCGAACCCGAGGCGGTCGAACCCGCAACAGTTTGTCTTGAATGCTCCCCAACATAGTGCTAGCTCCAAAGTTTGGACAAAAACGCCACACCGTCCCTGAAGGCCGGGGGCCTGAATCACGCCTGCATGCCCTGGTGTTCCCGTGCTGCCCCGTGCGAAGGATGTTTCTCCGTTGCACTGCCAGAACCGAGGCGAGAAAAGCGGATGTGGGGATTACTAATCAAGGTCCGTGCCAGTTCCATGCCAATTGCATTGCGTTGTTTTTTAAAGTGTTTTTATGCAACACGAATCGCTGCCCGGTGAGCCTGGGTCTCTTTCGCCCCAGGGGGCAACTAGCGGAAAGGGCGGTTACGGCCTGCGGGAACAAGGGAATGCATCGGCATCGGCCCCTGGGGCAAACCTGCCCCCGGTGAGGCGAATTTGCCCCACTGAGAAACAGCGAGGGGGAAGGGCCAGACCCAATGGGCGTGGCCACAACGGAGAAAAACCGGGAAATGGGAAACCCTTCCGGGCCCCGTCGGCCGAGCGATGTCAGCTCGAGCGGGTTGGCTGCCGCTTATTCGACTTGACGCGGCCTGCGCCAGAGCACGCGGTTCCCGATGGAGACTCTCTCCATCAGGTGCTGGCGCTCCAGGTATTCGAGCGCCTGTTCGGTCACCAGCGGACTCTCGATACGGCCCTCCCAATCGATCCACCAGGCGTGGATGCCCTCGGCCGTATCGGCGCTATTGGGATGCTGCTGGACGTAGTTCAGGATGGCGGCGGCAGCCTGTTCGATCGCTTGGTAATCCATGACCTCGGGAACGCTGGACGAGAGCGGTGCATAGGTTGCCCCGTGTCGGCAAAGAGAGCAAGGGCTTAGCCGCCGGCTGCCACCCTCAGGCTATCCGCTCAGGCCGGAGCCTGGTTGGTATCGGCGTCCTGGCTGCATGCCGCCAGCCCGTATTTTCGTGCCAGCTTGCCGAAGGCGCTGCGTTCCTTGCCGGCCATCCGGGCGGCGGCGGAGAGGTTGCCCTGGGTAAGGATCAGCAGTTCGCGGACGTAGGACTGCTCGAATTCCGCCACGGTGCGGGCCTTGGCTTCCTTGAACGAATGGCAGGTCTTGGCGAACAGGGTCTTGGCCTGGGCAACTGCCGTCCAGTTGGCCCGTGCTTCCGTCAGGCGCATTTCATCGGACTCGCTGGTCAGGAAATCCCGGTGCAGCACGTTCTCCAGCTCCCGGATGTTGCCGGGCCACTCGTAGCCGCGGATGAACTCGACAGCTTCCGGGTGCAGACGCTTGGCCGGCATGCGGTACTGGTGTTCCAGCCGCCGGATGAAGGCCGTGGCCATCTCGAATGCATCGTCCCCGCGATCCCGCAGGGATGGCATGTGCAGCTTGAGCACGTTGAGGCGGTAATACAGGTCGAGGCGGAACTGCTTGGCCAGGCTCAATTGCTCCAGGTCGGCGTTGGTGGCGGCAATGACACGCACATCCGCATGGCGCAGGGTGCCGCCGCCGAGCCGGCGGTAGGTGCGATCCTGGAGGAAGCGCAACAGGGCGGTCTGGGCCTTGGGGCGCAGGCCGTCGATCTCGTCGAGGAAGAGGGTGCCGCCATCCGCTTCGCCGATCAGGCCATTGGAAGCGTTCTTGGCGTCGGTGAAGGCTCCCCTTTCATGGCCGAACAATTCGCTCTCCGCAAGGCCCTCCGACAGGGAGCCGCAATTGACCGGAACGAAAGGCTTGCCCCCGCGCTCGCCCAGGTAGTGCAGCGCCCGGGCGGCCAATTCCTTGCCGGTGCCGCTTTCCCCCGTGATGAGGACGGTGGCCCCCACATTGGCAAAACGGCGAATCTGTTTCACAACCCCCTTGAACCGTTCCGACTGTCCCAAGAGGTTGGCCCCGATGATGTCCCCTTTCATCCATTCTCTCCGTGGCGTGATGGCTGTCATCCAATAACGGCGGCATAGGACCGAACTTAATGCCTTCGGAATAATTTATATGGCATTTGTCACGGCGTATACCTGTGGCCTTCGGAAAGACCGATGTCATCGCCGGATACCTCTCGTTACAACTCCGCGTCGGCAGGAATGGACGCCCGTCGTTAATTGCTTGTCGAAGCAACGGAGAAAGAAAATGAAGAAGCTGCTCAAGACCGCAATGACCGTGACGCTGGCGGCCTGCCTGACCGGCAACGCCTTCGCCGATTGGGGGCATCGTCCGTACAATCCGCCCCCGCGATACGAACACCGGGAAAAGCACGGTTCCGACTGGGTCGGCCCGGCGATCGCCCTGGGCATCATCGGCCTCGCCGTCGGCGCGGCCTTGTCCGACCCTACCCCAGCGACCACCACTTATACCGCCGTTCCGGTCGCCACGCCGGTACCGCCGGCGCCCCCCGCTGTGCCAGCCAACGCCCAGTATTTTTGCCGTTCGGTCGGCCAGTACTACCCCAATACCCAGTATTGCCCGGAAGGCTGGCAGTTGGTCTATCCCTATTAGGTATCGCTGCTCGGATTGCATTGGGGCCACGAGCTCTGTAATGTCCTCCTGGGAAAACCGTCCCTCCTGGTTGCGCCACTACACCCGCTTGCCATGCCCTGTATCCAATGCCGAACATTCACGACGACTCCGATTTTTCCGCTGTTGCCGAACACTCTCCCGATGGAATATTCGTCAGCGTTCACGGAGTCATCGTCTATGCCAATCCGGCGGCCCTGAGGCTGTTCGGTGCCACCTCGAAGGATCAACTGCTGGGAATGCCGGTACTTGACCGGGTTCATCCCGATCATCGCGGTCTGGTCCGGGAGCGGATGAAACAGTCCTACGAGCAGGGGGCCAATGCTCCCCTCATGGAAGA
>DASRUX010000230.1:0-2912 GCA_035655235.1 Rhodocyclaceae bacterium | reverse complement strand
CCCGGGATGAAGGGCCAGGTCGAGGCGGTCACAGACATCCCGGCCGCCGATGGCGACCCGCAGGCCGCGGGTTTCGAGAATGGGTGCCGTCATCGCGGATGCCTGGACAACAGGAAAAGGAAGACCGGCACCCCGATGAGGGCGGTTAGCACACCTACCGGCAACTGCTGGGGCGCCACCACAGTGCGGGCCAGGGTATCGGCCAGGACCAGCAGGCTCCCCCCCGCCAGGGCCGAGGCAGGGAGGAGCAGCCGCTGGTCGTTGCCGGTCGCGAGGCGCACCAGGTGGGGCACGATAAGGCCGATGAAGCCGATGGAGCCCGCCGTGGTGACGGCCAGGGCGGTGGCCAGGGAGGCCACGGCATAAACCAGCCGCCGCAGCCGGGGCACCGCCACGCCCAGGGCCTGGGCGGTGTCGGCACCCCGGGCCAGGAGGTTGAGTTCCCGGGCGAAGGGCAGGACGGAGAACAGGGCGAGGACCAGGAGGGCCAGGGTCCAGCGCACATCCCCCGCCTGGGCGAGATCGCCCATGAGCCAGAAGAGCATGCCCCGCAGCTTGTGCTCCGGGGCGATAGAGAGCATGAGAGCCACCAGGGCGCCGCAACCGGCGGCGACGATGACCCCGGTGAGCAGCAGGCGGGTCTGGGTCCAGCTGCCGTCTCCGTGGGCCAAACCGAAGACGAGCAGCATGGCGCCCATGGCGCCGGCAAAGGCCAGTCCATTGATCCCCAGGGCCGGGAGACCGATGAGAATGGCCAGCAGCGCCCCCACCCCCGCCCCTCCGGAAATCCCCAAAACATAGGGATCGGCCAGGGGATTCCTGAGCAGCACCTGCATCAGCGCACCGGCCAGGGCCAGGAGTCCGCCGCAGGCGAATCCGGCCAGGGCCCGGGGCAAGCGCAGGTTGAGGACCACCTCGCCGCCCAGATCGCTGCCGTCGCCCATCAGGGCCTTGAGGACATCGGCAGCTGGAATGGCGACGCTCCCCGCCATCAGCGCCAGGACCAGGCTCGCCCCCGCCGCCAGGGCGAGGAGGACAAGGACGATCAGGACGCGGCGGCGGGAGGACATGGCTGCTTACTTGGGTTGGTAGCGGACGCCGACGAAGACGTTGGTACGCGGGGTGGCGTAGTCTCCGGCCAGTTCGTACTCCCGGTCGAACAGGTTGTTCACCCGGGCGAAAGCCGACCAGTCCTTGCTGAAGTGGTAGGCGCCATAGACATTGACGATAGTGTAGCCGCTCAGCTTGCGGGTATTGGCGTCGGTGTCGAAGCGCCGATCGCTGGCCTGAGCCTCGGTGCGCCATTCCCAGTCGCCCAGGCGGCGGCCCAGGGCGACGGTGCCGAAGTTGCTGGCACGGCGCGCCAGTTGGTGGCCGGTCGCCACATCCCGCGGGTCCAGGTAATTGTAGTTGGCCTGGACATCGTAGCTGCCCACATGCCCCTCGTAGGCGAGGGTAACCCCTTCCAGGCGGGCGTTTCCGATATTCACCGGCGTGGTGACGCCGGACCAGGAGATGAGGTTTTCCACCCGATTCAGGAACCAGGTCACGGAGGCGTGGTGGCCGGCCGCTTCATAGTGGACCGAGGCCTCCCGGTTCCGGGAGGTTTCCGGCAGCAGGTTGGGGTTGCCCTGGTAACCGAAGGTCAGGGGGAAATAGAGGTCGTTGAAGCTCGGGGCCTTGAAAGCCGTGCCGTAACCGACGTTGGCCCGCCAGGCGGGGGTGAACTGGAAGCCGTAGGCGACGGACCCCGTGTTCTTGTCCCCGAACTGGGAGTTCTGGTCGTGGCGCAGGCTGGCCTGGAGGCGGTGGGAGCCGAAGACCCCGTTCCACCCCGCCATGGCGGAATCGATGGAGCGGTCCTTGATCCGGTAGTTGCTGGTGCCGCTGATCTTCTGCTCCAGCCGCTCCAGGCCGAGCAGGAAGGTCCCGACGCCGGTCTTCACATCGTTCTGCCAGAGGAGCTGGTCCTGGTCGGTGGCAAAGAGGGAGGTGCGGACATCGTTGGTCCGGTTGATGGAGTTGTCGGTGGTGCGGCCGACCTTCAGATTGCTGGTCCAGTTGCTGGTGATGGCGTTGCGGGAATACAGATCGTAGCTGGATACGATCAGGGAATTACGGTAGTCCCGGGCTTTGGGGGAGGAGTCGTAACGGTTGTCGCCGTCGCTGTAGAAAAAGCTGCCCCCGATTTCGTGGCCCTTGGCCGGGCTATAGGAAAGGGAACCGGTGGCGTTGTCGTTCTTGTAGCCGTCCCGGTCGGGATTGTAGGAAGCGTTCTTCGTATTGCGGATGCTGTTGAAGCCGGCGGACTGCTGGGTGCCTGCGTAGAGGGAATAGCGCCAGCCATCGGTTTCCCCCGACACGCCCGCAGAAGTCGAATAGGTATCGTAGGAACCGGCGCCGGCCTCGGCGGTGAACTGCATGGGACCTGAGCCGCGCTTGGTGAAAATCTGCACCACGCCGCCGATGGCGTCGCTGCCGTACAGGGAAGAGGCCGGCCCCCGGAGGATTTCGATGCGATCCACCTGGCTCACCGGGACGCGGGACCAGGAAATGGAACCCAGCGTGGCGGACCCGACGCGCATGCCGTCGATCAGGACCAGGACATGGCTGCTATTGCTGCCCCGCATGTAGATATTGCTGACAGCCCCCGGACTGCCGTTGGCGCTCATCTCGATGCCGGGCTGGGTGGACAGGAGTTCGCCGATGGTGCTCTGGGCGGCTTTTTCAATCTCTTCCCGTTCGATGACGGTCACGTCGGACAGCAACTCCGACGCCTTCATGGGCTGCCGGGTGGCCGTCACCACGATGGGATCGAGGGAGGCCAGTTGCTGGGCGTGGATGGGCAACGAAAAGAGTATGGGCAGGAGTACTGCCAAAGGCTTGATGCGCGGATACATTTTTCCCCCTTC